>NZ_SZZV01000008.1:0-216457 GCF_009829935.1 Pantoea sp. Seng | reverse complement strand
GATCAGGCTGCTGAGGATAAAAGCCAGGGGATACCGAAACCGGGAGCGCTTTAAGCTGGGAGTGATGTTCCACTACGGGAAACTGAATATGGCGTTCTGAGTCTCCCACCATGATCGGGGAAGACCCCTCAAGGTACAGTGTTTACAAATAATCGTACGCAAAACGTGCGTATTCCTGCTGACGTGCGCTTTCCCGACAACGTGAAAAATGTCACGGTGCGTGCGATTGGCAAAGAGCGCATTCTCACACCAATAGAAAACGCCTGGGATAGCTTTTTCCTCGATGGCCCCAGCGTAAGCGATGATTTTATGAATGAGCGTGCGTCACAGGAGCAATCTGACAGGGAAGATTTTTAATGCATCGCTATATGCTGGATACCAACTCCGTTATCTATGTCATCAAACGCCGCCCGATTGAGGTTTTGGAACGCTTTAATGCCAATGTCGGGCGCATGGTCATCTCATCGATTACGCTTGCTGAACTCGTTCATGGTGCGGAGAAAAGTGCTTTTCCTGAAAGGAATTTACGCACTGTTGAAGACTTTGTTTCCCGTCTGGACGTACTCAGTTACGACCAAAGGGCAGCATTTCAATACGGCTCGATTCGCGCTGACCTGGAAAAGAAAGGCACACCCATCGGTCTGAATGATTTACACATTGCTGCACACGCGCGGAGTGAAGCGCTAACACTCATTACCAACAACCTGCGCGAATTTTCACGGGTGAACGGGTTAATCAGCGAAAACTGGCTTTAATATAACGGTAATCTTCATGAACTCGCAAACCGCTACCGTGCGCTGGCAGCTGTGGATCGTCGCCTTCGGCTTTTTTATGCAGGCGCTGGATACCACCATCGTCAACACCGCCATCCCTTCAATGGCGCGTGACCTCAATGTCAGCCCACTCAACATGCATTCGGTGATCGTGTCGTATGTGCTGACGGTGGCCGTGACGTTGCCGATCAGCGGCTGGCTGGCGGATCGCTTTGGCGTGCGTAACATTTTCTTCTGCGCCATTGTGCTGTTTAGCATCGGTTCGCTGCTGTGCGCCTTCTCCACCTCGCTCGATCAACTGGTGATGGCGCGCGTGGTGCAAGGCGTCGGCGGTGCGATGATGGTGCCGGTCGGGCGTTTGACGGTGATGAAAATTGTGCCGCGCGAGCAGTACATGTCGGCGATGACCTTTGTGACAACCCCCGGGCAAATCGGTCCGCTGCTCGGTCCGGCGCTGGGCGGGATTTTAGTGCAATACGCCAGCTGGCACTGGATCTTCCTGATTAATATTCCGGTCGGCATCATCGGCGCGATTGCCACCCTGATGCTGATGCCGAATTACACCATGCAAACCAAACGCTTCGACTTCCTCGGTTTTGTGCTGCTGGCAGTGGGCATGGCGACCCTGACGCTGGCGCTCGACGGCCAGCGCAGCACCGGCGGCTCCCCGCTGCTGCTCGGCGCACTGATTCTGGTCGGCGTGTTCTCCCTGCTGTTTTACCTGATGCACGGCCGCAACAACGACAACGCGCTGTTTAGCCTGAAGCTGTTCGACAACCGCATCTACTCGATTGGCCTGCTCGGCAGCTTCACCGGACGCATCGGTAGCGGCATGCTGCCATTTATGACACCGATCTTTTTGCAGGTGGGCCTCGGCTACAGCCCGTTCCACGCGGGTTTAATGATGATTCCGATGGTGCTGGGCAATATGGGCACCAAACGCGTGGTGGTGCGCATCGTTAACCTGTTTGGCTATCGCAATGCGCTGGTCGGGGCGACTATCGCACTGGCGCTGGTGGTGTTGCTGTTTCCGGCAGTGGCGCTGCTCGGATGGGTGTGGATGCTGCCAGTGGTCCTGCTGCTGCAAGGCATGGTGAATGCCATCCGCTTCTCCTCAATGAACACCTTAACGCTGAAAGAGTTACCGGATGATCTGGCTTCAAGCGGCAACAGCTTGCTCTCGATGATCATGCAGTTGTCGATGAGTATTGGCGTCACGGTGGCAGGCTTGCTGCTGGGTGCGTTCGTCCACGGCGCCGTGACCAACAGCGCCGCCGCACATCAAACCTTTATTTATACCTACCTGTGCATGGCGCTGGTGATTGTGTTGCCAGCACTGGTGTTCTGGCGCGTACCCAAAGATGTGAGTAAGAACGTGGATCTCAGAGGCAGGAGAAAAGCATGAAGCAGCCGTTGAAACTCGGCATTGGTGCCAAGTTGTTTGTGGCGATTTTTTCCACCTGCATGCTGGTGATCATCACCATGCACTGGGGCGTGCGCCTCAGCTTTGAGCACGGCTTTGTTGATTACATCAAGAAAGGCAATGAACAGCGTTTAACCCTGCTGAGCGATGCGCTGGCGGATCAGTATGAGCAGCACGGCAACTGGGATTTCCTGCGGAACAACGACCGCCTGATTTTCACCATTCTGCGATCGATGGAGCAAAATCCCGGCAGCAGTACGCAGTTGCCGCCACACGGCTGGCGCACCCAATTCTGGATTATCGATCAGCAGTATAAAGTGCTGTCCGGGCCACACTCACCGGTGCCGCCGGAAGGCACGCGGCGCAACATCACCACCAGCACCAGCAAAGTGGTGGGTTGGGTGATCGCCTCGCCCGCTGAACGACTGACGCGCAGCACCGATATCAACTTTGACCTGCAGCAGCGCCGCACCAGCTGGATGATCGTCACCCTCACCACGCTGCTGGCGGCGCTGGTCACCTGGCTGCTGGCGCGCGGCTTATTGGCCCCGGTGAAGCGGCTGGTGGATGGCACCCATGAACTGGCGGCAGGCAAATTTTCCACACGCGTGGAAGTCGGCAGCAGTGATGAAATCGGTCAGCTGGCGCGCGATTTTAACCAGCTCGCCAGTTCTCTGGAGAAGAACGAAAGCAATCGCCGCGCCTTTATGGCCGACATCTCCCACGAGCTGCGCACACCGCTGGCGATCATGCGCGGTGAGCTGGAAGCGATGCAGGATGGTGTGCGCAAGCTGACGCCGGAAGCCATCACCTCACTGCAGAGTGAAGTGGTGGTGCTGACCAAACTGGTGGACGATCTGCATCAGCTGTCGCTGTCTGACGCTGGCGCCCTCGCCTATCGCAAACAGCCGGTGGATGTGGTGAATCTGCTGGAAGTGGTGGCAGGCAGCTTTGGCGAACGCTATCGCAGCCGGGATTTGACGCTCACCCTTGCGCTGCCGACCAAAGCGGAAAGTTTCGGCGATCCGGATCGTTTGATGCAGTTGTTCACCAATCTGCTGGAGAATAGCCTGCGTTATACCGATGCCGGTGGCGAAGTACGGGTCAGCCTGCAGCAACACGGCGACTACTGGCAGTTACGCTTTGCGGATAGCGCGCCCGGCGTCGATGCTGAACATCAGGCACATCTTTTTGAGCGTTTTTTCCGGGCAGAAAGTTCACGCAATCGCGCCAGCGGCGGCTCTGGCTTGGGCCTGGCGATCTGTAAAAACATAGTTGAAGCACATAGCGGCAGCATTTCTGCGGATCACTCTGATTTAGGTGGATTGCAAATCGCGCTAAACTTGCCGTATGTTCCTCACCAGAAATAGCTTATGAGCCCGGATAATCACGATCCCCTGATTCTTATTGTTGAAGACGAACCGAAACTGGCGCAGCTGATGATCGATTATCTGCAGGCGTCCAACTATCGCACCCACCATATTGCCGATGGCAATGAAGTGCTGAACTACGTGCAGCACTCACCGCCGGATTTGATGCTGCTGGATTTGATGCTGCCGGGTCGCGATGGCTTAACGCTGTGTCGTGAAATCCGCCGTTTCTCCGAGCTGCCGATCATTATGGTCACCGCGCGCACCGAGGAGATCGACCGCCTGCTGGGGCTGGAAATCGGCGCGGATGATTACATCTGCAAACCGTTCAGCCCGCGTGAAGTGGTGGCACGTGTGAAAACCATTTTGCGCCGCGTGAAACGTTCGCCGGAAGAGGCGCAACTCGCCTCGCATCTGCTGATTGATGAAGGGCGTTTTCAGGCCAGCTGGCGCGAACAGCAACTGGAACTGACGCCTGCTGAATTCCGCTTGCTGAAAACCCTGGCGCTGGAGCCGGGTAAAGTGTTCTCGCGTGAACAGTTACTGAATCATCTTTATGACGATTATCGCGTGGTCACTGACCGCACTATTGATAGCCATATCAAGAATCTGCGTCGCAAGCTGGAAAACCTCGATGCGGAGCAGCCGTTTATTCGTGCGGTGTACGGCATGGGTTATCGCTGGGAAGCGGACGTCTGTCGCCTGATGTAGCGCTCGCTTGATGTAGATCAATTTACTTCAGCGACGGCCCTGCCTACAATTCCCCACCTTTTGCAGGGCCGTTTGATGCGGCTCGTGCACCTGCCATCGCCGATGGCATGCTGACCTGACATCAGTGAGAATTCCCTCCATGTTTAAACCCGAACTCCTTTCTCCAGCGGGATCGCTGAAGAATATGCGCTATGCCTTTGCCTATGGCGCAGACGCGGTGTATGCCGGTCAACCGCGCTACAGCCTGCGCGTGCGTAATAATGAATTTACCCACGAAGTGCTGGCCAAGGGCATTGAAGAAGCGCACCAGCTGGGCAAGAAATTCTACGTAGTGGTGAACATCGCGCCGCATAACGCCAAGCTGAAAACCTTTATCCGCGACCTGACGCCGGTGGTGGAGATGCAGCCCGATGCGCTAATCATGTCCGATCCCGGCCTGATTATGCTGGTGCGTGAAGCTTTTCCGGAGATGCCGATTCATCTATCGGTGCAGGCCAATGCGGTGAACTGGGCGACGGTGAAGTTCTGGCAGCAGATGGGGCTGACCCGCGTGATTCTGTCGCGCGAGCTGTCGCTGGATGAGATTGCTGAGATTCGCCAGCAGGTGCCAGAAATGGAGATTGAGATCTTCGTACACGGCGCACTGTGCATGGCCTACTCCGGGCGCTGTCTGCTTTCCGGTTATCTCAATAAGCGCGATCCGAATCAGGGAACCTGTACTAACGCCTGCCGCTGGGAATACAAAGTGGAAGAAGGCAAACAGGATGAGGTGGGCAATATTGTCGGCTTCCACCAGCCGGTTGAGGTGCAGGAGCCCACGCTGGGCGTTGGCGCGACGACCGACCGTGTATTCTTGTTAGAAGAGAAGATGAAGCCCGGTGAAGTGATGAGTGCCTTTGAAGATGAGCACGGCACTTACATCATGAACTCAAAGGATTTACGCGCGGTGGCCCATGTCGAGCGCCTGAGCCAGATGGGCGTACATTCGCTGAAAATTGAAGGCCGCACTAAATCTTTCTATTACTGTGCTCGCACCGCGCAGGTTTATCGTCGCGCCATCGATGATGCGGCAGCCGGCAAGCCGTTCGATCCGGCGCTGCTGGAGACGCTGGAAGGTTTGGCGCATCGTGGCTATACCGAAGGTTTCCTGCGTCGTCATACGCATGACAGTTATCAGAACTATGAACAGGGTTTTTCGGTATCCGATCGCCAGCAGTTTGTGGGAGAGTTTACCGGTGAACGTCGCGGCGACTGGGCGCAAATTGCCGTGAAGAATAAGTTTTTGCTCGGCGATTCTGTGGAGATCATGACGCCGCAGGGCAATCTGAACTGTACGCTGGAATCGATGCAGAATGATAAAGGTGCAGCGGTAGATGTCGCGCCGGGAGATGGACATAAGGTGTGGATCCCTGTACCGGAATCGGTGGATCTGGCCTTTGCTTTGCTAATGCGAAATTTCACTGACGGCAACAGCACCTACGATCCGCACGGAAAAAAGCGCACATAATGAAAAGAAAGGCGCGAAGTTAGAACAGGATCACAGACCGCCGCTGCGCCTCGCTTTAGAATCCCGCCTGCTGCTAACGAGTAACAATAAACAGCAGGTAGTACCAGGAACCACCTCATTCACCCGCCCGGCTCCCCCGTGCGGGATTTCTTTTTTTCATCGCCCGCCGATAAAGTTCCTCGCCCAGCTATGCTATAACCTCTGCATCGTATTTCGCCTCAAGGAACTGATTATGCAAAATAAACCACTGACGCTGCTGATCCTCAATGGGAAAGGCGCGGGCAATGAAGATTTGCGTGCGGCGGTGAATACGCTGCGCGATGAAGGTTTTAATCTGGCGGTACGCGTGACCTGGGAAAAGGGCGACGGTGACCGTTACGTGCAGGAAGCGGTGGAATTGCAGGCTGAAACCGTGGTAGCGGGCGGCGGCGATGGCACCATCAATGAAATCGCCACAGCGCTGGCGGCAGTGCCTGCAGAGCAGCGTCCAGCACTGGGTATTCTGCCGCTTGGTACGGCCAATGATTTCGCCACCAGCGTGGGGATTCCAGAGGAGATGGAACCGGCGCTGCGTCTGGCGGTGTTGGGTAAAGCCAGCGCGATTGATTTGGCGCGTGTAAATGGCGATCGCTACTTTATCAATATGGCGACCGGCGGCTTTGGCACGCGTATTACCACGGAGACGCCGGAGAAATTGAAATCGGCTTTAGGCGGCGTGTCCTATTTTATTCATGGTTTGATGCGAGTGGATGCGCTGAAGCCGGATAGCTGTGAGATCAGCGGTCCGGGATTTGAGTGGCAAGGTGATGCACTGGTGATCGGCATTGGTAATGGTCGTCAGGCAGGTGGCGGACAGAAGCTGTGTCCGGATGCATTGATCAATGATGGGCAGCTGAATCTGAGCATCGTCACCGCGCAGGAGTTGTTGCCGACGTTGCTGCATTCGCTGACGCGTAATGATGAGAATCCGAATATTGTTTCGGCGCAGTTGCAGTCGCTGAGCATTCGTTCACCGCACGAGATGACGTTCAATCTGGATGGCGAACCGCTGACCGGCAGCGAATTTGAAATTGAAGTGATGCCAGGCGCGCTGAGCTGCCGCCTGCCGCCGCAGTGCCCGCTACTGGCGTGATGTTAGTCGGTTAGATTCGGAAGAAATGCAGTCTGGATTGCTAGTGCTAACGCAGTCTGGTTTGCTGGTGAGAACGCAGTCTGGGTTGCTGGTGATAACGCAGTCTGGGTTGCTGGTGATAACGCAGTCTGGGTTGCTGGTGATAACGCAGTCTGGGTTGCTGGTGATAACGCAGTCTGGGTTGCTGGTGATAACGCAGTCTGGGGTCGCTTTGGGGCTGGCGGTCCTCGCGCCGCTGACGCGGTGCCTTCACTTCACTCGTCAGCCGGACGGACCGGCGCAGACGGAACATCCCTGTTCCGGCTGCGCCTTTCGCCAGCATCCATGCTGGCTCTCCTGGTTTCCTCATTCCGTTCAGCGCTGCGAAATGCCAGCCCCAAAGCGACCCCAGCCTGCTCATTAGCTTTAATGCGTGCTGTCAGAGGTGCTGCCTGTTAGACATTGCGCTCATTGGCTAACTTTGGCTGCTGCCAGAATCACTCTTTAGCAATATTCACTATCGGCTAAGAAGCTGCCCTAGCCTGCCCTAGCCTGCCCTAGCCTGCCCAACAGCTTGAATGCGTACTGTAAGAAGGGCGTTACACCTTCATCCAGCGACGCTCGACGGCGGATACTGCTACCGCTTCTAATACCTTCTGCACCTGCAAGCCTTCGGCAAAATCTGGCCACATACGATCGCCGGCTGCGATACCGTTGATCAAGTCACGGATCTCCACGGTTTTCTGATCGTTAAAACCAATACCGTGACCCGCTGATACGCAGAAGTTGGCGTAATCCGGATGGGCCGGGCCAGTCAGAATGGTTTTGAAGCCCTGACGTCCAGCGGGCTCATCATGGATATACAGCTCCAGCTCGGCCATGCGCTCCTGGGTGTAGCGTAGCGTGCCTTTGGTGCCGGTGACCACGTAGGTGAGGCCCATTTTGCTGCCACAGGCGATGCGCGAGGTCTCAAACACGCCGTGTGCACCATTTTTAAAGCGCAGCAGCGCGCTGGCCTGATCTTCGTTCTCTACCGGCAGCAGACGTGAATGGTCTTTGGGATCGGGCCGCTGTTTAATTACCGTCATCATATCGCCGCTGACTTCTTCGATGTCGCCCACCAGATAGTGCGCCATGTTGACGATATGCGCCGCCAGATCGCCTAACGCACCCAAGCCGGCCAGCGCTTTCTGGCAGTGCCAGTCGAGCGGGGTTTCCGGGCGTGCCAGATAATCTTCGTTGTGAGTGCCGTAGAAATGGATCACTTCGCCAATTTCACCGCGCGCAATGATTTCACGCGCCAGCTGGCTGGTCGGGTTTTTCATATAGTTGAAGCCCACCAGCGTTTTGACGCCTGCCTGCTGCGCGGCCTGCACCATCTCTTCTGCGTCTGCCACAGACAACGACAGCGGCTTCTCAGAGTAAACGTGTTTGCCGTTACGAATCGCTTCCAGCGCCATCTCTTTGTGCAGGAAGTTCGGGGCACAGATGTCGACCACATCGATGTTGGGATCGCGCACCAGCTCGTGCCAGTCGCCAGTTGAACGGGCAAAGCCAAAGGTTGCCGCCTGTTTCGCGGCCAGCTCTGGATTCACCTCTGCCAGCATTTCACGCACGATTTCGCCTTTCAGCGCAAAAACAGTGGGAGCCTGCGCGTAAGCAATGGCGTGACAACGACCAATGTAACCACTGCCGATCATTCCGATTCTGACTTTGTTCATGCTGCACCTGGAGTTGTGGGTGGGAATTGATCTGGAATATATGTTTCGCTTTTGGCCGCCACAACGGCGAAATGAAATATCTGTGATCATACATGCGAGGTATCTGACAAAATCGACAAATCAGAATGTAATTTTGCATAACATTAGTGACTTGCATCACAAATCATCCTGTTATGGAGGGTGATTCAGCGCGCTAAGGCGGAGAAAATCGTAAAATTGACGCTTTATTCAGCAGTCAGTTAAAAATGTAGAAAAGGCCTTTGACAACCCAGAGCCTGCTCGTTACTATGCGCCCCGTTCCAAACGATTCCTCTGTAGTTCAGTCGGTAGAACGGCGGACTGTTAATCCGTATGTCACTGGTTCGAGTCCAGTCAGAGGAGCCAAATTCTTGAAAAGAGCAGCCTATCAGGCTGGTTTTTTTATGCCTGCAATTTGGGAGGCGATGAATGGAATAGTTGGGCGATGTCCTATCTAAAGTCATTGTCGGCTCAATCTGAAAATCTCAGCCAAACCTGCACATCTCATCACAGCCTGAACATCACAAACCCAATTCCCCCCCAACATAGCTTGAAGACCTCATATCACTCTGAACATCGCAACCCACTCAACACCTCAACCCTGTTTGAATATCTGCGGCCTGCCTGGGAATCTCAACCCAAACTGAAAATCCCACATCTCAAATCTCTGCATATTTCAGCCCCACTCCAATTCCACTGCCCCATCTTCCAAACTGCCACAGTTCTTCGCTCCCTCTCCCTGCACTCTGTGACTCTCTTCACAACTCTTTAACGCCGACTTGTATGGTAGTATTAGCAAGCGTATTTTTCATTCATTGCATTCCCGTTGCTGCCAAATCCACCAATTAAGTGTGTATCTGGCAAGGAGTAGATGATGAAAAGTGTCGTAATTGATCAACCGGGTGAATTGGTAGTGGCAGAACGCGCATTGCCTGAACCAGCCGCAGGCGAAGTGCGCGTCAAAGTGCAGTTTGCCAGTATCTGCGGTTCAGATGTGCACATCTGGCACGGCCACAACCCATTCGCCAAATACCCGCGCGTGATTGGCCACGAATTCTTTGGCCTAATCGATGCGGTGGGTGAAGGCGTGGATGCCGCGCGTATCGGCGAGCGTGTGGCGGTGGATCCGGTCGTCAGCTGCGGACACTGCTACCCCTGCTCCATCGGTCGCCCAAACGTCTGTAAAGAACTGCAGGTAATCGGTGTGCACCGTGACGGTGGTTTCAGCGAATTTGCGGTGGCACCGGCGAAAAACGCTTTTACTCTGCCCGCTTCTATTCCGGACAAACTCGCCAGCCTGGTGGAACCGTTCACCATCGCGGCGAACATCACCGCCTTCCTCAAACCGCAGGCCAATGACGTGGCGATGATTTACGGCGCTGGCCCGATGGGCTTAACCGCCATTCAGGTGCTGAAAGGCGTCTACGGCGTGGAAAAAGTGCTGGTGGTGGATCGTCTGCCGGAACGTCTGGCGCTGGCGCAGGAAAATGGCGCTGATCAGGTGTTCAACAACAGTGAGATTCCGCTGGCCGCACAGCTGGAAGGCGTGCAGCCAACATTGATCATCGATGCCGCCTGCCATCCGACCATTCTGGCAGAAGCCGCTGCCCTCGCCTCTCCGGCGGCGCGTATTGGCCTGCTCGGCTTCTCCGGTGAACCTTGCAGCATCACGCAGCAGGCGTTAACCAGCAAAGAGTTATCACTGTTTACCTCGCGCCTGAACAGCAATCGCTTCCCGCAGGTGATTGAGTGGATGGAGAAAGGTCAGATTCAGCCAGAGAAATTAGTCACCCACTATTTCCCGCTGGCTGAGATTGAAAAAGCGATGACGCTGTTCGAAAAAGATCCGCGCACCTGCTGCAAAGTGATTCTGCACATGGGTTAAGTTAATCTTCACACCAGGTGTCCTTAATCCGGTGCGTACCCGCCGGCCAATATAATAATCCTCTCAATGCTTCAGGCTGTATCAAAGCGGCAAGTGATTAAATCCCCGAGGGGGATGAGATTAAACAGGCCACACAGAAACAGATTGAGGCATGACGGGGAAACGGAGTTTCTATGTTAATGAATCTACGCTGGACCCTCGTACTGCTGTTGTTCCTGGTTTATATGATCAACTACCTCGATCGTATTGCCCTTTCTCTGACTGTACCGCTGGTAGAAAAAGACCTGATGATCAACGCCGAACAGTTCGGCATGATTTTCGGTAGCTTCTTCTTTGGTTATGCGCTGTTTAACTTTATCGGTGGCCTGGCGACCGATAAATTCGGCCCGACTATCGTGCTCGGCACCGCCGTCGGTATGTGGTCGCTGTTCTGCGGCATGACCGCACTGGCGACCGGGTTCTGGTCGATGATGATTCTGCGCGTGCTGTTCGGCATGGCGGAAGGCCCAATCTGCGCCTCGGCAAACAAGGCCATCAACGGCTGGTTCCCGAAAAAACAGGCGGCTACCGCAATGGGCTTGCTGAGTGCGGGTTCGCCGCTGGGTGGTGCTGTCGCTGGTCCGATTGTGGGCTATCTGGCGTTATCATTTGGCTGGCGTCCGGCGTTCGTGGTGATCTGCGTGATTGGCCTGGTGTGGATGGGTCTGTGGTTCTTCTTCGCTGCTGATAACCCGGCACGCAGCAAAAAAGTCTCTGCAGAAGAGCGCGCGCTGGTCGAGAAACTGAAAGCGGAAGAACCGGCTGATGTCATCGATTCATCAGGCAAAGCGCACGGCATGGGTTACTACCTGCGTCAGCCGATTATTCTGGTCACCGCTTTTGCCTTCTTCTGCTACAACTATATTCTGTTCTTCTTCCTGAGCTGGTTCCCGGCTTATCTGGTGCAGGCGCACGGCCTGGATATTAAATCCATGAGTATCACCACCATGATCCCGTGGATTGTCGGCTTCGTCGGCCTCGCATTGGGCGGTTGGATCTCGGATAAGATTTTCAACATCACCGGCAAGTTGCTGCTGTCGCGCAAAATTGTTCTGGTGGTCTCGCTGCTGGCTGCCGCCATCTGTGTAGCACTGGCGGGAACGATTAAAGAGGTGAATTCCGCGGTGATCATGATGTCGATCTCCATCTTCTTCCTCTACATCACCGGTGCGATTTACTGGGCGATTATTCAGGATGTGGTGCACAAAAGCCGTGTCGGCAGCATCAGTGGCTTTATCCATCTGATTGGTAGCCTGTCCGGGATTGTTGGACCGATTGTCACAGGCTATATCGTGCAGCACACCGGTAAATTCGACAGCGCCTTTATTCTGGCGGGCTGTGTCGCCGGGATTGGTGCGATGCTGGTGCTGTTTGTGATTCGCAGCCCAAAGACCGTAGATAAACCGGTGTCCGCATAACAGATTGACCATAATGGGGCGCTCAGCGCCCCGTTTGCTAAAAGGAAAACGCATGTTAGAACTTGATCGCCTCCCCGCCGACGTCCAACGTCCCGCTTACGACCGCAGCAAGTTAAAAACCCGCATGGTACATATCGGCTTTGGTGCTTTTCACCGTGCCCATCAGGCGCTCGCGACCGATAAACTGGCAACGAAAGGCAGCGACTGGGGCTACTGCGAAGTGAATCTCAACAGCGGCGCACTGATCCAGGCGCTGCGCCAACAGGATTTGCTCTATACCCTCACCGAGATGGCCGATAGCAGCCTGCACACCCGCGTGATTGGCGTGGTGACGCAAGCGCTGCATGGCAAAGGCGACGGCATTGATGCGGTGATTGAGGCGATGAGCCAGCCGGATGTGGCGATTGTCTCGATGACGGTGACTGAGAAAGGCTATTGCTACATGCCTTCCAGCGGCAAGCTCAATCCGGATCATCCTGATATCGTGCATGACCTGAAAAACCCCACGCAGCCGCGTTCGCTGCCGGGCCTGATTCTGGCGGCGATTATCCGTCGCCGCGAACGTGGATTAACGCCATTCAGCGTGATGTCCTGCGACAACATGCCAGAGAACGGTCACGTCACGCGCAACGTCGTCACCCAGCTGGCAGAACGCCATAGCCACGAACTGGCAGAGTACATTCAAACGCACATCACCTTCCCCTCCACCATGGTGGATCGCATCGTTCCCGCCATGACCGATGCCGCATTTGATGCGCTGGAAGCGCGCTTAGGCAGCAGCGATCCGGTGGCGGTGGAAGCCGAGCCTTTCTTCCAGTGGGTGATTGAAGATAACTTCGTTAACGGCCGCCCGACGTGGGAAAATGCCGGTGCTGAGCTGGTCAGTGATGTATTACCGTTTGAAGAGATGAAGCTGCGCATGCTCAACGGCAGCCACTCGTTCCTCGCCTATCTCGGCTTCCTCGCCGGATACGAACACATCAGCGATTGCATGGCCGATAACCACTTCCGCACGGCGGCGCGCGCGCTGATGTTACAGAATCAGGCCCCGACGCTGCGTACTCAGGGCGTGGATCTCACCGCCTATGCCGACTCGCTGATCGCTCGCTACGAAAACCGCGCCATCAAGCATCGCACTTATCAAATTGCCACCGATGGCACGCAGAAGTTGCCGCAGCGTTTGCTGGACAGCGTGCGCTGGCATCTGCGTAACGGCACCTCTTGCGACTATCTGCTGCTCGGTGTGGCGGGTTGGATTCGCTATGTCAGCGGTGTCGATGAACAGGGCCAGACGATAGAAATTCGCGACCCGCTAAAAGATCAGCTGGCGAGCATCGTGGCACATAGTGAAGATGGCGCAGATCGCGTGAAGGCGTTGATCGGCTTGAAAGCGGTGTTTGGCGATGACCTGCTGCATCAAACCGCCTTCGTGGCACGCGTTACGGAACTCTATCAGCAACTGGTTGTACAGGGTGCACGCGCCACGGTACAGGCCCTTGTGACACAGGCATAAGTGCCTTCACAAATGTGTAGCGCAGATGCAGCGTGCTGATTAGACTGAACCTTTCTCATCGGGCTGGCGTAGGCCAGCCGTAATACGGATATTGCTGCATGTCGATTGCCTATACCATTACCACCAGCGAACCCGTAAATCAGCAGATCTATCGTTATCTGCGCAAAGATATCGTGACCTGCGCCATTCATCCCGGCTCGTTGCTGTCGGAAAAAGAAGTGTCCGCGCGCTTCAATGTGTCGCGCCAGCCAGTCCGCGAAGCCTTTATCAAACTGGCGGAAGCGGGCCTGGTGCAGGTGCTGCCGCAGCGCGGCACTTTCGTGCGTAAAATTTCCGCCCAGCGTGTGGCCGACGGCCGTTTTATCCGTGAAGCGGTGGAAATCGCCGTGGTGCGACGTGCTGCACAGGAGATCACTCCCGAAGGCTTAATGGCGCTGGAGCACAATCTTCAGTTGCAGCGTCTGGCGGCAGAACGTCACGACAGCCAGGCATTCTTAACGCTGGACGATGAGTTTCACCGCCTGATTGCCGAAGGGATTAACTGCCTGCTGGCATGGGAAACGGTGGAGAACATTAAAGCCACCATGGACCGCGTGCGCTTCCTGACCCTGAGTGAAGTGTCACCACCGGAAAGCCTGATTCAGCAGCATGAAAACATCTACCAGGCGTTAAAAGCGCAAGATGTTGAAGCGGCAGAAGCGGCGATGCGACGTCATCTGCAGGAAATGATTTTGACCATTACGCCGATTGCTGAGCGTAATAGCGAATGGTTTGAAGCGCCTTAGATTGTCTGCGATTAGAGCCCCTCAACCTGGTCCTCTCCCATATAAAGGGGGAGACCCAAGCAAAGTGCGATTGGCGAGCGAGTGAAGCGCGTGTTGCCGCTCAATAGAGAGCTTTGCAGATAAGATTTCGTCCCCATGCTCTCGATCAATCCCCAATCATTACTCCGCTGACCGATTCCCCTCCCGCTTGCGGGAAGGGATTTGGGCAATCAATTACGCAATTGTGACATCTTTCGCCAGATAAACATCCTGCACCGCATTAATCAGCTGTACGCCCTCTTTCAGCGACTTCTTAAACGCCTTACGGCCCAGTATCAGCCCCATACCGCCCGCACGTTTGTTGATCACCGCAGTACGCACCGATTCGGCAATGTCAGTGTCTCCGGCTGATGCGCCACCGGAGTTGATCAATCCAGCACGGCCCATATAGCAGTTCGCCAGCTGGTAACGCACCAGATCGATCGGGTTCTCCGTGGTCAGCTTGCTGTAGACGCGCTCATCGGTATGGCCGAATTTCACCGCCTTGTAGCCGCCGTTGTTCTCGGCCATTTTCTGCTTCACGATGTCTGCGCCAATGGTGGCTGCCAGATGGTTGGCCTGGCCGGTCAAATCAGCGCTGGCATGGTAATCTACGCCGTCTTTCTTGAAGCCATCATTGCGCAGATAGGCCCACAGCACGGTCACCATGCCCAGTTCATGCGCACGCTCGAAAGCAGCCGAGATCTCTTCAATCTGACGACGTGACTGCTCAGAACCAAAATAGATGGTCGCGCCCACCGCAATCGCCCCCAGGTTGAATGCCTGCTCGACGCTGGCATACAGCGTTTGATCGTACTGGGTGGGATAGCTCAGGGTTTCGTTGTGGTTAAGTTTCACCATAAACGGAATGCGGTGTGCATAGCGGCGTGATACTGAGGCCAGCACACCATAGGTAGAGGCGACACAGTTACAGCCGGCTTCAATCGCCAGCTCAACAATGTTCTTCGGATCGAAGTAAGCCGGGTTGGCGGCAAAAGAGGCACCCGCTGAGTGCTCAACGCCCTGATCGACCGGCAGAATCGACAGATAGCCGGTGCCCGCCAGGCGACCAGTGTTATACAGGGTTTGCATATTGCGTAATACGGCAGGAGAACGATTGTTGTCGATCATCACACGATCGACGAAATCCGCGCCCGGTAAATAAAGGCTGTCCGCTGGAATGGTCATGCAGCGATGTTGAAGAAGTGAATCCGCTTCTTTGCCCAATAACTGTACGATGTCCGTCATGTTGGCTCCTGAAATAAATGGCTGGAATGGAACCGGCAATGGCCGATTCGCCCCCAACAGCCTGGACCGAAAAGCGCCAGGCTGGCAAATTGCTCACTCCATTTTTCAGACGGATACGCAGTAAAAATATTCTGCCACCTTGCGATGGGCGGCCTTCAGATTGAATCCTGCAACGCAGAGGCACGCCTTAATCGCCGTTCTGCTGCCCTACCACCACTGATGGAAATGGTGCACCGGACCAATGCCCTTGCCGACTTCCAGCGAGTCGGCGTGCAGCAAGGCCTGCTGCAGCCAGGCTTTGGCTTCGGTGACTGTATCCGCCCAGTTATCGTGACGTGGACGCAGTGCCGCTAAAGCGGCGGACAGCGAACAACCGGTGCCGTGGGTATGGCGCGTATTGACGCGTGGTGCGGTGAAGCGCTGACGCCCTGCACGGGTGATCAGCCAATCCGGGCTTTCGGCATCACTGAGATGTCCGCCCTTCATTAATACCGCTTCACAACCGAGATCCAACAGCGCATCGCCCTGCATCAGCATGGTTTTCTCATCCTGCGCCATATCACGGCCCAGTAGCGCAGCGGCTTCGGGCAAATTGGGCGTGATCAACGACACCTGCGGCAGCAGCAGTTCACGCACGCTGGCCACTGCATCCGGCGACAGCAGCGGATCGCCACTCTTGGCAATCATCACCGTATCCAGCACCACAAACGGCAGGCTGGCGCGTTTCAGCCGCTCGGCCACCACTTCAACAATCGCGGTTTCCGACAGCATGCCAATTTTGGCGGCATCAATACGCACATCGTCCAGCACCGAATCCAGTTGCGCGCCAACGAAATCGGGTTCAATGCGATACACCGACTGCACGCCGCAGGTGTTCTGCGCCACCAGCGCGGTGATCACACTGGTGCCATAGGCGCCCAATGCGGAGAAGGCTTTGAGATCGGCCTGAATGCCTGCGCCACCGCTCGGGTCAGTACCTGCAATGGTTAACGCGTTGATGCGCTTCATACGGCAACCTCCAGCGTCCAGAGGTTATCGAGGAAAGCCGCGACAAAGCTGCCTGGCCCCTGAACAGCACGCGCCGCCTGCTCGCCCGCCAGCGACATCACGCGACATGCCGCCGCCACATGCTGCAAGCGGTCGCCCGGTAAGCTGCTGAAGGCCGCGACCACGGCGGAAAGCGCGCAGCCGGTGCCGACCACGCGCGTCATCAGCGGGCTGCCGCCTGGAATCGCCAGCGTGCGTTTGCCATCAGTGACGTAATCGACTTCGCCTGTGACCGCCACCAGCGTGTGGTAATCCTGTGCCAACTGTTGCGCCGAGCTGAGTGCGGCATCGGCCTGATGCACGCTGTCCACGCCGCGCCCGCCCGCAGCCTGGTTAGCCAGCGCGAGGATTTCCGAGCCGTTGCCACGAATCGCGGCGGGATGCAGGCTCAGCAGCTGCTGGCAGAATTCGGTGCGGAATGAGAGTGCACCCACGGCCACCGGATCGAGCGTCCAGGGCGTACCGACTTTAGAGGCGGACTGCACCGCCGCCAGCATCGCATCGCGACGGTCGCGGGTTAAGGTCCCGACGTTGATCAGCAGCGCATCGGCAAAACTCACGAACTGCGCGGCTTCCTCGGCATCGGTCACCATCGCGGGAGAGGCTTGCAAAGCCAGCAGCACATTGGCGGTAAAGGTTTGCACCACGTCATTGGTCATGCAGTGCACCAGCGGTGCCTGCTGACGCAGCAGCTGCAGGGATTGCGCGAGTTGCGCGGAGGTAAGAAGGTCAGGCTGTGTCATAAAACTCCCAACCGGCGATCAAGAAGGCGAATGCGGTCAGGCATCTGACTTCCCTACGCTGGCATTATCCAGATCAGGTCAGCGGGTGTATCTCAGCCCTGTTTAACAGGGGCACCCCGAGTCATGGCATGGTGAACATGCCGCACACAGGATAAGGCGAGTGTGGAGGATTGTAAATCGTGGTCGTTTGAAGGATGCTGAAAACGGCACTAATTCAAAATAGTTAAAATAATTCGACAGGCTAAATTTTAAAAAGAGCCGTTTCGATCAATTATCATCATTAATTAACTCTCTTCTGAATTTTCCAGATTTATTCTAATCACTGAAAAATCGACTAATCAACACGCGCCTTCGCATTCATTGATGCACATCAACGCCCTGCCAGGCGTAGCAAGGCCTAATCCCCCTCCGGACTTGAACAGAGTCACAGCCTATCCAATTCCGGAATCGATAATGATCTCAAAATTATTCAGCTTTATTCCGCACGCCCATAAATGGCACGACATTCGTATTTCGCGCAAAGGCGCTATTTGCCCTTCCGGTCGCCACTATTTTTCCACCCATGTTGAAGCTCGATGTAGAAGTTGCGGCGAACGTTTGCATAAAGTTTATTACCGCGACGTGAGCGATGCGGAAGCACGCCGTTGGTTGGGATGAAAAACAGGCAAAAAAAAGCCCCGTAACATCCGTTACGGGGCTGCTGCGTGGCTATCGCAATAAAACTTATTCAGCCGGTTGGGTGCGGATCAGGTAATCGAACGCGCTGAGTGAGGCTTTCGCGCCTTCACCGCTGGCGATGATGATCTGCTTGTACGGCACCGTGGTGCAGTCACCCGCTGCGAACACGCCTTTCAGGCTGGTTTCGCATTTGGCATCGATAATGATTTCGCCCATCTTGTTACGTTCTACCGCGCCTTCCAGGAAGGTGGTGTTCGGCAACAGACCAATCTGCACGAAGATGCCGCTCAGCGCGATCTCGTGGCTGGTCTGGTTGTTACGGTCGATGTAGCTCAACCCGGTCACTTTGCTGCCGTCGCCTTTCACTTCAGTGGTCTGCGCATTCAGAATCACATCGACGTTTTTCAGGCTGCGCAGTTTATCCTGCAGCACTTTGTCGGCGCGCATTTCGCTGGCGAATTCCAGCAGCGTCACGTGCTCAACCAGACCCGCGAGGTCGATAGCCGCTTCAACGCCGGAGTTACCGCCGCCGATCACCGCCGTGCGCTTGCCTTTGAACAGCGGGCCATCGCAGTGTGGGCAGTAGGTCACGCCTTTGGTGCGATACTGTTCTTCGCCCGGCACACCCATGTTGCGCCAGCGTGCGCCGGTGGCAATGATGATGCTGCGTGATTTCAGCACTGCGCCAGACGCGGTCTCAATCGCGTGCAAGCCGCCCTCTTTCGCTTCGGGAATCAGCTTAATGGCGCTCTGGGTGTCGATGACGTCAACATCGTAGTCATCAACGTGAGCACGCAGTGAACCGGCCAGCTTAGCGCCTTCGGTTTTCTGTACGGAGATGTAGTTTTCGATGTCTACGGTGTCGAGCACCTGACCACCAAAACGCTCGCCCATCAGGCCTGTGCGGATACCTTTACGTGCCGAGTAAATCGCTGCCGCTGCGCCCGCTGGGCCGCTGCCGACAATCAGCACTTCATAGGCGTCACGCTTGTTCAGCTCTTCTGCTGCACGTTTCTCAGCGTTGGTGTCCACTTTGCCGACGATTTCCGCCAGACTCAGACGGCCCTGACCGAACTCTTTGCCGTTCAGGAATACCGCAGGAACGCCCATCACGTTACGTTCGGTGATTTCGTTCTGGAACATGCCGCCGTCAATCGCGGTGTGGCTGATGCGTGGGTTCAGCACCGCCATCAGGTTCAGCGCCTGCACCACGTCAGGACAGTTATGGCACGACAACGAGTAATAGGTTTCGAAATGCAGGTCGGTATCCAGAGCAACCACTTGCTCCAGCAGACTCTGCGACTCTTTCGAAGGGTGTCCACCGGTCTGCAGCAGGGCCAGCACCAGTGAAGTAAATTCGTGACCCATTGGCGAACCGGCAAAGCGTGGGCCGCTCTGGCTGCCTGGGTTAGTGATCAGGAAAGAGGGTTTACGAACCGGACGATCATTCTCTTCACGGAAGCTGACTTTTTCTGACAAGCTCGCGATATCGGCTAATAGAGAACGAATCTCCGCAGATTTAGCGCCATCATCCAGTGTGGCAATCAACTCAACCGGTTTCGTTAATTTCTCAAGGTAAGCCTTGAGCTGTGTTTTTAAATTGGTATCGAGCATAGTGAGTTCCTGTCAAGAAAATCGGGTGCCGTAGCACCCGATTGAGAAAGATCGAATGGCTGGGTGTGACTTAGATTTTGCCAACCAGGTCCAGAGATGGAGCCAGTGTTGCTTCGCCTTCTTTCCATTTAGCTGGGCAAACTTCACCTGGGTGAGAAGCCACATACTGAGCCGCTTTAATTTTGCGGATCAGGTCAGATGCGTCACGGCCAATGCCTTCAGCGGTGATTTCGATAGCCTGGATGATGCCCTGTGGGTCAACAATGAAGGTACCGCGATCCGCCAGACCTTCGTCTTCGCGCATGATTTCGAAGTTACGGGTCAGTGCGCCAGTTGGGTCGCCGATCATCGCGTATTTGATTTTTGCGATGGTTTCGGAAGAACCGTGCCAGGCTTTGTGGGTAAAGTGCGTGTCGGTAGAAACAGAGTAGATGTCTACGCCCAGTTTCTGCAGTTCTTCGTGATGGTCTGCCACGTCACCCAGCTCAGTTGGGCAAACGAAGGTGAAGTCAGCCGGGTAGAAGAAGAATACACTCCATTTACCTTCAACGTCTTTCTCGGTTACGTCGATGAATTCGCCGTTTTTGAACGCTGCGTTTTTGAATGGTTTGATTTTGGTATTAATGATGGACATGGTGACCTCCGTTAAAAGATGTGATGCAAGTTACAGTTTTTCCGGGCCAACTTCTAATATGCAGTCGTTATCAATCAGATAATCAAAAGCTATCAAAGTGCTGATGCCAGATTCCATGCGGCTTGCCGCGGCATTCTACACAGAAAGCCTGATGATTTGACAGGCTTTATCTTTTTTCGTCGGCTAGTGTTACCTGGGGTCGCCATTTAAAGCGACCGCCACGCTACCTAATCTTGTTTATGATGGAGCCCATGCTTGGACATTCGATTATTTGAGGAAGCCGACCGCCCTTTTCTGCGCACACTGTTTCTGGCAGCACGTCGTCACAACTGGACCTGGCTGGATGGCGATAATTGGGCACTGGAAGATCTGGATGGCGTGATTTTGGGGGAGACGGTGTTAGTCGCGTTGGTCGATGGGCATCGTGCCGGGTTCGCGGGCATCCTTCCTAATGACAACTTCCTGCACAGCCTGTATGTCGACCCCGACTTTCAGGGCCGTGGCGTCGGTAGCGCCCTGCTGGAGGCGGTGCAGAAGCGCTTTACCTCAACCGGCGTGCTGAAATGTCTGATGCTGAATGAGTTAGCGCAGGCGTTTTACCTAAAACATGGCTGGCAGCGTGAAGCCACCGGTGAGAGCGAGCAAGGAAAATATGTGCTGATGCATTTTCCGCTGACGGCGCGCGCCAGCGGAAAAGTGAAGCGTTAAACCGCGCGGAAGGCGATATCGGCCGGAATCACTTCGCCCTGCCAGTAAAGCTGTGCCGCCACGCGACCGGCTAACTGGCGATACAGTGCAGTGAATTCGCTGTCCGGACGGCGGATCACCGTTGGTTCACCATCATCCAGATCCTCACGCAGATTGATATGCAGCGGCAGTTGCGCCAGCAGCTGCGTGTGGTAGTCCGCCGCCAGTTTCTGCGCGCCGCCGGTGCCAAAAATCGGCTCATGATGGCCGCATTCGCTGCAAATATGAATGCTCATGTTCTCCACCACCCCCAACACCGGCACGCTGACCTTCTCAAACATCACAATGCCTTTACGCGCATCAATCAGGGCGATGTCCTGTGGCGTGGTGACCACCAGCGCGCCCGTCACCGGGACGTTTTGCGCCAGCGTCAACTGGATATCCCCGGTGCCCGGTGGCATATCGAGAATCAGGTAATCCAGATCCGGCCACATCGTCTCGTTGAGCAGCTGCATCAGCGCTTTGCTGGCCATCGGGCCGCGCCACACCATGGCATTTTCATCGGTGACCAGGTAGCCAATCGAGTTGGTCGCCAGTCCGTGCGCCATGATCGGCGCCATATGCGTGCCATCCGGCGAGGTCGGACGCTGGCTCTCGGTGCCGAGCATATTGGGAATCGACGGGCCGTAAATATCGGCATCGAGAATACCGACCTTCGCACCTTCGGCAATCAGCGCCAGCGCCATGTTCACCGCGGTGCTGGATTTGCCCACGCCGCCTTTACCGGAACTCACCGCAATGATGTTCTTCACACCTGTTGCGCCAGGATGATTTTTCACGCGCTTCAGCGTGGCAATGTCGTGGCGCAAACGCCAGTCGATGGCGCTAGCATGGGTGAGACGCAGCAGTTCGGCGCTGACTTGTGCCTTCAGCTCTTCGAAAGCCGAGGCCCAGGCAAACGGCATCACCAGTTCGATGTGCAGCTTGCCGTCCAGCAGTGCCACATGGCGCAGGGCTTTCAAGGTCGTCAGATTGTGATGCAGCGTCGGATGTTCAAAGTCACTCAGCACGCCGATAACTACCGCGCGCAATGCTTCGGGTGAATGATGTTCCCGGGATTGTGAAGTCATCCCAACTCCTTGTGTTTTCATCACGCCAGATATCGGCGATGTGCTTTCAATAATATCAGATGCCGTCCAGTTGTGTTTACGCCAGAGGGTGCTTCGGGTAACATCTAAGCCCGATTTTTATTCACGGAACGCTACGCAAACTATGACTCAAGTCGCTAAAAAAATTCTGGTAACGTGCGCACTGCCGTACGCAAACGGTTCAATCCATCTCGGTCACATGCTTGAGCACATTCAGGCTGACATTTGGGTCCGTTACCAGCGAATGCGTGGCAACCAGGTTTACTTCATCTGCGCAGACGATGCCCACGGCACGCCGATCATGCTGAAAGCCCAGCAACTCGGTATCCCACCTGAGCAGATGATCGCCGAGATGAAGCAGGAGCACGAAACTGACTTCGCTGGCTTCGACATCAGCTACGACAACTATCATTCCACGCACGGCGATGAAAACCGTGAGCTGTCAGAGTTGATCTACGGTCGTCTGAAAGAGAACGGTTTTATTAAGAACCGTACCATTTCACAGCTGTACGATCCGGAAAAAGGCATGTTCCTGCCGGACCGTTTTGTCAAAGGCACCTGCCCGAAATGTAAGTCACCGGATCAATACGGCGATAACTGCGAAGTGTGCAGCGCGACCTACAGCCCAACCGAACTGATCGATCCGAAATCCGTGGTCTCTGGCGCGACGCCGGTACTGCGTGATTCAGAGCACTTCTTCTTCGACCTGCCTTCATTCAGCGCGATGTTGCAGACCTGGACCCGTTCAGGTGCGTTGCAGGAGCAGGTGGCGAACAAAATGCAGGAATGGTTCGAATCAGGCTTGCAGCAGTGGGATATTTCCCGCGATGCGCCTTATTTCGGTTTCGAAATTCCAGGCGCGCCGGGCAAATACTTCTACGTGTGGCTGGATGCGCCAATCGGTTACATGGGTTCCTTCAAGAACCTGTGCGACAAGCGCGGTAACATCGATTTCGACGAGTTCTGGAAAAAAGATTCTTCTACCGAGCTGTATCACTTCATCGGTAAAGACATCGTTTACTTCCACAGCCTGTTCTGGCCTGCAATGCTGGAAGGCAGCAACTTCCGCAAGCCGACCAACCTGTTCGTGCACGGTTATGTGACGGTGAACGGCGCGAAGATGTCCAAATCACGCGGCACCTTCATTAAGGCCAGCACCTGGCTGCAGCATCTTGATGCGGACAGCCTGCGTTATTACTACGCAGCGAAACTCTCTTCACGCATCGACGACATCGACCTGAATCTGGAAGATTTCGTGCAGCGTGTGAATGCCGATATCGTCAACAAGGTGGTGAACCTCGCGTCCCGCAACGCAGGATTCATCACTAAGCGTTTTGGCGGAAAACTGGCGAGCGAACTGGCCGATCCGGCGCTGTATCAGACCTTTGTCGATGCCTCAGAGAAGATTGGCGAAGCCTGGGCGAGCCGCGAGTACAACCGCGCGATTCGTGAAATCATGGCGCTGGCGGATATCGCTAACCGCTATGTGGATGAGCAGGCACCGTGGGTGGTGGCGAAACAGGAAGGCCGAGATGCTGACCTGCAAGCGATCTGCTCAATGGGTATCAACCTGTTCCGCATTCTGATGACCTGGCTGAAGCCGGTGCTACCTTCACTGAGCGCGCGTACCGAAGCCTTCCTTAATACGGAACTGAGCTGGGATGCGATTGCACAGCCGCTGCTGGATCACGATGTGGCGCCTTTCAAAGCCTTGTATGGCCGTATCGAAATGGCCAAAGTTGAAGGCCTGATTGAAGCATCTAAAGAAGATGCAGCTGCGGCGAACAAGCCAGCAGTAACCGGCCCTCTGGCGGATGCGCCGATTGGCGAAGCCATCACTATCGACGATTTCGCTAAAGTTGATATGCGTGTAGCACTGATCGAGAAAGCCGAGCTGGTTGAAGGATCTGACAAGCTGCTGCGTCTGGAACTGGATCTTGGCGGCGAGAAGCGCCAGATCTTCTCGGGCATTCGCGCGGCCTATCCGGATCCGTCAGTGCTGGTCGGCAAGATGACCATCATTGTCGCTAACCTGGCACCGCGTAAGATGCGTTTCGGCATCTCAGAAGGCATGGTGCTGTCAGCCGGTTCCGGCGGTTCAGATCTGTTTGTGTTGTCCGTTGATAGCGGTGCACAGCCTGGAATGCAGGTGAAGTAATTGAACAAGCCGCCTTCAGGGCGGCTTTTTTATCGACCCTCTGTTGTGGAGCCTGTCGTGCTAACTGCTTGCTGGCACTATTTGCGTGCCTTTGTGATTATCTATGCCGCGCTCTATGCCGGAAACGGTATTGCAGCCCTGCTGCCGTTTACCATTCCGGGCAGCATTATCGGCATGCTGCTGCTGTTTACCTTGCTGGCGCTGCAAATCCTGCCGGTCGGTTGGGTGAAACCGGGCTGTCATTTGCTGATACGTTATATGGCGCTGCTGTTTGTCCCGATCAGTGTCGGCGTGATGGGTTATACCGATATCCTGAGCGCGCAGTTTGGACCGATTGTCGTCTCCTGCGTGGTAAGTACCTTTATGGTGCTGTTAATCGTTGGCCTGAGCGCCGAACGTTTGCAGCGCCCGAAGGAGCATCCTCATGACTGACGCCTGGTGGTCACTGCCGCTCACCGTGGTGGCGTATCTGCTGGCGCGTAAGCTGGCAGCCAAAATCAATATCTCGATCATCAATCCGCTGTTGGTGGCGATGGCGATTGTGATTCCGATCCTGCTGCTCACCCATATCCCTTATACCCGCTATTTTGCCGGCAGCACCTTCCTTAATCAGCTGCTGCAACCTGCGGTGGTCGCGCTCGCATTGCCGCTGTATGAGCAGATGCATCAGATTCGCGCGCGCTGGAAAACCATCATCAGCGTCTGTTTTATTGGCAGCATCACCGCGATGGTCTCCGGCACTGCTATTGCGCTATGGATGGGAGCTACGCCAGAAATTGCCGCGACGATTATGCCGAAATCCGTCACCACGCCTATTGCCATGGCAGTATCCGGTTCGCTGCACGGTATTCCCGCCATCAGCGCCATCTGTGTGTTGATTGCCGGCGTGCTCGGCGCAGTGTTCGGCCATATGCTGCTGAATCTGTTTAAGGTGCACAGCAAGTCTTCACGCGGCCTGGCGATTGGCAACGCATCGCATGCCTTAGGCACGGCGCGCGCGGCAGAGATCGATTATCAGGAAGGAGCATTTAGCTCTTTGGCATTAGTGATTTGCGGCATTATCACATCGCTGCTGGCCCCCTTCCTTTTCCCGCTGCTGATGCACTGGTTGGGCTAAAACTTGCGAGAGATCTCGCAAAGTTGAAACAACTCAATCAGCTTACATTGTCATAGCGACACAGATCACATATAACCCCATAGGCGGCGCATCGCCGCTAACGCGTTAATGAGGTCATCACATCATGCATCCACGATTTACTGCTGCTTTCTCCGCCCTGCCCGCTGACTTGCAAACTGCGATTCATCCCTTGCTGGATGCAGCTGATTTTGACGGCGTACTACGCCCGCAAGACGTGGCGCGCCTGAAGCAGGAAACGGGGCTGGATGATGATGCCCTGGCGCTGGCACTGCTGCCGATTGCCGCCTGCTGTGCGGTGGCACCGGTGTCTCACTTCAATGTGGGTGCGATTTCACGCGGAGTGAGTGGTCACTGGTATTTCGGTGCCAATATGGAATTCGAACATGCGCCGCTGCAGCAAACCGTGCATGCGGAGCAAAGCGCCATTACTCATGCCTGGCTGCACGGCGAAGAGAAACTGGATGCCATCACCGTCAATTACACGCCTTGCGGCCACTGCCGTCAGTTTATGAACGAGCTTAACAGCGGCACGGCGATCCGCATCAGTCTGCCAGGTCGTGCAGTGAGTACTTTGGGCGATTATCTGCCGGATGCGTTTGGCCCCGCCGATCTGAATATCACGGAACGTCTGCTGACACCGATTCATCACGGCTTCGCTGCGCAAGGTGATGCCTTACAGCAAGCGGCGATTGAGGCGGCGAACAACAGTCATGCCCCCTACAGTCACAGCTACAGTGGTGTGGCCCTGCGCAGCCAGAGCGGTAACCTCTTCACCGGGCGCTATGCGGAAAACACCGCTTTCAATCCAAGTTTGCCGCCATTGCAGGCAGCGCTGATTATGATGAACATGCGTAATGAAGCACTGGATACGATTAAACAGGCAGTTTTAGTCGAATGTGAGGGCAGCACGTTAAGCCAGCGCGATGCCACGCGCGCTACGCTGGCGGCACTGGGCTGTGAAGATTTCTCACTTACTTTAGTTTCGAAAACATCAGTTTAGTGATCCTTTCATCGCTTTTGTGACTTTCTATTAACAAAAGCTGTACATCTGCAAGAATCCTCATAGGATCGGGCGCCAGAACTACTTCACAAGAAACAGGTCTGGCGTTACCTTTTCCCGGTGACACGTCAGAAAACACTGCAACCGGAGCAAAGACTGCATGGAACTCGACTACGAAAGTAAACGTCCGCTGTATATTCCTTACGCGGGTCCGATTCTGCTGGAATTTCCGCTGCTGAATAAAGGCAGCGCCTTCACCCTGGAAGAACGCAACGAATTTAACCTCAATGGCCTGTTACCCGAAGCCGTTGAAACCATCGAAGAGCAGGCCGAGCGTGCCTGGCGTCAGTTCCTGGATTTCAAAAACAATAACGACAAGCACGTCTATCTGCGCAACATCCAGGACACCAACGAAACGCTGTTCTACCGCCTGCTGGATAATCATCTGGAAGAGATGATGCCGATTATTTATACCCCAACCGTCGGCGCGGCCTGTGAACACTTCTCTGAAATTTATCGTCGTGCGCGCGGTGTTTTCATCTCGTATAACAATCGCGATCGCATTGAAGACATGCTGCAAAACGCCACTAAGCAGAACGTGAAAGTGATCGTGGTGACCGATGGCGAGCGTATTCTCGGCCTCGGCGACCTCGGCATCGGCGGTATGGGTATCCCAATCGGTAAGCTGTCGCTGTACACCGCGTGTGGCGGGATCAGCCCGGCGTATACCCTGCCCGTGGTGCTGGATGTCGGTACCAACAATCAGCAGTTGCTGAATGACCCGCTGTATATGGGCTGGCGCCATCCGCGTATCACCGGCGAAGAGTAC
Source organism: Pantoea sp. Seng (assembly GCF_009829935.1). Taxonomy (NCBI): domain Bacteria; kingdom Pseudomonadati; phylum Pseudomonadota; class Gammaproteobacteria; order Enterobacterales; family Erwiniaceae; genus Pantoea; species Pantoea sp. Seng. The sequence goes on along the minus strand of NZ_SZZV01000008.1, from coordinate 189,241 downwards.
GAAGCCTTCGTTGATGAATTTATCCAGGCAGTGAAACGCCGCTGGCCAAAAGTGCTGCTGCAGTTTGAAGACTTTGCACAGAAGAACGCTATGCCGCTGCTGGAGCGCTATCGCGATGAGGTGTGCTGCTTTAACGATGACATTCAGGGCACTGCCGCCGTTACCGTTGGCACCCTGATCGCCGCCAGCCGTGCAGCGGGCAGCCGTCTGTGCGAGCAGAAAGTGGTGTTCCTCGGCGCCGGTTCCGCCGGTTGCGGTATCGCTGAGCAGATCATCGCGCAGATGAAATCTGAAGGTCTGAGCGACGACGAAGCACGTTCCCGCGTGATGATGGTCGATCGCTTTGGTCTGTTGACCGACAAACTGCCTAATTTGCTCGATTTCCAGGGCAAACTGGTGCAGAAGAGTGAAAACCTGAAGGACTGGGATGTGACCAGCGATTCTATTTCACTGCTGGATGTGGTGCGCAACGCGAAGCCAGACATTCTGATTGGCGTGTCAGGTCAGCCGGGTCTGTTCACCGAAGAGATCATCCGCGAGATGCACAAGCACACTAAGCGTCCGATCGTGATGCCGCTGTCAAACCCAACCTCACGCGTTGAAGCCACCCCTGCGGATATCATCTCCTGGACCGACGGTGAAGCGCTGGTCGCGACTGGCAGCCCATTTGCACCGGTGACCTGGAAGGGTAAAACCTACCCGATTGCCCAGTGCAACAACTCCTATATCTTCCCAGGTATTGGTTTGGGTGTGATTGCCGCCGGTGCCACCCGCATCACCGATTCGATGCTGATGACCGCCAGCCGCGCCCTGGCTGACTGCTCACCGCTGGTGAACGATGGCGAAGGTCCAGTGCTGCCAGAATTGAAACACATTCAGGGCGTTTCGAAGCTGATCGCTATGGAAGTGGGTAAAGCAGCGCAGTTGGCTGGCGTGGCCGTTGTGACCTCAGAAGACGTGCTGTCAAAAGCCGTTAACAACAACTTCTGGCTGCCGCAGTATCGTCATTATCGCCGCACGTCTATCTAAGCAGGCAGCGCAGCCGGTAAATTCAGTACCGGCTGCGCTTAAAATATCGCCAGCCAACCGGCGTAAACTTGCTTAGCGCCCCCACCTCAAGTAGCCTTTAGCCATCCTTTTTTCCGCCAACCGAGTGCTTACGCGCATGATTAAACGCGTTTTCTTTGGTCTGTTTTTCATCATCTTATTGATGGTGGCGACCGCGCTCGGCCTGGATCGCTGGATCAGCTGGAAAACTGCCCCGTTTATTTATGAAGATGTCACCTCGCTACCGCATCGTCAGGTCGGGGTGGTCTTAGGCACCGCCAAGTATTACCGCACCGGCGTGATCAATCAGTATTACCTTTATCGCATTCAAGGTGCGCTTAACGCGTATAACAGCGGCAAGGTGAATTATCTGCTGTTGAGTGGTGACAACGCGCTGCAAAGTTATAACGAACCGATGACCATGCGCCGCGATTTGATCAAAGCCGGTGTCGATCCTGCCGATATCGTGCTCGACTATGCCGGATTCCGTACGCTGGACTCGATTGTACGCACCCGCAAAGTGTTCGACACCAATGATTTCATCATCATCACACAACGCTTCCACTGTGAGCGCGCGCTGTATATCGCCCAACATCTGGGAATTCAGGCGCAGTGTTATGCGGTTCCGTCTCCAAAAAATATGCTGTCGGTGCGTTTCCGCGAGGTTGGTGCTCGTTTAGGCGCATTAGCCGATTTGTATCTGATGAAACGTGAACCTCGTTTCCTCGGCCCGCTGGTGCCGATTCCGGCGGTGCATGAAGTGCCGGAAGATGCACAGAGTTATCCGGCGGTGACGCCAGAGCAGTTGCTGGATTTGGAAGAGAAGCTGCAGAAGTAACGCTACCTGAAAATATTGCGTTGATGCCATCTGGTGTCGCCTGGGTTGTTGTGGTGACGCTATCTGGTGCTGCTTCAGTTTACTGTTATAACGCTGTCGGGTATCGCCTCAGGTTACTGTTATAACGCTGTCTGGTGTCGCTTTAGGTTACTGTTATAACGCTGTCTGGTGTCGCTTTGGGGGCTGGCGGTCCTCGCGCCGCTGACGCGGTGCCTTCACGCCGTTCGTCTGCCTTACGGAACGGCGGGGATGGCACATCCATGTGCCGCCCCGCCTTCCGCCCGCATCCCTGCGGGCTATCCTGGCATCCTCACTCTGTTCAGCGCTGCGAAAAGCCTGCCCCCAAAGCGGCACCAGCCTGCTATTGAGCTTAATTGCGTGCTGTTAAAAAAGAGCACACAGCGTCAGACCATAGCCGAATAGCTGTAAGGCTGTGCTCGGATGCCGTGCATTTGGTATCAAGACAGGCACAACGATGTTGCTTCCGCTCTTTTCCACCACAAAAGCCATCTGCAAAAAGTACAATATCCGTTCAGAAAACGGGCTCGATGTTTAAAGCCATGTCCCTTCACCGCTGAAAGAAGTATTCGCAGAAGCCGCATATTTTTGAAAAAACGGGCACAACGTTTGAGGCCAAAGCACCTCTGCTGATGCAAGGGCTATCCGCAGCGCTGAGGCTTTTACGTTGGGCCAGGAGATCCACGCAGGGATGCGTGGATCAGTTCGGGGCCGACCAGGGATGGTCGATCCCCGAACGGTCCGTCGGCACGACGTGTAAGCCGAGGGCACCGCGTCAGCGGCGCGAGGACTGCCCGGCAGCAGCAGAGGTGCTTTGAGCCCACACCGCACCCGCCCTTCGCCCTTCGCCCTTCGCCCTTCGCCCTTCGCCCTTCGCCCTTCGCAGTTTGCACAAATAAAAAAGGCCACCATTTATAAAATGGCAGCCTTTTGCAGTGATGTGTTGCTGTGTGTCAGTCTTATTTTTTACGTGCGTACTTCAGTGAATCCAGGGCTACAGCGAAGATGATAATGCCGCCCTTGATAATGTACTGCCAGTAAGGGTTCACGCCGATGTAGGTCAAACCGTAGTTGATAACGGTGAAGATGATCACACCGGTCACCACGCCCGCAACTGTACCCACACCACCCGCAAATGACACGCCGCCGACCACACAGGCCGCAATCGCATCCAGCTCATACATAAAGCCGAGGTTGTTGGTGGCACTGCCGATGCGGCCCGCTTCCAGCATCCCGCCGAAGGCGTAGAACACACCTGACAGCGCATACACCAGAATCAGGTTCAGCGGCACGTTAACGCCTGAAACACGAGCGGCTTCCGGGTTACCGCCGATGGCAAAGATGTTCTTACCGAAGCGCGTTTTATTCCACAGAATCCAGACAAAAATAATGGCAATAAACGCGTAGAAGGTGATGAATGACAGCTTGAAATCACCGAAACGGAAGAAGCCCTGAGCAAAGGTCGAGAAGCCCGCGTCAAAACCGGCCACCGGTGATGCGCCAACAAAGTCGTAATACAGCGAGTTAATGCCGTAAACGATAATCATGGTGCCCAACGTGGTGATAAATGGCGTCACTTTCAGATAAGCGATGATCACGCCGTTCACCAGGCCAATCACACCACCGATAATGCACACGGTCAGGATAACCAGTGGAATCGGTACGGTATCCAGGTGCGGGAACACCTTATTGGCGTTATCCATGGATTGCAGCAAGGTCGCCGCAACCACCGCGGCCAGACCGACCTGGCGCCCGGCTGACAGGTCAGTACCCTGCGTCACGATCAATCCGGCCACGCCCAGTGCAATAATAATACGCACTGAAGATTGGGTCAGAATGTTACTCAGGTTCATCAAACTTAAAAACGTCGGGTCCTGGAAAATAATAATTGCCAGCAGTACCAACAGGACAACGTAAATGCCGCCCTCTTTTAACCAGGTTAGCGCATTCTTTTTAGTAGTCGCTTTCATGTTAAAGCCCTTGCTTCATTAAAGGTGTAATGACGCTAAACGCAGGATTTCATTCTGCGAGGTCGTTTTGGTCTCGACAATGCCCGCTACCAGGCCATTACTCATCACTAAAATACGATCGGTAATTCCCAGCAATTCTGGCATTTCAGAAGAGATAATAATGATGCCCTTCTCTTTCTTCGCCAACTCAGAAATTAACTGATAAATTTCGAACTTAGCACCAACGTCAATACCGCGCGTCGGTTCATCCAGCATCAGAATTTCCGGCTGGGTTAATAACCAGCGACCAATAATAACCTTCTGCTGGTTACCACCGGAAAGCGAACCAATTTGCGTATGATGACCTGGCGTTTTCACGCGCATTGAATCAATCACCCACTGGGTATCACTCTTCATGCGCTTATTATCAAGCAAGCCCATGCTGGATTTGTATTTTTTAATATTGGAAATAAGCGAGTTAAAACCAATATCCAGATAAGCATAAATCCCGGTTGAACGACGCTCTTCCGTTACCAGCGCAAAGCCGTGGTTAATCGCTTCATTGGCACTGTGGTTATTAATCGCTTTACCGTGCAGCTTAATGGTACCGCCTGACTTCTCGCGAATACCAAATAAAGTCTCAACGATGTCAGTACGTTTAGCGCCCACCAATCCGGCGATGCCTAAAATCTCACCTTTGCGCAGGTCGAAGGAAATATCGCGAATCGACGGCTGACGCAGCGAGGTTAAATGACGCACCTCAAGAATAGTTTCGCCCGGCACGTTGGTCTTATCCGGGAAACGCTGGTTCAGTGAACGACCGACCATCATGGCGATGATCTTGTCCATATCCAGCCCTTCCAGCGGCTGGGTGGCAATCCACTGTCCATCACGCAAAATCGTAATCTCATCACACAGTTGGAAAATCTCTTCCATCTTGTGTGAGATATACACAATACCGCAGCCACGATCTTTCAGCTTACGGATAATAGTGAACAAGTGATTCACTTCTTTTTCGGTCAGCGACGATGTTGGCTCATCCATGATGACGATTTTCGCGTCATAGGAAAATGCCTTGGCAATTTCAATCATCTGCATTTGCGAAACAGACAGATTAGCCACTTTATCGCGTGGATCGATATCAATATCTAATTCGTCAAAGATCGCTTTGGTATCGCGATACATTTTATCCTGATCAACAAACACGCCTTTACGTGGATAGCGGCCAAGCCACATGTTATCCATCACGTTGCGTTGTAAAACCAGGTTTAATTCCTGATGCACCATTGAAACGCCATTCTCAAGCGCTTCTTTGGAACTTTTATAATCAATTTCTTCACCCTGAAACAGGATGCTCCCCGTATCCTTTTTATAAATACCAAACAGGCATTTTAATAATGTGGATTTTCCGGCGCCGTTTTCGCCCATTAAGGCATGGACGGAGTGCGGCCGCACTTTCAAATTCACATTATCTAAGGCTTTCACCCCTGGAAATGATTTCGAGACATTCGTCATCTCCAGCAGATATTCACGCTGTGCGGTCGGATTCTCACTGGCCATAATTTACCTGGCTAAATAAAACGTGGGTCAGATGCAATAAGGCGCGGCGTGCTGCCGCGCCCGGTACGTATTACTTCACAAACTGAGACAGGTTTTCTTTATCGACTGGTACGTAAGGAACACGTACGATTTTGTTTTCCATCTTGAAGTTAGTACCGGCGGTTGGCTCTTTGCCATCGGCCAGGTTCTTCGCGATATCAATGGTGGCTTTCGCCTGGTTTTCCGCATCGTTCAGCACGGTACCGGCCATCGCACCGGATTTCACCAGTGCCAGCGCTTCTGGCAGCGCATCCACACCAAACACAGGAATGCTGGTTTTGTTGTGCGCTTTCAGGGCTTCTACTGCGCCCATTGCCATCGCATCATTGTTCGCGATGATCACTTCAATTTTGTTGCCGTTCGGGCCAGACAGCCAGGCGTCAACTTTGTCTTTTGCCTGTGCGGTGTCCCACATCGCGGTATCCATCGCCAGCTGCTGAGTTTTGAAACCATCGGTGTTCAGGGTTTCGATCACGTATTTGGTACGTGCTTCAGCATCCGGGTGGCCCGGCTCACCTTTCAGCAGAGCAAACTGAATCTGACCATCTTTGTTCAGATCCCAGGCTGGGGTGGCTTTCCAGTGCTTCTCAATCAGTTTGGCCTGGATGATGCCTGACTCTTTAGAGTCGGTACCCACGTAGTAGGCTTTCGGGTAGCTGGCCAGTACTTTGGCATTCGGCTCTTTGTTAAAGAACACCACTGGCACATCATTCGCTTTCGCTTTGTCGATCACCACTGCCGCAGCAGCAGGGTCAACCAGGTTGATTGCCAGCGCTTTCACGCCTTTGGCCATCAGTACGTCAATCTGGTCGTTCTGGGTGGACTGGCTGTTCTGCGAGTCATTCATCAGCAACTGAATGCCGCCCAGTTTTTTGGCTTCGCTGTCGATGTCCTTGCGAACCATAGACATAAAGTTGTCGTCGTATTTATAAATTGTCACGCCAATGCGGGTATCGGCGGCGTGCGCAGTTGCACCAAACATCATGCTGGCAACCAGTGCTGTGAGCGTGAAAACCTTCTTATTCATGGTATCTCCGGTTTTTTATGTAGGGCATATCATCGCGCTGTGCTGCCTGCAAGCAACCAGCGCAGTCGGTTCAAACTCATTTATGGGGCGGACGCGTAACGCAAAGCCGGGCCACCATCGCTATCCTGACTTCCCTGTACGTAAACGCTTCCTGAAGAGTGTTGTGAACTATTTCAATCGGCTACTGAAACCTGACCGGAGAAGGAGAACCCGGCGTTACATGATGTTTCAGTCCGGTAAGACGCTGCCATCATAGTGAGCGCCATGTTAATTAACTGTGAATGTAATCACAGATTGGAAACGGTTACACAGCGCTATCGCCCGAATTAGTGACCGACTCCACAATTTGCCGCTGAGCAACGGAATGGCGGCGTACCAGGGTCGGCATAAAGCAGTGTGTGGCGTCGGGATCGAGTTCGCCCGCTGCGCCTTTTAAGGCCAACTCCGTGGCCAATTTAGCCATAGAAACAATAGGATAGCGCACAGTCGTGAGTTGCGGGTCGGTGTAACGTGAGATGGGAATATCATCAAAGCCGATGACGGAGAAGTGCTGTGGCACCTGAATGCCATTATCTTTCAATGCGGTCAGCGCCCCAGCGGCCATACCGTCGCAGTAGGAGAAGATGCCGGTTAGATGCAGGTTACGGCCCAGTAACTCCACCATCGCCGCTTCCCCACCCTGCATGTCCGGTTCGCCATGGGCAATCCAGGACTCCTGGGGGCGAATCCCCTGCTCTGACAAGGCCTGCAGCCAGCCTTCACGCCGTTGCGTCACATCTTCAATCGGGTGGCTGGAGCTGAGATAACCAATGCGTTGATGTCCCTGTTGTAACAACATGCGCGTTGCCATCAGAGATCCCGTTACATTATCCAGGCAGACGCAACGATGTTCGTACCCGGGAATAGTCCGGTTAATCAGCACCATACCGGGAACCTGATCCATAAACTGAGTTAGTTCAGCGTCTGAAAGCGTTTTCGCGTGGACCACTAAAGCGTTACATCGTTGACGGATCAGCACTTCAATCGCATGACGTTCTTTCTCTTCCTGATGCCATGAATTGCTGATTAACACGTGTTTGTGCACGCGCTGCGCCACGGTATCTACCGCTTTTACTAACGCGCCAAAGAAGGGATCGGATACGTCCATCACCACCACGCCAATAGTGTCACTGACCTGGGTGGCCAGTGCCTGCGCGTTGGCGTTCGGGCGATAACCCAGTGATTCCGCCGCCTGGAGTACGGCTTCACGGGTATCAGGGGTGACTGCACTGCTGTTATTGAGCACACGCGACACGGTGGCTACTGATACACCGGCCTGACGGGCGACATCTCGAATCGTTATCATGCAGCTGTTCCACAGAGGAGAAAATGCGCGACAAGCGCGTAACGGCGCTATTTTGTCAGGGCATTTTATTCAGCTGCGTGAATCACGTCACACAGATGAAAACGGTTACATACAAATCTGCAACCTTTGTGATGAACATCATTATCTGATGCGGGAGGAAGGTTCCGTTTTGCCGGCGGCGAGACGTGTCAGTTTGCGCCAGATCCACTCCATTGGGCCCTGCGGGAAAAAGCGCAGCCAGAGTACAGAAAACAGGATGTTAACCAACCAGACAGCCGGGACCAGTGCCAGCAGATGCAGGCGATCAAACTTGAGGAACAGATTGAAGCGATAGAACAGCGTGGTGCAGATCAGCGTCTGTAACAGGTAGTTGCTGAGTGCCATGCGGCCAACGCATTGCAGCGCATAACTGAAACGTGTGGCACCGATTTGCGGCCAGAAGCCAAAACAGAGCGCCGCATAGCCGAGACTGATAAACGGGCTGGCGAGATCGCGCGGCACCTGCAGTAAGAAGCCGCTCCAGCGAAACTCCCAGTCCAGTAACCATTGCGCCACAATGCCGGGAATGGCTATCAGCCAGCCGATCGTCAGCAGCAGCGCGGCCGAGCGACGATAGTGCTGCACGCTGAACTCGCCTTTCAGCCAGCCGCTGCGCATCAACGCCGCGCCAATCAGCATCAATCCCGCCAGCTGCCAGCCGTACTGCGCGGCCAGCGCCATCAAGCCGGATGAAAGATGGTCGAGGCGGTTCTGAATCGCTTCCCAGCCGCCGACCAGTTTCCAGTAGCTTTCATACTCGATATCGGCAGCACCCGGCAGCCACGAACGGCCCGGTTCCGGGCTGGAAATGCCCCAAAATACCAGCAGTACGCCGCAACCGATCAGGTAAAGCAACGCGCCAGTTTGCAGCAGAGCTTTGTCCGAAGGCACTTCACGCAGCATCCGCCAGATAATCAGCCCGGTCAGACCGTAATCCAGCAGGATATCCCCTTCCCAGAAGAAGATGCTGTGAATAAAACCCAGCAGCACCAGCAACGTCAGGCGCGCCGACATCCAGCGACTGCCACGCGGGATCTGCAGACACAGGCCACCACCGAACAACAGCGCAAACAGCGTGAGGAATTTCAGTTGCGCCAGGCCATCCATGATCGCCCAGGTCCAGGCATCGGAAAGCGAGATAGTGCCCTGCCACGCCGGATTGAGATAGGCAGCCGATGGCAAGCCAAAACCCACGATATTGAGCAGCAGAATGCCGAGAATGGCGCAACCACGAATGAAATCCAGCGCAAGATAGCGTTGCATCGAGTGACCTGACGGAGAGAGAAAACGGGCGGCAATAAGCCGCCCAAAGGATTAGCTGTGACGCACCGCGCGTAAGAACTCCTGGCGCGTATTCTGGCTAGACTTGAACAGGCCACCCAGTGATGTGGTGGTGGTGGCGCTGGTGGCATCTTTCACGCCACGCGCTTTCACGCAGTAGTGCACCGCATCAATCGACACCGCCACGTTGTTGGTGCCAAGCAAAGTTTGCAGCGCCACCAGCACTTGCTGGGTTAAGCGCTCTTGCACCTGTGGACGCTGGGCAAAGAACTGCACGATGCGGTTGATCTTCGACAGACCAATCACCTTCTCTTTCGGGATATAAGCGACGGTGGCTTTACCGTCGATAATCACGAAGTGGTGCTCACAGGTGCTGGTCAGGGTGATATCACGCACGGTGACCATCTCATCCACCTTCATCTTGTTTTCGATGACGGTGATTTTCGGGAAGTTGGCGTAATCGAGGCCTGAGAAGATCTCGTCCACGTACATCTTGGCGATGCGATGTGGCGTCTCCATCAGGCTGTCATCTTCCAGATCCAGATTCAGCAGCTGCATGATTTGGGTCATATGACCGGCGATTTCACGCTTGCGGGTTTCGTCATCCATCTCGCGCACCGGGGCGCGTAACGGCGTTTCCAGGCCACGCGCCAGCAGCGCTTCGTGAACCAGGGCGGCTTCCTGACTTAAGGTGCTCATCGTACTCTTTCTCCGGCAGGTGATGCGCCCGCAGATCGTCGCCTGCGGGGGAAATTCTGAGCGCGTATTGTGAAACACAACGCGCGCGTAATCCAGCAATCAATCCAATCGGAGATGAAAGCTTTTCATGGTGCCGAACGGCGTAATACCAGTAAGCCCGCCAGAATCAGTGCACCACCCGCTACCCACAAGGCAGGATCGAGGCGGTGCCACAGCAAACTGGAGATCCATGACAGCAACGGCCCGCCCAACTGACCGACTGCGTAGCCGGTGGTCAGCAGACCGGCCAGATAGCGCGCGTGATGCGGCGCCAGCTCGCGACCGTATTGCAGTGTCAGCTGCACCACACATAAGAATCCGCCGCCAACTAACAGCGCGCTAATCAACAGCCCATCCAGCCCTGGCAGGACAATGGCGGAGATCACGCCCAAAGCCTGCGCCCAGAGCACCACTGCCAGCCGCAGATGGCTGCTGCCCCAGCGCCGCGTCAAAATGCCGAGCACAATGCCGATCACCGCTGCGCCGCCAAACACCGGCCAGACAAACTGCGCCAGCGCACTGTCCGGGAAACGCGCGGCGGTCATCTGCGATAAGAAGGTTGCGGGCAGAATGTAACCAAAACCGGCGAGACTGTAGCTCAGTACCAGGCGTTTCAGGTTACCGTTGAGCACCAGCGGCGCAGGCGCCTGATCGGGACGATGTAACTGTCCCGTGCGCGGTAAAAAACGCGCAATGGCGGCGATGAACAGCAGCGCCAGCAAACCATAAGCCGCCCAGCCCAGTGCCGTGCTGGCCCCGCTGGCATGCAGCGCCACCGCCAGCATTCCGCTGATGAAAATCCCGGTGCCGGGTCCGGCAAACACCGCCGCCGACAAGCCTGGCCGTCCATGATGCAGCAGTTGCTCATTACTCCAAGCAGCGATCAGCACCATGGCCCAACCGCTGGCACCGCCAATCACAAAGCGGATCAAACCGTGCAGCCACGGCCCGCTGACGCAGGCAGACAGCAGCGTCAGAATCACCGCGCCCCACACGCCAGCCTGCAGCCGCCATTCGACACGCTTATGCGCGCGCATGGCATCAAAGGAGCCACACAGATAACCAAGATAGTTGAGCGCCGCCACCAGACTGGCGCTGGTCAGCGTTAACTGATGGTCCTGAATCATCAATGGCACCTGCGGGGTGAAAGCAAATCGCCCAATCCCCATCGCAACCACTAAACTTAAAAACGCGCTCAGCGCGACACGAAACGCCATTCCCACTCCCGTTCAGATTCTTTTAGCACTTGTTATTAGCATGCATGACGATTACACTCACGAAAAGTGAATAATATTAACCAAGTTGTTTACGGAAAGAGAATATGGATTTAGTACAACTCCGCATGTTCTGTTCTGTGGCCGAAACCGGTTCGCTGGCGCGCGCCGCGGAGCTATTGCATCGCGTGCCCTCTAATCTCACCACTCGTCTGCGCCAGTTGGAAGAAGAGATTGGCGTCGACCTGTTTATCCGTGAGAAGCAGCGTATTCGATTGTCGCCAATGGGCCACAATTTCCTCAATTATGCTCAGCGCATCCTTAGCCTGAGCGATGAGGCGCTGAATATGGCCCGTGCCGGAGAACCGGGCGGGAACTTTGCTTTTGGTTCGATGGAGAGCACCGCCGCGACCCGTCTTCCTGGTCTGCTGGCGGCTTATCATCAACGATTTCCCAATGTGGCGCTATCGCTGGTGACGGGCACCTCGGGCGATATCATCGATAAAGTGCGCGCCGGTACGCTGGCGGCCGCGCTGGTGGATGGCCCAGCCACCCATGATGATCTCAACGGCTGCATCGCCTTTCGCGAGGAGATGGTGCTGATCACCAGTCTCGATCACGACCCGATTACCAGCGCCCGCGACACGCAGCATGACACGCTGTTTGCCTTTGGTAACAGCTGTTCGTATCGCACCAAACTGGAGTCCTGGTATCGCGAAAGCCAGACCTCACCGAAAAGCGTGATGGAGATTCAGTCTTACCACGCGATGGTGGCGTGTGTGGCAGGCGGTGCGGGCGTGGCAATGATTCCGGCGTCGGTCCTGACGCAGATGCCCGGCCGCGCGCGCGTGCAGGAGCATGCATTGCCACCCGCTTATCGCGATACCGCCACCTGGCTGATGTGGCGCCGCGATGCCTTCACGCCCAACGTGGAAGCGCTGAAGTATTTGATTATTGAAATGTTTGACGACCGCCCACTTAACGATGAGTTGCTGCATCCGCTGCAAACCGCTGAGTGAGTTTTTAATTTTAAGTAAATCACGACATCTGAAGAAGAGGGATTGCATGAACATGATTAAAACCCGCGCTGCCGTTGCCTGGGCAGCGGGCGAACCGCTGAAAATCGAAGAAGTGGATCTGATGCCACCGCAAAAAGGTGAAGTGTTAGTGCGCATCGTCGCCACCGGCGTGTGCCACACCGATGCTTACACTCTGTCAGGTAAAGATCCGGAAGGCGTGTTCCCGGCGATCCTCGGTCACGAAGGCGGCGGCGTGGTGGAAGCGGTGGGCGAAGGCGTCACCAGCGTGGCGGTCGGCGATCACGTGATCCCGCTTTACACCCCAGAGTGCGGCAAATGTAAGTTCTGTCTGTCAGGCAAAACTAACCTGTGTCAGGCGATTCGCTCCACCCAGGGTAAAGGCCTGATGCCAGATGGCACCACCCGCTTCTTTAAAGACGGCAAGCCCATTTTCCACTACATGGGGACTTCAACTTTCTCTGAGTACACCGTGGTACCGGAAATTTCACTGGCGGTGATCAGCAAAGAAGCGCCTCTGGAAGAAGTGTGCCTGCTGGGCTGCGGCGTGACCACCGGCATGGGCGCCGTGATGAATACCGCCAAAGTGAAAGAAGGCGATACCGTGGCGATTTTCGGCCTCGGCGGCATTGGTTTGTCGGCGATCATTGGCGCGAAAATGGCGAAGGCCGGTCGCATCATCGGTATCGACCTCAACACCAGCAAATTCGATCTGGCGCGCAAACTGGGTGCCACCGATCTGATCAACCCGAAAGATTACGATAAGCCAATTCAGGATGTGATCGTTGAGCTGACCGACGGCGGTGTAGACTTCTCCTTTGAGTGCATCGGTAACGTGAACGTGATGCGTTCCGCGCTGGAGTGCTGCCACAAGGGCTGGGGCGAGTCAGTGATTATCGGCGTAGCCGGTGCAGGTGAAGAGATTTCCACGCGTCCGTTCCAGTTAGTGACCGGTCGTGTATGGCGCGGTTCGGCGTTTGGTGGCGTGAAAGGCCGTACCCAACTGCCGGGCATCGTGCAGGATTATCTGGACGGTAAGTTCGCGCTGAACGATTTCATCACGCACACCATGCCACTGGAAGAGATTAACGAAGCCTTTGATCTGATGCACGAAGGGAAATCCATTCGTTCGGTTGTGCATTTTAACAAGTAAAAAGGAGGCGTTATGGCATCCACTCTGGAACTGCTGGAAGAACATCGTATCTTCGGCGGCTGGCAGCAGCGCTGGCGTCATCAGTCGGCGGTGCTGAACTGCCCGATGACCTTCAGCATTTTCCTGCCGCCACCGCAGGATGACACACCGCCGCCGGTGGTATGGTTTCTCGCCGGACTGACCTGTAGCGACGAGAACTTCACCACCAAAGCCGGTGCGCAGCGTGTTGCCGCTGAGCTGGGCCTGGTGCTGATTATGCCGGACACCAGCCCGCGCGGTGACGCAGTGGCCAACGACAGCGGCTACGATCTCGGTCAGGGCGCAGGTTTTTACCTCAACGCCACGCAGCAGCCCTGGGCGGCGCACTATCGTATGTTCGATTATCTCAGCGAGGAGTTGCCGGCCCTGGTGGCGGACAATTTCAAAGTGAGCGATCGTCAGTCGGTAATGGGGCATTCAATGGGCGGACATGGCGCGCTGGTATTGGCGTTGCGTCAGGGTGGACGTTTTGCTTCGGCATCCGCGTTCGCTCCAATCGTCAATCCAACCGAAGTGCCGTGGGGACAAAAAGCTTTCACCGCCTATCTGGGTGAAGATCGCCAGACCTGGCGCGAGTGGGACAGTTGCCTGCTGATGCGTGAAGTGGAACAGCGCTTACCGATTCTGATCGATCAGGGTGATAGCGATCAGTTCCTCGCCGATCAGCTGCGTCCGGATCGCCTCGAAGCGGTAGCGCGTGAGCAAGGTTTTCCGCTGGAGCTGCGCGTGCAGCCGGGCTATGACCACAGCTACTTCTTTATCGCCAGCTTTGTCGAGGACCATCTGCGGTTCCACGCGAAGCATCTGTTGGTGTAGTTCACGTCAGTTGATGTGGAGACAGTAAGGGCGCACCAGGTGCGCCCTTTTTTGGCTATGGCTGACTGTGATTGGCTAAAAGCCTCACCAACATTCATCCTCAGCCTCTCTTGATGTTGAGCTTAAGCGTCTTTTGCGAGGTTTAAGCCAGCGATTCCGCCACCAGCCCATCGATCATCACCTGCGGCATGCCCTGCGAGCAGTGTTCAATACGCCCGCGTACGCCATACACCTGCGCCAATGTGTCCGGCGTGATTACCTGTGACGGCTCGCCGTCAGCCAGCAAGGTGCCCTCTTTCAGCATCAACGCATGATCGGCATGACGCAGTGCAATGTTGATATCATGCACCACCACTACCGTGACGATATTGCGCAGGCGGGTTTCGCGGCGTACTAAATCCATTACGTGGAACTGGTAATTGAGATCGAGCGCACTCAGCGGTTCATCCAGCAGCAGCAGTTCCGGACGGCGAATCAGCGATTGCGCCAGACCCACCAGCTGTTTCTGCCCACCCGATAACTGGTCCAGATAACGCATCGCTAAGTGGGCAATGCCCAGCTGTTCCAGCAGATGCATAATCTCGGTTTCACTTGATGCGCTGTGTAAGCCACCGGACGCACGTTGCGCCACGATGATTGACTCCAGCACATGCAGATGCACGCCTGCCGGCAAACTTTGCGGCAGATACACCACGCGCTGGGCACGACGGGCAAACGGCTGTGACATCAGCTCTTCGCCATTCAACCACAGTTCGCCCTGCCCTTTGCTCAGGCCCGCCAGTGCGCGCAGCAAGGTAGACTTACCGCAGCCGTTAGGTCCAAGTAGTACGGTGATTTTGCCGCGTGGCAGCATCGGCACGTTGAGATCTTCAATGACTTTACGCTTCGGATAACCGGCGTAGAAATGGCTGAGACCTAATCCCTGTTCCATTACACCGTCCCCCGATGACGCAGAATAATACTCAGGAAGAATGGCACGCCAACCAGTGAAGTGACGATACCCACTGGAATGATCACGCCTGGAATCAGGTTCTTCGACGCTACCGAGGCCAGTGACAGCACCAGTGCACCGACCAACGCACTGGCCGGCAGATAGTAGCGGTGATCTTCACCAAACATCATGCGAGCGATGTGCGGTGCCACCAGACCAATAAAGCCAATCGGCCCGACAAAAGCCACCGCCAGCGCGGAGAGAATACTGATGCGCAGTAGCGTCGCCAGACGCAAACGGCGCACATCAATGCCGAAACTCACCGCACGATCTTCACCCAGGCGCAGCGCGGTCAGTTTCCAGCTGCTTAGCATCGAGAACGGGATCAGGATGGCGAAAGCCGCCGTGAGCACACCGAGTTTTTCCCACGAAGCACGCGCCAGGCTGCCCATGGTCCAGAACACCAGGCCCTGCAAGGTATCTTCACTGGCGATAAACTGCATCATCGAGACCAGCGCGTTGAAGGTGAACACCAGCGCGATGCCGAACAGCACCACGCCTGAAGTGGACACTTTGGTCCAGCGCGTCACGCCATCCAGCATCAGTGCGGCAAACAGCGCAAACACAAAGGCGTTCGCCGAGATAAACCACTGGTCTGGCACACCGGGAATACCGATGCCGAGAATAATTGCCAGCGCCGCGCCGAAAGCGGCCGCTGAAGAGACGCCGAGCGTAAACGGACTCGCCAACGGGTTATTAAGGATAGTTTGCATCTCAGCTCCCGCCAGACCCAGCGAAAAGCCGACGACGACAGCCATCAACGCATAAGGTAAGCGGATATCCCAGACGATCACGCGCGTGCCCGCATCCACCGCATCAGGATGGGTGAGCGTTTGCCACAGGGTGTCGAGGGAGAGCCCAGCCGGGCCAAGCGTGAAATCAAGAATCACTGACGCCAGTATTGCCAGCACCAGTACGCCAATCAGCATCAGGCGCTGACGTAACACCTGACGATAACGCGTCATGGTATCGGCTTCGCGGTTATTTTCCGCCAGCAGCGCGGAATCCGTGGTCTGCATTGTTCTACCTGTTTCTTATCGAAATCATAACGGCAGCCACAATAGTGCAGGTGATAATAATTATCAATTATATCTGTATGACAAAGCCCAAAACGTTGTAACACGGTTCATCTTTGCCAAAAAAAACGCCGCTAGTCAAAGGTAGCGGCGTTATGTCACCCACGTTTAACGCATTACTCTTTAAACGTCGGGAATTCCATTTCGCTGTACTTCACGAAGCGCGAGCCACGTGCCAGCTTGTAACCGAGCCAAATCAGCAGGAACAGCGGAATGCCGATGTAGGTCGCCGCCACGCCATACCAGTCAATACGATCCGCCAGAAACGCCTGGTAGTTCTGACCCAGTGTAATAATCAGGCACAGCACGAAGGCGAAAATCGGACCGAGCGGAAAGAAGCCGGAACGGTATGGCAGAGCCGCTAAATCATGCCCTTGCGCCACGTAGCCGCGACGGAAGCGATAGTGGCTAATCGCAATACCCAGCCAGGCGATAAAGCCGGTCATGCCTGAGGTATTCAGCAACCACAGATAGACTTCCTGGTTGCCGAACTTCGAGCTCAGGAAGCACAAACCCGCTACCACGGTGGTGGCAATCAGGGCATTACGCGGCACACCGCCTTTCGACAGTTTGGCAAAAATACGTGGGGCTTTGCCTTCCTGCGCCAGGTTGAACAGCATGCGCGTTGAAGCGTACATGCCTGAGTTACCCGCTGACAGCACCGCCGTCAGGATCACCGCGTTCATCACTGCCGCTGCCGACAGTAATCCGGCATTCTGGAACACCAGCGTGAACGGGCTGATGGCGATATCGGTGACATCGTTATGCAGCAGTTTCGGATCGGTGTACGGCAGAATCAGGCTGATGATCAGAATCGCAAAGATATAGAACAGCAGAATACGCCAGAACACCTGACGCACGGCGCGTGGAATATTTTTCCCGGGATCCTGTGATTCACCGGCTGCGATGCCGATCAACTCTGTACCCTGGAACGAGAAGCCGACAATCATCGCCACGCCAATCATCGCGGCAAAACCGCCGGCAAAAGGTGCGTCGCCCACGGTCCAGTTATGCCAGCCGGCGTTTTCTGCACCGCGCATAATGCCGACGATCATCAGCACACCCACCACGATAAAGATGATGACGGTGGCAACTTTGATCAGCGAGAACCAGTATTCCGCTTCGCCGAAGCCTTTGACGGAAATGTAGTTAAGCAGGAACATCAGACCAAGGAACAGCGCGCTCCAGATCCAGCCCGGCGTATCCGGGAACCAGTAGTTCATCACCAGTTGCGAGGCGACGAGATCAACGGCGATGGTGACCGCCCAGTTGTACCAGTAGTTCCAGCCGAGCGCGAAGCCGAAGCCTTCTTCAACGTATTTAGAGCCGTAGGTGGCGAAGGAGCCAGAAACCGGCATAAACGCCGCCAGTTCGCCGAGGCTGGTCATCAGGAAGTAAACCATCAGGCCAATCAGCGCGTAAGAGAGTAATGCGCCACCGGGACCTGCCTGAGAAATGATGGCACCCGAGGCGACAAACAGGCCGGTACCGATGGAACCGCCGATGGCGATCATGGTGAGATGGCGCGCTTTTAATTCACGGCGCAGCCCAGGTTGTTGTGTTGTTTTTGAGTCATTATGCATGTGTAAACGCTATGCTGGATAAAAATAAGGCGCGATTGTAGCAGCTAACCCCAGGCTGTATAGCATTCACGTCGGGTTATTAGTTACCTTCATAATCGGCGCGAAATTATTAGCCGTTTACGTTATGACAGCCGCGATTACTCACGGCAATAGGAGAGAAATCGACTTAGCGCTTTCGACAAATGCTTCTGCCGATGATGAATGCGATACAGCGTGCGCGTCAGGCGTGGTAAGGGTACAGCCACTTCCACCAGCGTGCCCGCCTCCAGCAGATCGCTGATCACCCGGCGCGATAAACAGCTGATGCCCATGCCGTGACGCACCGCATGTTTGATTGCTTCAGAATTGCCCAGCTCCATGCCGAGTTGAAACTGCGGCAGGTGAGACAACAGCAGGTAATCAACAATTTCACGCGTGCCCGAACCGCGCTCACGCAGGATCCAGGGGGCGGCCGCCAGTGATGCCAGCGTGATCGGCTGTTGCAGGATCTCAGCATCAGGCGCGGCAAACACCACCAGTTCATCTTCCAGCCATGCTTCGCTAACGATATCCGGCTCGTGACACGGCCCTTCAATCAGGCCGATATCCACACGGAAATCCGCCACTGCGTTAATCGCATCCTGGCTATTGCCGACGCTCAGTTCGAGCGGCAGCGTGGGGAAGTCACGACGATAGGCGGCGATCATCCCTGGCAGCAGATAGTTGCCGATGGTGCTACTGGCAAACAGACGAATGGCGCCATTATCCTCTTTAAACAGCTGTTCGATCTCGCCGGCCTGTTCCAGCAATCCGACCGCGCGTGGATAGAGCAAACGACCATGCTCGTTCAGGGCCAGTCGTTTGCCGACGCGATCGAACAGTTGTACCCCGAGTTGGTTTTCCAGATCGGCCAGCGCCGCACTCACCGCTGATTGCGACAGGGCCAACACCTGCGAGGCCTGCGTGGTTGAACCGCTTTTCAACACTTCGGTAAAGACTTCAATCTGACGCAGCGTGATATGCATGCGCCCTCCTCACATTGCGTAACGCTTCACAAGATAAGCCACCACCGCTAACCAGACGATCACCGTCAGGAAGAATCCAGCCCAGCTGACAATCTTTTTGCCGCGTGCCCGCTGGACATCAGCCCGTTCTGCACTGCTGATGCGAATTTCACGCGGAAGCAAACGCAGCAGGATGATCACACCCAGCGGGACGATGATGGCATCGTCGAGTAAGCCGATAATGGGAATGAAATCAGGAATGAGATCGATGGGGCTGAGTGCATAGGCGACAATGCCAAATGCCAGCAGCTTAAACCACCAGGGGGTACGCGGATCGCGGCAGGCAAACCACAGCGTGAGCACATCGCGTTTAATTAAGCGTGCCCAGCGGCGCAAGCGCTTCAACATCCCGACTCTTCCTTATTAGTTATACTGGTCAATGGACAATATATTACCAATTTAACTTTTAAACCAGTCGGGTATATGCGCAGGCTAGCAGCCGCCAGGAGATTGTCGGCGGAGTGTGTGTCAGGCTTTCATACCGATCAGTTCTTCCAGTTCTGTGTCACAGGCCGTGAACTCATCGGTAATGGTGCGAATCAACCAGTCCTGATAGCCAAAGTTTTCCCGGCGGGAATAGAGGCATTCAGAGCGGTACAACTTTTTCGGATCGCTGTTATTGACTCCATAACGATAAAAATGGACCAGCGAGTTGTCGCTATCGGGCACGGCGAGCGTGAAGCCGACAGCGCCATGACCATTATAAAAAAGGGTCACTGCATTGGTTTTACCTAAAGTTAATTTATGGATTACGTTAAATTTTTCATGCTGTAAAGCGGTATCCAAAGTACTTCTATAAGCTGTTTTCATGGTTATAGTTAAAAGTTTCTAATTTGTTAAACTATAGTTAACCAGAAAAAAAGCGCACCTGCTAACTTTGGTAGGTGTGTTGATAATTTGGATAAGTGTTTACCCGTGCCGTTTTTCTCCCCACGAGCGATGCAACATTTCATGGCGGTAGCGCATCCGCTATGATGTGCCCTTTGCAGCAGCAATCGCCAACCAGGAGAGCGGCATGAAATATATCGGCGCACACGTCAGTGCATCAGGCGGCGTAGACCAGGCAGTTATCCGTGCCCACGAACTCGAAGCCACAGCCTTTGCGCTGTTCACCAAAAATCAGCGCCAGTGGAAAGCCGCCCCGCTTTCAGGTGAAGTGATTGATGCCTTCAAAACCGCCTGTGAGAAATACAACTTCACTTCCGCGCAGATTTTGCCGCATGACAGCTACCTGATTAACCTTGGCCATCCGGTGATGGATGCGCTGGAGAAATCCCGAGAGGCGTTTCTGGATGAGATGCAGCGCGCCGAGCAGTTGGGGCTAACGTTGCTGAATTTCCACCCTGGCAGTCACCTGAAGCAGATTGAAGAAGAGGCCTGCCTGAAGCGCATCGCCGAATCGATCAATATCGCGCTGGATCAGACCCACAACGTGGTGGCAGTAATTGAGAACACCGCGGGTCAGGGTAGCAATCTCGGTTTCCGTTTCGAACACCTCGCCACCATTATCGAGCACGTCGAAGATAAATCACGCGTCGGTGTGTGTATCGATACCTGCCATGCATTTGCTGGCGGCTACGATCTGCGGACAGAAGAAGCCTGCGTGGAGACCTTCGCCGAATTCGAACGCATCGTTGGTTTCCAGTTCCTGCGCGGCATGCACCTGAATGACGCCAAAAGCACGCTCGGCAGCCGTGTGGATCGCCACCACAGCTTAGGTGAAGGCAACATTGGCAAGACGGTGTTTAGCTGGCTGATGAAGGATAAGCGCTTTGATGGCATCCCAATGATTCTGGAAACCATCAATCCGGATATCTGGAAAGATGAGATTGCGTGGCTGAAGTCGGAACAACAGGCTTAAAACAGACAGCAAAAAGGGAGCCGCAGCTCCCTTTTTTTAACCCGTGAAAATTACGCGGCTTTCGCCAGCTCTTCTTCCGGACGTTTCAGAATCGCGTAACCGAGGCCAGCCACTGCGGTACCAATCACAATCGACATCAGGTAACCCAGCACCGGGGTGATTGCACCCGGGATCAGCAGTACAAACAGACCACCGTGAGGTGCCATCAGTTTCGCGCCAACCAACATGGATACCGCGCCAGTGATTGCACCGCCGACGATGCAGCAAGGCAGCACACGCATAGGGTCACGCGCCGCAAACGGAATTGCACCTTCAGAGATGAAGCACAAGCCGAGCACCAGTGCCGCTTTGCCCCCTTCCTGCTGACCTTTGTTGAACTTACGACGTGCAACAATTGTTGCCAGGCCCATCGCTAACGGTGGCACCATACCGGCGGCCATGATCGCGGCCATCGGCGCATAGGTTTGCGAACTCAGCAGGCCGACACCGAAGGCGTACGCCACTTTGTTTACCGGACCACCCATGTCGGTACACATCATGCCACCAAGGATCGCGCCCAGTAGTACCGCATTGGCGGTGCCCATGTTTGCCAGCCAGTGCGTCAGACCGCTCATGATGCCCGCAACAGGTTTACCCACCACGTAAATCATCAGCAGGCCGGTAATTAAACTCGCTACCAGCGGAATGATCAGGATCGGTTTTAACGCTTCCATACTTTGCGGCAGTTTAACTTTGCTGCTCAGCATCTTCGCGGCGTAACCGGCAATGAAACCGGCGATGATACCGCCAAGGAAACCGGCGTTAATGCTGGTGGCGATCATACCGCCAATCAGACCTGGGGTCAGACCCGGACGGTCGGCAATCGAGAAAGCAATAAAGCCGGCCAGCACCGGTACCATCAGCGCGAAGGCACTGCCGCCACCAATCTGCATCAGCGCAGCCGCTAAGGTGCCCTGCTCTTTAAATGCGGTGATACCAAAGGCAAAGGAGAGCGCGATGCTCAAACCACCCGCTACCACCATCGGCAGCATGTAGGACACGCCGGTCAGCAGGTGACGATAAGCACCGGCTTTCTCTTTGCTGTCGCTTTGCGTGCTGGCTGACGCGTTGCCGCTCGGTTGATAGGTTTTGGCTTCAACCTGCGCTTTATCCAGTTCCTGCGCGGTTTTCTTCAGCGCCAGGCTGGTTGAGGTGCGATACATCGGCTTGCCAGCAAACTTCGCCAGGTCCACATCGATATCTGCTGCCACGATCACCAGATCGGCCGCCGCCACCTCTTCAGGGGTGATGGCATTGCCTGCACCCACGGAACCGCGGGTTTCCACTTTTACCCACCAGCCACGCTTGGTCGCTTCTGCCTGAATCGCCTCAGCCGCCATAAAGGTGTGCGCTACGCCGGTTGGGCAAGCGGTAACCGCGACAATGCGTTTCTGACCGGTGCTCTGAGCGGCAGCTGGAGCAGTAACCGCCGCGGCAGCCTGCCAGACCTTGGCACTGGCTTTAGCCTGATTAATGGCCGCCAGCGGATCGCGCAGCGCCTGCTGCACATCGACCAGCGCCACGGATTTGCCTGCCAGTTGTGCATCGTTCGGCACAGCATGGCCAGCAACCAATACCAGTTCAGCATCGGCCGCGTTGTCAGTCAGCGTCAGGCCAGCCTGTGCTGCGGTTGCGCGCAGACGTTCTAAAGCCAGATGTCCTGATGCCAGTCCCAGTGAAGAATCTTTTATCAGCAGCGTTTTCATTATCGCTCTCCTGCTGTTAGTTAACGGGTTGTAAGTCGACGCGCGCCATCATCGCGGCCAACTGGGTACGATCGGTCACACCAACGTTGCTCTGGCTCACCGCCATCGCAGCCACTGCGGTAGCCAGACGCAAGGTATGCTCGCTGGATTCACGCATCAGCAGCCCGTAAATCAGGCCGCCGACCATTGAATCTCCCGCGCCTACGGTGCTGACCACTTCACAGGCTGGTGGTTTGGCGATCCATTCGCCAGAGGCGTTGACCCACAGTGCGCCTTCCGCACCAAGGGAAATCACCACATGGGCAATGCCCTGCTCACGCAGTTCATGCGCGGCTTCGATCACATCCTGCAAGGTTGGCAGTTTGCGGTCGGCCCAGATTTCCAGTTCACGACGGTTCGGCTTCACCAGCCACGGCGCGGCTTTCAGCCCCGCCACCAGCGCTTCACGACTGCTGTCGAAAATAATGCACGGACACAGGGTGCGCAGATCGCTCATCCATTTGGTGAACGCTTCGGGCGCCACGCCCGCGGGCAAGCTGCCGCTGACGCACACCATGTCGAATTGTCCCAGCCAGGTCAGTGAATCGGCAGTGAAGCGATCCCAGTCCTGCGCGGTGACGTTAAAGCCAGAGAAATTCAGATCGGTGACTTCACCGTCTTTTTCCGTCAGCTTAACGTTGATTCGGGTACGGCCCTGCACCACCTGGAAACGGTTGGCGATACCCAGCTCGCTGAACAGCTGCTGGAAACCATCCTGATTCTCTTTGCCGAGGAATCCACCGACGGTGACGTCGATACCCAGGTCTTTCAGCACTTTGGCAACGTTGATGCCTTTACCCGCCGCGTGCAGACCGGTGGTTTTCACCAGGTTAACTTCGCCACGTTCGATTTCTGGCGTATAGCCCACCAGATCGTAAGCGGGATTCAATGTGATTGTGGCAACGCGGCGGCTCATGCGACCCCCTCGCCCAGTCCAGAATTGATGGCCTCTTCGATGGCATTCAGCGCCTGCTGTGCATCTTCACCGCTGGCGGTAAAGCGCAGGCGATGGCCTTTTTTCACGCCCAGCGCGACAACTTTCATCAGGCTGCGTCCGTTGGCCGGTTTGCCGCTGCCGTCAAGGTTGGTGACGGTGATGTCACTGTTGAACTGTTTAATGACCGTAACCAGCGCAGTACCCGGACGTGCGTGCAGTCCGTGCTCGTTGCGGATAGTAAATTCAGCCACCAGTTGATCCGCGCTTTCGTCCACTTCACTGGTCAGCAGCGCGAGGATGCCTGCCGCGTCGGCTTTCAGCAAACGTTCAGCTTTGTTGCTCAGCAGCAGATTGCTCAGATAACCCAGCTCTTCCAGCGGACGATCGTCGGTAGCTGCCACGGTCAACAACAGCGCCACATTTTCGCCCTGATGCACGAATGGCGTGGCGGTACGGCTGACTGCAATGGCGCTACCAAGGTTGCCATTGGCGCTGTCGCTCAGCCAGATGCCCTGACCGAGGCTCAGTGGGGTATGCGATACCGCATCCGCCACAAACGCCGCTTCAACAGCTCCTGCTGCCTGTAAACGTCCAGCGTTCAGCGCCTGCAAGGTGATGAGATCGCTGGCTGCAACGTCAACCGCAATCAGCGAGGTATCGAATTTGAACTCAGCCGCCTGCTTTTCACCCATCAGGATGGCACGGAGATCTTCGGCTGAGGCGGTTTTCAACTGCTCTGCGATACTGTCATCGCTCAATACGTGAGTCAGCTGGCGCAGCAGCGCAAGATGTTCATCTGATTTTGCCGCGATACCGATGGCGACATAAGCCGTTTGCCCGTCACCCCACTCCACGCCCTGCGGGAACTGATAAACCTGTACGCCGGTCTTCAGCACCATATCGCGCGTATCGGTGGTGCCATGCGGAATGGCAATACCATTACCCAGGAAGGTGGTGGTCTGCTGTTCGCGCGCCAGCATGCCGTTAACGTAGCCTTCCGACACATTACCGGCTGCGGTTAACGCAGCGGCAACCTGACGGATAGCCTCTTCTTTATTTTGTGCACTGGCACCGGTATGGATGGCCTGAACGTCGAGCTGGAACATATTTCTCCTCGCTTGCTGAAATTGAATCGTTTCAGCTTAATGGCGAAAAATTACGCTGTACTTCTCGGGGGTTACCGAGAGGACAACGCTGAAACGTTTCAGGGAATATGGTACAGCATGAGAAAGCAGGCAAGAAAATGCGCGATCGGCGTAGCAGATTTTTGATGTTCCGCACACTTCAGATCGGATTTAAGATTTTTCAGGCCTGTACGGCTGACGTCATTGCTGTAACGCATGGGTCACATAAGGCAAATTCTTCAGCACCGCGTCAGCAATTTAAGGCGCGGTATCTGCTTCGAGTTGTAACAGGAAGGTCATCGCGGCTTCGCGACTGCTACCGCACATCTCTGCGCTGGGCTGTAAACCCGCACAGACTGCGGGACGCAGCGGAGAACCAAAAATTTTGCAGCGCTGATTGTCATCCAGCTGAACGCAGCGGGTATTGGCCGGTTTGCCCTGGGGCATGCCGGGAATCGGGGAAGAGATTGAGGGGGCTGTGCAACAGGCACCGCACTGGTCACGACAATACATCATGCGCTCCTGAGGATTTCGTCGCGACAATAGCAGGCTGATGACGGGAATGCCATGCGCGGGCAACAATTTTACACTGCCTCCCTTGCCTGTTTTTCACGGCGCGAGTAACGTGGCGCGCATTAACCTTTTCACAGCGAGTTATCCCCATGCCAAAGGCAAATGAAATCAAAAAAGGAATGGCTGTTACCTGGAACAGCAAACTGTTGCTGGTAAAGGACATTGATGTCCAGAGCCCAAGCGCACGCGGTGCTGCCACCCTCTATAAGATGCGTTTTACCGACGTGCGCACTGGCCTGAAAGTGGAAGAGCGCTTCAAGGGTGACGATATTATCGATGCCATTCAGCTTAGCCGTCGCGCCGTGACCTTCTCTTATATAGACGGTGACGAGTACGTGTTTATGGATGATGAAGATTACACGCCCTATAGCTTCAAGAAAGATCAGATTGAAGAAGAACTGCTGTTCATCCCTGAAGGCGGCATTCCTGGCATCCAGGTGTTAACGATGGAAGGTCAGGTGCTGGCGCTGGAACTGCCACAGACCGTGGACATGGAAATTGTCGATACTTCACCAGGCATTAAAGGCGCTTCCGCCAGCGCACGCACCAAACCCGCGGGCATGAGCACCGGCTTGTCGATCCAGGTACCGGAATACCTGAGCAATGGCGATCGCATCCGTATTCACGTGGCTGAACGCCGCTATATGAGTCGCGCGGACTAACCGCACGATTTTATCCGGCCGCTGAAGGTTGTTATAGTATAACAACGTCGTGCGCGCCGGGTATGTTGTCCGCGCGCCTGAAAATGGAGCCTGTAATGACGCGCGTTAATGTAATCACCGGATTTCTCGGCAGCGGCAAAACCACTACTCTGCTGCATCTGTTAGCCCATAAACCGGCCAATGAAAATTGGGCGATTCTGGTCAACGAGTTTGGCGAAGTAGGCATCGACGGCGCACTGCTCGCCGATCGCGTTGCCACGCTGAAGGAAATTCCTGGCGGTTGCATGTGTTGCGTGAACGGCCTGCCACTGCAGGTCGGACTCAATATGCTGTTAAAGCAAAATAAGCCCGATCGTCTGATTATCGAACCCACCGGCCTTGGCCACCCTAAACAACTGCTGGATATGCTGCGCGCCGCTGTGTATCAACCCTGGATTCAGGTTGATGCCACCATCACGCTGCTTGATGCGCGCCAGTTAGCCGACACGCGTGTCGTCGAGAATGAAAACTTCCGCGATCAACTGACCGCCGCCGATATTATCGTCGCCAATAAAAGCGATCGCTGGAGCGAGGAAGATCGTCAGCGCTTGCAGCAGTGGCAACAGGACAACCTGGGCGATCGCCAACTGGTCGAGTCGGCCTGGGGTAAAGTCGACCCCGCCCTGCTCAGCCAGCCCGCGTTGACGGATCGTGCGGTTCCTGAAGCGGCCCATCATCATCATACTTCACGTCCAAAAGGACTGGCAGCACTGAAACTTGAGGGTTCCGCACGTTGGCGCCGTGCATTAAATGAAGGCCAGGGCTATGCTTCCTGTGGCTGGATTTTTGATGGTGATACCGTGTTCGATACCATCCCGGCGCTAGAGTGGGCGCGGCTTGCACCGGTGGATCGCGTCAAAGGTGTACTGCGCACACCAGACGGTCTGGTGAACATTAATCGTCAGGGTGACGACTTCTTTATGGAAACGCGCCCCACCACACCGCCGGACAGCCGTATCGAGTTAATCCACCACCAATCTGTGGACTGGAACGTTTTGCAATCAACCTTGTTGAAGATTCGTTTAAATTAGCTGCGTTAGGTTGCCCCGTTATTTTTCTTTTTGAGTCTATTTCTTATGCGCGCGTCTCGTTTAATCACCATCCTGCTGCTGAATGCATTGGGGATCATGCTGTTCTTCTCGTGGTATCTGCCGCCAGACCATGGTTTCTGGTTTGGTATTGATAAAGCCATCTTCTTTAGCTTTAACGATAAGATGGTGGATCACCACGGTTTCGCTTTGCTGGTGGCGATCACCAATTACCGTGGCTTTGATGCGGTATCGCTGCTGGCGATGGGTCTGCTGTATCTGTGGTTCTGGCGTCGTGAAACGCCACAGGGCCGCCGCCGCATGCTGGCCATTGGTATCACCATGCTGCTCACCGCCGTGGTGCTCAATCAATTGGGTCATTTGATCCCCGTGCAACACGCCAGCCCAACGCTGTTCTTTGACAACGTGCATCGCGTGAGTGAACTGACAGGGATTCCGGCGAAAGATGCCTCCAGTAATAGCTTCCCAGGCGATCACGGCATGATGCTGATTATTTTTGCCTGCTTTATGTGGCGTTATTTTGGCTTTCGCGCTTTCCTGGTGGGTTTAGTGATTGTGGTGGTATTTGCACTGCCGCGCGTGATGGCGGGTTCTCACTGGTTTACCGATATTGCGGTGGGATCGATGTCGGTGATTCTGGTGGGATTGAGCTGGTGTTTATTAACTCCGCTCAGTGACAAACTGGTGAATTGGCTCAATCGCGCCCTGCCAGGGAAATATAAGCCACGCACATAATTGTTAAGCGCGGATGACAATAAGTAGAAAAGTCGATCATCCGCGCTTATCGAATTCAGAAATACATTATTAGCAGGCTAACGTTTTTCTATTAAAAGAAAACATTATGATGCAAAACGCGTAACAATCGCCTTTTTCCTGGCTTGTCCAGCCAGAAGCCTCTCAAAATCAGCCCCAGCGCCGGAATTACCCCCTGAAAACCCGCCTTATTGGCTATTAAATCGCTACCAATCGTTGATAAAGTAACCATTGTGTTACGGATTGATTTCACATCAATAAAAGCTATAAAAATTTATATAAAAGCACTCGCCACGCGGTCTGTAATCGGTTAACCTCAAACGCGATTACTTAGAGTGCAGCATAAAATTCGGTGCCTTATGCAACAAAAATGTGTTCATTAACACATTTTAGTAATTAAGGAATTGTCTTAAGCCTTAGCTCTTATTAATCTCAAACCCGTTTTGTCATCTGGCTGGCGACATTGTGTCGTAAGGACTTCAAAGGAACACACGTATAATGGTCAAGTCTCAACCAATACTGAGATACCTCAGGCGGATCCTTCCCGCAGTAGCATTAGCAACACTCTTATCGGCATGTAGTAGTACGCATAACGGTCAGAACGCGAATAACGAGAATCATGAAGTTAACAACCAGAATGGTTTTTTACTTCAAGCGTCTCAGGACGAATTTGAACAAATGGTGCAGAATGTGGACGTTAAGTCCCGCATCATGGAACAGTACAGTGACTGGAAAGGTGTTCGTTATCGCTTAGGCGGCGACACCAAACGCGGCATTGATTGTTCTGCTTTTGTTCAGCGCACCTTTCGCGAGCAGTTCGGTTTAGATTTACCCCGTTCAACGTCAGAACAGCAGGATACGGGCAAAGAGATTTCTCGCGGCAAACTGCGCCCGGGTGATTTAGTGCTGTTCCGTGCCGGTTCTACCGGACGACACGTTGGCATCTATCTGGGTAACGATAACTTCGTTCACGCGTCCACCAGCAGTGGTGTGATGATCTCCAGTTTAAACGATAGTTACTGGAAAACGCGTTACCGTGAAGCCCGCAGGGTTTTAGCTAAAAACCCTAGCTAACGTATCCTTTTGAAGATCCTCTCAGCCAGAGAATCAGAAAACGCTGCCCAGGCAGCGTTTTTTTTCGCCTGCCGTTTCTTAACGCAAATCCGATAGATAAAAAGTAATTGAGAATCAGAAATATAACGAGACTTTTCGCGCTTCCTCGTTATATTCTCGTTTGCTTACTGGCAGCAAATTGTTGCGTCTTCGTCGGCTGAAAAAACCCGTCCTGATGCAATGTTTTACGCCAGACACCAGCGAGCAGTAGTGCACGATTTACATAATAATAATGGCGCCATAAAGGGGAATGCACTCCATGCCACTGTCGGGGACGTTAAAACGTCATGCAACCTATTCGCGCCGTATCGCCTGGAGTAGTGCGATCATCGGCGGTGTGTTCTTTCTGTTGTTTGTCATCGTACTGCTGACGCTCACCTGGCAAAAACGAGTACAACAACATGAACAGTTGCTGATCCATAGCCGCGACGATCTACAACAGGTGATGTCGACCCTGGTGGATACCCTTTATCCATTGCAACAATACACCCAGCTTGAATGCAGTAGCGTCAGCCGCGAACTCACTTCACGTGCCGCCTTTGCCGGCAATATCCGCGCGATTTTGCTGGTACGTAACAGTAATGCCTATTGTTCATCTGCTACCGGCGCCTTTCTGCTGCCTGCGAATGATATTTCGCCACAATCGGAACTGGAGCGCGATCGCGATTTACGCTTACTGGAAGGCACGCCCCTCTTGCCAACCAAACCGGCGCTGGCGTTGTGGATGAAGAATCCAGGCTCAGCTGAGACCGGCATTCTCGCCACCATGAATATCAGCCTGACGCCTTATCAGCTGCTGGCTTCTTATCATCCCGAAATCACCGGTATGGCGTTGGTGATTGGCGATAAAGCCCTGCTGAGTGGCAAGAATCAGGTGGTGAACATCCACGATTTACCACCAGCCTTGAAAGAAATGAGTTTTAAAGATAATGGCATGCGCTTCGTGCTGTACGGTACGACGCTGGCGCAACGCGATTATCATCTGATCCTGCTGACCGGCCTCCTCTCAGCCCTGTTTATGAGTGCGGGTAGCTGGCTGCTGCTGACACTGTATCAGCGTCCTGGCAAAGAGATTATGCAGGGCATTAAACGTGGTCAGTTTCATGTTGAATATCAGCCCCTGGTCACCGCCCACGATGGGCAACCGTATGGCGTTGAAGCACTACTGCGCTGGACACATCCCACCGAGGGAATGATTCCCCCCGATGCCTTTATTAGCAACGCCGAAGCGCAAAATCTGATTATTCCCCTGACTCAGCATTTGTTTAAGCTGGTGGCACGCGATGCGAAGTTCCTCTGCCAGCAACTGCCGCGCGGCACGCGTATGAGCCTGAACCTTTCCCCTCTGCACCTCGCATCAGAAAGTTTTCGTCAGCATGTGCAGGAGTGGATTGCCGACATGCCAAAAGACCACTTCAACTATGTTTTTGAAATCACCGAACGCACCATGGTGGGCGAAAGAAATGCTGGCGAGATTTTTGCCTGGCTGCATGAGCAGGATATTAAAATTGCCATTGATGACTTCGGCACTGGCCACAGCGCATTGATCTATCTTGAACGCTATCCGTTTGACTACCTCAAAATTGATCGCGGTTTTGTACAGAGTATTGGTACCGAAACGGTGACCTCACCGGTACTGGACGCGGTATTGCTGCTGGCGAAGAAGCTCAATCTCAAAACCGTGGCAGAAGGCGTTGAAACCGGCGATCAGGCAGCGTGGCTGGTGAACCGTGGGGTGACACATCTGCAGGGATATTTATTCAGCCGCCCGCTGCGTCCGGAAAACCTGATCAGTTATTACCAACGTCAGGCAGCACTCGGTTAACGTCACGCTATCGTCACGAAACTGCTACCATTCAGTGCGGATTATTTAAGGAGAGCGCCCCACTTATGCTGCTGCGTCTTGTCACCGCGTTGTTGGTTTGTAGCGCCATCGCGCCACTGCATGCGGAAACCATCAATGAGAGTTATGCCTTTGCCAAGCTGGGCGAACCGAAGTATGTGGTGAATTTCACCCATTATGATTACGCGAATCCCGCTGCGCCTAAAGGCGGCAAGATGACCATCGCGGTGGTGGGCACTTACGATAACTTCAATCGCTTTGCTTCACGCGGTAATCCTGGCGTCGGCACCGATACGCTGTATGACGGGCTGTTCACCACCTCCGATGATGAGCCTGGCAGCTACTATCCCTTGATTGCTGAATCCGCCCGCTATCCCAGCGATTATCACTGGATGGAAGTCTCCATCAATCCGCATGCGCGTTTTCAGGACGGCAGCCCGATCACCGCCAAAGATGTCGCTTTCACCTTCCAGAAATTTATGACCGAAGGTGTGCCGCAGTTCCGCGTGGCGTTCCGTGGAGTTGAAGTGAAAGCGCTCAACAATCTCACCGTGCGTATCGACATGCCGAAACCGGACAAGGATATGATCCTGAGCTGGTTAACGCTGCCGGTATTGCCGCAAGCCTTCTGGCAGAATAAAAAATTCAACGAGCCGATCGGCTATCCCCCGCTCTCCAGCGGCCCCTATCGCATCACGTCTTATAAGCCAGGTCAGTTCATTCAATACAGTCGGGTGAAAAACTACTGGGCGGCAAATCTGCCGGTCAATCGGGGACGTTTTAACTTTGATACGCTGCGCTACGATTACTATCTTGATGACAATGTCGCCTTTGAAGCCTTCAAAGCCGGCGCCTCCGATCTGCGCGAAGAGGGTTCGGCGAAGAAGTGGGCCACGCAATACCGCGGGCGTAACTTTGATAGCCACGCCATCGTGAAAGCCACCACGCCGAATACCGTCTCCACCGATACTCGCTGGCTGGCCTTTAACAATGAAAAACCGCTGTTTGCTGACCGTCGGGTGCGTGAGGCGCTGACGCTGGCGTTCGATTTCGAGTGGATGAACAAAGCGCTGTTTTACGGGGCGTACAAACGCACTGATAGCTATTTCCAGAACACCGCCTATGCGGCCAAAGATTACCCTAAAGCCGACCAGCTCATTCTGCTGGCACCGTACAAAGCGCAGCTGCCCGCTGAAGTGTTCAACAACGACTATGCACCGCCGCGTTCCGATGGCAGCGGATTCGATCGCGGCAATCTGCTAAAAGCCATGAAGCTACTAAAAGAAGCGGGCTGGCAGATTAAGAATCAGCATCTGGTAAACGATAAGACCGGACAGCCCTTCCGCTTTGAACTGCTGATGCGCAGCGGCACGCAGAACGACTGGGCGCTGCCGTTCCAGCATAGCCTGCAGCGTTTGGGGATTCAGGTGGAGTTGCGGCAAATTGATAGCTCGCAGTATCTGCGCCGTTTACGCGAAGGCGATTACGATATGATCCCAACGCTGTATCAGGCCAATCCATGGCCCTCCACCAACTTACGTATCAGTTGGCAGTCGCAATACATTGCCTCCTCGTGGAACACGCCACGGGTGAAAGATCCCATCGTGGATCACTTTGTGCAGCAGATCGTCGAACATCAGGGCGATGAAAAAGCGCTACTGCCACTGGGCCAGGCACTGGATCGCATTCTGTTATGGAATGCCTATATGATCCCGATGTGGTACAACGCCGAACAGAGGCTGGCATACTGGGATAAATTTTCCCGCCCTGAAATCAAACCCGCGTATGCAACCGGGTTAGAGAACTGGTGGTATGACGTGAACAAAGCCGCACAATTGCCGGCCGACAGACGCTGAGGAGAGCGGTTTGGGTTCCTATTTCCTGCGCAGGTTGCTGCTGATTATTCCCACACTGTGGGCGATCATCACCCTGAACTTTTTTATCGTGCAGATTGCGCCCGGTGGACCGGTGGATCAGGCGCTGGCGAATGCGCAATTTGGTCATAGCTCCGGTTTTTCCTCGGGTAGTGCTGGAGATGTCGGCGGGCGCGGTGCGCTGGCGCATGATAATCCGGGCGACAGCCAATATCGCGGCGCGCGTGGCCTTGATCCTGAGGTGATCGCCGAGATCAAACACCGCTACGGTTTTGATAAACCGCTGCTGCAGCGCTATGGCGAAATGCTGTGGAACTATATTCGTTTTGATTTTGGCGACAGTTTGTTCCGTAGCGCCTCGGTGCTGCAGCTGATCAAAGAGAGCTTGCCGGTTTCCATCAGCCTGGGCTTGTGGAGTACGTTGATCATTTATCTGGTCTCGATTCCGTTGGGGATTAAAAAGGCAGTGCGCAACGGCAGCGCTTTCGATATCTGGAGCAGTACCTTTATCATCATTGGATACTCCATCCCGGCCTTTCTCTTCGGCATCATGCTGATTGTGCTGTTTGCCGGGGGCAGCTATTTCGACTGGTTCCCACTTCGCGGGCTGACCTCGCCGCAGTTTGATACGTTGCCGTGGTACAGCAAGATTGGCGACTATCTCTGGCACATCACGCTGCCGGTTCTGGCCACGGTGATCGGCGGTTTTGCCACGCTCACTATGCTGACCAAAAACTCATTCCTCGATGAGATCCGCAAACAATATGTGGTCACCGCACGCGCCAAAGGACTGGATGAAAAACGTATTTTATACGGCCACGTGTTTCGCAACGCCATGCTGCTGGTGATAGCCGGTTTCCCTGCCACCTTTATCAGCATGTTCTTTACCAGTTCGGTCTTGATTGAAGTGATGTTCTCCCTCAACGGACTCGGCTTGCTGGGTTACGATGCCACTATTCAGCGCGACTATCCGGTGATGTTTGGCACGCTGTATATCTTCACGCTGATCGGCTTGCTGATGAACATTCTCAGCGATCTGAGCTATACGCTGGTCGATCCGCGCATCGATTTTGAGGGGCGCTAATGGGCTTATCGCTAATCAACCAGCAACGCTGGCAGCGCTTTCGTTATAACCGCCGTGGATACTGGTCGCTGTGGATTTTTCTGGTGATTTTTCTGCTTTCACTCGGTGCGGAGTTGCTGGCCAATGACAAGCCACTACTGGTGCACTATCAGCAACGCTGGTATATGCCGCTGTTGTTCAATTACAGCGAGAGTGATTTTGGCGGCGACTTTGCCACCCCTGCCGATTACCAGGACCCGTGGCTAAAACAGCGGATCGATCAGCAGGGATGGGCGCTGTGGGCACCGATTCGTTTCAGTGACAGCACCATTAATTTCGCCACCGATGTGCCCTTCCCTTCTCCGCCTTCGAAGCAGAACTGGCTCGGCACCGACGCCAATGGCGGTGATGTGCTGGCGCGTTTGCTATATGGCACGCGCATCTCGCTGCTGTTCGGGATCTTGCTGACCCTGTTCTCCAGCGTGATCGGTATCGTAATCGGTGCGGTGCAGGGCTATTTTGGTGGTCGTGTCGATTTAGTTGGCCAGCGTCTGATTGAGGTGTGGTCTGGCATGCCATCGCTATTTTTACTGATTTTGCTTTCGAGCGTGATTCAACCCGGCTTCTGGTGGCTATTGCTGGTCACCGTGATATTTGGCTGGATGAGCCTGGTGAGCGTGGTGCGGGCCGAGTTTCTGCGCACGCGTAACTTTGATTATGTGCGTGCGGCGCGCGCGCTCGGCGTGAGTGACGGACGCATTATGCTGCGTCACATGCTGCCGAATGCGATGGTGGCCACGCTGACCTTCCTGCCCTTTATTTTATGCGGTTCGATTACCACCCTGACCTCACTGGATTTCCTTGGTTTCGGCTTGCCGGTGGGTTCTCCTTCGATGGGTGAACTGCTGTTACAGGGCAAAAACAACTTACAGGCGCCGTGGCTGGGACTTTCCGGCTTCTTCGCCCTCGCGCTGCTCCTCTCGCTGTTGATCTTTATCGGTGAAGCGGTACGTGATGCTTTTGATCCCAGCCGGGGGGTGAAATGAGCCTGTTAAGCGTCAATCATCTCGCCGTGGCCTTCAATCAGCGCCGCGTGGTGGAAGATATCTCTCTGCAGATTGAGGCCGGTGAAACTCTGGCGCTGGTCGGTGAATCCGGTTCAGGCAAAAGTGTCACCGCGCTCTCGATTATGCGCCTGCTGCCGCAGCCGCCTGTGACCTATCCGCAAGGTGAGATCCTGTTCAATGGCCAAAATATCTTGCAGGCCAGCGAGCGCGAGATGCGCGGTCTGCGTGGCAATCAGATGGCGATGATTTTCCAGGAACCGATGGTGTCGCTCAACCCGCTGCACAACGTTGAGAAGCAGCTGTATGAGGTGCTGTCTTTGCATCGTGGGATGCGTAAAGAAGCGGCGCGCGGCGAAATTCTTAGCTGCCTCGATCGCGTCGGCATCCGCAATGCGGCATCACGCCTCGGCGATTTCCCGCATCAGCTGTCAGGTGGGGAACGCCAGCGCGTGATGATTGCCATGGCGTTACTGACGCAGCCCAAACTGCTGATTGCCGATGAGCCCACCACCGCGCTGGATGTCACGGTGCAGGCACAAATTCTGCGCTTGCTGCGTGAACTGCAGCGCGAACTGAATATGGGCATGCTGTTCATCACCCACAATCTCAATATCGTCCGCCAGCTGGCGCATCGTGTCACGGTGATGCGCGAGGGTCGGGAAGTGGAGCACAATCTATGCAAGCCGCTGTTCAGCCAGCCCGAGCATCCTTATACGCGTGAATTACTCGCCGCCGAACCGGATGGTCAGCCTGTGCCGCTTAACGATGCACAGCCGCTGCTGCAGGTCAAAAACCTGCACGTGGGCTTTCCGATTAAACGCGGATTGTTTCAGCGCGCCGTGGCGGAGAAAACCGTGCTCAGCGATCTCAACTTCACGCTGCGCCGGGGTGAAAGCCTCGGATTGGTCGGTGAATCCGGTTCAGGCAAAAGTACCACCGGTTTAGCGTTGCTGCGTTTGATCGCTGCGCGCGGTGAGATTTGGTTTGACGGCCAGCCGCTGCATAGCCTGTCGCGTAAGCAGCTTTTGCCGCTGCGCCCGCATATTCAGGTGGTATTTCAGGATCCTAACTCATCACTCAATCCGCGCATGACGGTGCAACAGGTGATTGCAGAAGGGCTGGCAGTACATCGTCCTGAACTAAGTGCCGCCGAGCAGGAAGCGAAAGTGATTGCCGTGATGCAGGAAGTGGGACTGGATGCAGAGAGCCGTTCACGCTACCCCGCAGAGTTTTCCGGTGGTCAACGTCAGCGCATCGCTATTGCCAGAGCGCTGATTCTGGAGCCGCAATTAATCGTGCTGGATGAACCGACCTCTTCGCTGGATCGCTCAGTGCAGAAGCAAATTCTCACCCTGCTGCGCCGTTTACAGCAGCAGCACCAGTTAGCGTATCTGTTTATTAGCCATGATTTGCAGGTGGTGCGCGCACTCTGCCATCAGCTAATTGTGCTGCGCCAGGGTGAAGTGGTGGAACAGGGAGAATGCGAAGCGTTGTTTAACGCACCGGCCAGCGATTATACGCGTCAGCTTTTAGCCTCCGCGCAGGGCGAATCGTTAACTCACTGACCTTCAAAGGTTTCCGCGATGGCAACGCCCTGATTTTTCAGGCAGCAGTTGGTAGTGCTTTCATCGCCACGCTGAATCAGTAAACAGGGCTGCCCTTCACACAGGGCAATTTTGCAATCGACCTGAATCTGCGCCAACGTCTCTTGCAGCTGGTGCAGAATTTCCAGCGCCGGATGGCCATCGTGGCTTAACAGACGCAGTGCGACGAGATCTTCATCGTGCACACCGTTGACCGCTTCCTGACGTTCAATTTCACCGACATGGTCGGCTGACCAACGATAATGTTGCGGTAAGCGATGCATAACCGAAAGTTGCAGCATAATTACAGTCCCCAGAGACGTTAACGCTTATTCACGACGACGGCGATTACGCAGTGAATCCCTACCTGGTAAACTCAGAATACGGACGTCAAGGTTTGCCTTCTCGTTTTAAACACAAAGCATGTAGCAAAGTTATTATTTGCGAGCTTTCTCGCATTTATGCCTATGTGTACCTTGTTCGGCGGCAGTTAACAATCATTTTAGATGCATTATAGTTACTTTTTTACACCTAAATTTTCACATTATGGAAACATTAAGCATAACGAAAATGTGGGGATTCGCGAGTGAACGTGAAGAATTGATCGCATACGGCAAGAGGGAATGTGACAACGGCGCAGTTTTTTATTCGCGATTTCAATGGCTCTAAAAACCAGTGAACTCCACGATCAACCGCGCCGTAAGAGGAAAGTGCAGATTTAAGCGTGGCGTGGACGTGCGGCGTAGCTAAACAACACAATGGATACGGTTGCGCATAGGGCAATGGTCGCCACCATTGGCCAGGCGCTGTTAATACTCACCAGTGACAGCAATGCCCCCACCAGCGCACCCACGCCAAAGCGCAAAGTACCGGCCAGTGACGATGCGGTGCCCGCCATATGCGGAAACTCATCGAGAATCACCGCCATCGCGTTCGAAGAAACCGTCGAGACGCAGCCGATAAACATCGCCACGCCAAACACCAGCGACAGGAAACCTAAATCCAGCGCGCTGGCAATCAGCAGCCAGATGCCCATCGCAAACTGTATGATCAGTCCGATACGGAACATCGCCAAAGGCCCGAAGCGGCGTACCGCGCGGCTGTTGATCAGCGTCATGACAAACAGGAACACCACGTTAAGGCCAAAGTAGTAGCCAAAGTTTTGCGGTGAAACGTGATTCACTTCGATGTAAACAAAAGGCCCGGCGTTGAGGAAGGTAAACAATCCCGCAAAGGAGAAGCCGCTTGCCAGCATGTAGCTGAACGCACGTTTATGGCGCACCAGCGCGACGAAGTTACTCAGCGTGGTTCGCAAATGGAAGCGCTGCCGCAGTTCAGGCTTGAGCGTCTCGCGGATCTGCGTCACCACCAGTACGGTAGTGATCAATGCGGCCACAGCCAGCGTCCAGAAAATCGCGTGCCAGTTCCACAGCAGCAACAGCCAACCGCCGATAATGGGTGCCAGTAACGGTGCAATGGTGGTGACCAGCATGACAAACGACATCATGCGCGAGAAATCCTCTTTCGAGTAACTGTCTCGCATCAGCGCGTTAATCACCACGCTGGCCGCTGCCGCCGACAAGCCGTGCAGGAAGCGCATAAAGATCAGTTGATCAATGGACTGCGACAAGGCACATGCCGCCGCGGCGCAGGCAAAGATCAGCGTGCCCAGCACAATCACCGGTTTACGTCCGTAGCTGTCCGCCAGCGGGCCATACACCAACTGCCCGATAGCAAACCCCAGAATGTAAAGGTTCAGCGTCATCTGCACGCTGCCTGCCGAAACGGCAAATTCGCGTGCGATTTGCGGCATTGCCGGCAAATACATATCAATGGAGAGCGGCATCAGCATCGCCAGCAATCCCAGAATCACGACCAACCCTACCGGTGAATTCTTTTCCTTACGCACCGCTTTCTCCCGCTATTTGCGTTTTTTCAGCTCTTCTGGCAGGCCGATGCTGTCGACCTCTTCTTCCGTGAGTTCACGGTATTCACCTTCAGCCAGGTCGTCATCCAGCACAATCTCGCCAATGCTTTCGCGATGCAGCGCGGACACATGATTACCCATCGCGGCAAACATGCGTTTGACCTGATGATAGCGGCCTTCCGTGATAGTTAAACGAGCGGCTTTTTCATCGAGGATTTCCAGCACCGCCGGTTTGGTCAGTTCTTTCTCATTGTGCAGTTGAATCCCCGTCGCGAACTTCTCCACCAGCGCAGGATCAATCGGCTCTTCCACTTCAACCAGATAGGTTTTTTCCAGGTGATGGCGCGGAGAGGTAATACGGTGTGACCACTGACCATCGTCCGTCAACAGCACCAGACCGGTGGTGTCGATATCCAGACGGCCCGCCGCATGCAGCTTAAAAGCAGCCGGTTCTTCCATGAAGAACAGCACGGTAGGATGATCGGGATCGTCAGTGGAGCAGACATAACCCTGCGGCTTATTCAGCATGAAGTAGCGTGGACCGGTTTGCACCACCAGTGGGTTGCCGTCGTATTCGATTTCGTCGTCTGGCAACACTTTGTAGCCCGCATCGCGAACCACTTCGCCATTAATGGTGACTTTCCTGGCGCGGATTTCGCGGCCAGCGATAGCACGGCTGACTTCCAGCTGCTGAGATATGAATTTTTCGAGTCGCATGAATTCGCTTTTGCCTGTTACTACGGAGGGAACTGAAACGGCGTTTTTAAACCGTTAAAAAAGTGTGGGCAGTATAGCTTGATCCTTCGCCTGCTAACAGTACCGCGCCTGCGTTTCAGCTGTTTTCATGGCATAATGCGTGCCCGTTTGAAAAAAAAGTTTGCCCTGATGTCCTTCACCCTGCGCCCGTACCAGCAAGAGGCGGTTGACGCCACACTCCAGCATTTTCGCCGCCACGATGCGCCCGCCGTGATTGTGCTGCCGACGGGTGCCGGTAA
Source organism: Pantoea sp. Seng (assembly GCF_009829935.1). Lineage (NCBI taxonomy): Bacteria > Pseudomonadati > Pseudomonadota > Gammaproteobacteria > Enterobacterales > Erwiniaceae > Pantoea > Pantoea sp. Seng. Next base: position 150,161 of record NZ_SZZV01000008.1, on the reverse strand, counting down.
AAGTCTGGTGATTGCTGAACTGGCGCGCATTGCCCGAGGCCGCGTGCTGGTGCTGGCGCATGTGAAAGAGTTGGTCGAGCAGAACCACAGCAAATATCAGGCGTATGGTCTGGAAGCCGATATTTTTGCCGCCGGTTTACAGCGCAAACAGAGCGAAAGCAAAGTGGTATTTGGCAGCGTGCAATCCGTGGCGCGCAATCTGGATCGCTTCGACAGCGCCTTTTCTCTGGTGATCGTCGATGAGTGCCACCGCATCAGCGACAACGAAGAGAGTCAGTATCAGCAGCTGTTCGCCCATCTGCGGCAGCATAATCCTCAACTGCGCCTGCTGGGGCTCACCGCGACGCCCTTTCGCCTCGGTAAAGGCTGGATTTATCAGTTTCACTATCACGGCATGGTACGCGGCGATCAGCACGCGCTATTCCGCGACTGTATTTATGAATTGCCGCTGCGCTACATGATCAAGCACGGTTTCCTTGTGCCACCCGAACGGCTGGATATGCCGGTCGTACAGTACGATTTCAGCCGCCTGATCCCGCAAAATAACGGTTTATTCAGCGAAGCCGATCTCAATCGCGAATTAAAGCAGCAGAATCGCGTGACGCCGCACATCATCAGACAGATCGTGGAGTTCGCGGAGGATCGTCGTGGCGTGATGGTATTCGCCGCCACGGTAGAACATGCGCGTGAGATTTTATCTCTGTTGCCCGAGAACAGCGCGTTGGTGTCAGCGGAAACAGTGGTGAAAGAACGCGATCGTTTGATCAGCGAATTTAAAGCGCAACAGTTAAAGTTTTTAGTGAACGTCGCGGTGCTGACCACCGGCTTTGATGCGCCGCATGTAGATCTTATCGCCATATTGCGCCCCACTGAATCGGTCAGTTTGTATCAACAGATTGTCGGGCGCGGCCTGCGTTTGTCACCAGGCAAAACCGACTGCCTGATCCTCGATTATGCTGGAAATCCGCACGATCTCTTTACCCCTGAAGTCGGCACGCCAAAAGGCGCCAGTGACAATCAGCCGGTGCAAGTGTTCTGCCCAGCCTGTGGTTTAGCCAATACCTTCTGGGGAAAAACCACCGAAGATGGCCATATCATTGAACATTTTGGCCGTCGGTGTCAGGGCGTGATGGAGGATGATGAGGGCAATCGTGAACAGTGCGACTATCGCTTCCGCTTTAAAAGTTGTCCCGACTGCGGTGCAGAAAACGATATTGCGGCCCGCCGCTGTCATCAGTGCGATCGTATTATGGTCGACCCTGATGATATGTTGAAAGCCGCGCTAAAACTTAAAGATGCACGTGTGCTGCGCTGCGGCGGTATGACGCTGGAGCAAGGGCGCGACGAGAAAGGCGAATGGCTAAAAGCGACCTACTTTGATGAAGATGGCACCAGCGTCAGTGAACGTTTTCGTCTGCAAACGCCTGCTCAACGTAAAGCCTTCGAGCAGCTGTTTATGCGCCCACACCAGCGCGCACCCGGCGTGGAACTCGGTTGGCAAACTGCTGCGGATGTTATCGCTTTGCAGCCACTGCTGCGTCATCCCGATTTTGTGGTGGCACGCGCGAAAGGTCATTTCTGGCAAATTCGCGAGAAGATGTTCGATTATCAAGGACGTTATCGACGCGCGAATGAGCTGCGTTAAGCGACGGAATCATTTGCCCGCGTCTTCTATTGCGGCTATAATGCCGCCCGCTTTTGCATCCGTAAAAGCATATGAATAACCGTCTGTTGCTGGGTCGCCTGTAGCAGAAATGATTGAAGAGAAATCAAATGACCACTTTCAACGCTGAAGTACGTAAAGAGCAGGGTAAGGGTGCGAGCCGCCGTCTGCGTGTAGCAAATAAATTCCCAGCCATCATCTATGGCGGAAACGAAGCGCCAGTTGCTATCGAACTGGACCACGACGTTGTAATGAACCTGCAGGCTAAGCCTGAGTTCTACACCGACGTGCTGACCATCGTTGTTGATGGTAAAGAAGTTAAAGTTAAAGCTCAGGCGGTACAGCGTCATCCGTTCAAGCCAAAACTGCACCACATCGACTTCGTTCGCGCTTAATCGCCAACGAGTTGAAAAGAGAACGCCGCTTACGCGGCGTTTTTTTTGCCTGAAAATCAGTTACCGCCGGTTCGGCGCTGTAACTGATCGCGCAGATTAGGCGGTGTGCCTTTGATGGTCAGGGTATCGGTCGCGGGATCCCAAAAAATGCGCTCGCCCAGTAGCATGGCATCAAAATTCAGCGTCAGGCCGCCACCGCTGCCAGCAAACTTGGTCAACTGGCGTAATGTGCTACGGTCAGCCGGGAAATGCTCTTCCAACTCATAACCCTGCTCCTGGGTAAAGGCCTGGAAGGTTTTCTCTCCCAGCGGCGGCAGTTCACTGGAAAGATCTTCCAGCGCAATCTCCTCACCCGCCTGCAGTTGGTCGTTGCAGTAGCTGTAAACCTGCTGACGATAGTTCTGGCGCTCGTTCTTATCGAGATTCGATTCCGCGCAGTAATCATCTACCGCCTGCAGCAACCCCCGGTTCTGTGCTTTGGTATCGAGTCCAACGCTGGCACCGAGGAAATCCATAAAGAAATCGGCCACTTTGCGCCCGACGCGTCCACGCAGGAAGGTCAGATAACGGGTGGATTCTGGGTTGGTTTCCCATTCAGTAAGATCGATACGCGCCACAATATCCGCATGATTAATATCGAGATAATGAGTGCTGCTAATATCTAGTTGTTCATTGACGCGCATGCTTGACTGGCTGCTCAGCATCGCCACCAGCAAATACTCCACCGCCAGATAGCGATAGTGCAGGAACAGCACCACGCCACTTTCCGCAAACGGATATTTGCCCAGCTCATCACGCAGACGCCCGGTCGCGGCACGGCTAAAGGCCAGAAAGTCATCTTCCCCTTTGCGGCAATTGCGCAGCGCATCGGCCAGTTCACTCTCTTCATTAAACAGGCCATAGGCTTTGCTTTTGGCGCTGTACACCCGATGCAGCTCTTCTGCCATCTCTTCTACCGCACGGGTCGCGGGCAGCAAAGTGTCGCGCAGGACCACCTCAAGCTGGTTTTCATCACGTTTGACTAACTGATGCAGGGCAATCTGGTCGATATCCAGACTCATGGTAGACTCTCCTTTGGGCTCAGGCGCGTATTCAAACACCGCCCGCCGCTGCTTTCAACTCCACGCACAAACTGATCGCTCTGCTTGCGATTTAATTGCGGAAAAAAGCGCGTTGTTACGGTAATATACCGCCTTTTCACACTTGATTAGTCGACGATATGCCACAATCATCCCGTTATAGCGACGAGCGCGTAGAGAAGCTTCTCGCGCAGATGGCGCAGATTCTTGAAAAAGACAAAGCGCCAACCGACCTTTCCCTGATGGTGTTAGGGAACATGGTAACCAATTTGATTAACACCAGTGTCTCGCCGGCCCAGCGCCGCAGCCTGGCGAAATCTTTCGCGGAAGCGTTGCAGTCTTCCGTTCGCGATGACAACGCCCACTAAATTGCAGATCTGACCTCATAAATATGGTAACCAACCGGCAGCGCTACCGCGAAAAAGTCTCCCAGATGATCAGCTGGGGGCACTGGTTTGCCCTGTTTAACATCATCTTCGCGCTGATTTTAGGCAGCCGCTACCTGTTGGTCGCCGACTGGCCCGCCTCGCTTGCGGGCCGTATTTATGCCTATACCAGCTGGATTGGCCACTTTAGCTTTATTGTGTTTGCCGGTTATCTGCTGATTATCTTCCCACTCACCTTTGTGGTGATGTCACAGCGATTGCTTAGGGTGCTGTCGGCGATTATCGCCACTGCCGGGCTGACGCTGATTATGGTCGATAGCGCGGTATTCAACCGCTTCCACCTCCATCTGAATCCGGTGGTGTGGGAGTTGGTCATCAACCCCGACCAAAGCGAGATGGCGCGTGACTGGCAGCTGATGTTTATTAGCGTACCGGTCATCTTCCTCGTGGAGATGTTGTTTGCCACCTGGAGCTGGCAGAAGCTGCGCAGCCTGAATCGACGCTCATTTGGTAAGCCGCTGGCCGCGCTGTTTATCTGTGCTTTCTTTGCCAGCCATCTGCTGTATATCTGGGCCGACGCCAATTTCTATCGCCCGATTACCATGCAGCGCGCCAATCTGCCGCTCTCCTATCCGATGACCGCGCGACGCTTTCTTGAACGCCATGGCTTGCTGGATGCGCAGGAGTATCAGCGTCGTCTGGTGCAACAGGGTGATCCTGAGGCGCTGTCAGTGCAGTATCCGCTGAGTGATATCACCTTCCGCGATGGCGGCACGCGGCACAACCTGCTGCTGCTGACCGTTGATGGTTTGAGTCATGACAATCTGGATAAGGCACTGCCATCGCTGAATCAGTTTGCCAGTGACAACGTGCGTTTTACCCAACACTACAGTGCCGGGGTTGCGCCGGAGAAAGGCATGTTCGGTCTGTTCTACGGCATCTCCTCCAGCTATATGGACGGCGTACTTGCCGCGCGCATGCCTTCGGCGTTACTCGGTGCGCTGAATTCGCAGGGGTATCAGTTTGGTCTGTTCTCCTCCGACGGCTTCAGCCAACCCTTGTATCGCCAGGCGCTGTTAGCGGATTACAGCCTGCCAGAGGCGGATGCTCAGCCGAACAGCACGACGGTGAACCAATGGCAAAACTGGCTCAACGGCCAGAAAGCCGAGGGTGCGCCCTGGTTCTCCTGGATTTCACTTGATGGCGTCAACGTGACTGGCGAAAGCATTAAAGCGCGTCAGCGCAGCTATTTGCGCCAGGCTAACAGCGTTGATGAGCAAATTGCGGCCGTGCTACAGACGTTGCAGCAACGCGATTTGCTCAAAAATACCGTGGTGGTGATTACCGCCCAGCGTGCGGTTACGCCGGATAATGATGATAATCCGGGCAACCGTGCAACGTTACGGGTGCCTCTGGTGGTGCACTGGCCGAATACGCCGGCGCAGACCATCGATCGTCTGACCGATCAGCAGGATGTGATGACGACGTTGATGCAACGTCTGCTGCACGTGCGCACCAATCCGGCCAATTATTCACAGGGTGAAGATCTGTTTGCTGCTCAACGCAGCCACAACTGGGTCGCCAGTAGTGAAGAGGGCAAACTGGTGGTGACTACGCCAACCGTGACGCTGGTGCTGAATAACAACGGCAGTTACAGCGCCTACGATGCACAGGGCAATAAGCTGAAGGATCATAAACCGCAGCTGGCGTTGCTGCTTCAGGTGTTGACAGAAGAGAAGCGCTTTACCGCAAACTGATTAATAATGAGGCAGTTAAAACCTGCGCATATTGCAATCGTGAGCGGAACCAGTAGACTACTTCTCCACGTTCGGCACGTAGCGCAGCCTGGTAGCGCACGGTCATGGGGTGTCCGGGGTCGGAGGTTCAAATCCTCTCGTGCCGACCAAAATCCTATAAAAAAGCAGCCCTTAAGGTTGCTTTTTTGCTTTCTGAAGGCCGCTATCCTCTATCACGCTGCGCCAGCCATTCGTCACGCGTCAGTTCCCAGGTGCCCGCCGGTAACTCGCCCTCAACAAAAGTTTTGCGATAGGTATCCACTAACCGCATGCCAGTGCGTTCCGAGATGCGACGAGAAGCCAGATTATCCATCGCCTTGGGCACACGCAGACGCGTCTGATCGAGATGGATAAACCAGAATTCGGTGACTGCTGCGCAGGCTTCACTCATCAATCCCTGCTTCTGCCATTCGGGCACCAACCAGAATCCCCGGTTATCTTCCGGCCCCAGACGCAGTGAGATTAAACCAATCAGACTGTTGGGATCAGATCGATGGCGAAGGCTCCAGTGCCACGCCTGCCCTGCTTTCATTGCAGGCAGCGCCATACCCTCAATATATTGACGGGCGCCATCAGCGGGATAAGGCCAGGGCACAGAACCGATCAGATGCCGCACGATTTCCCAGCGCGGGAAAACCTGCTGTACCTGAATCGCATCTTCGCTTCGCAGCGGTTGCAGCAGTAAACGGGGCGTTTCCAGACGCGGTATTTCCATAACAACCTCCTTGGTTAACCCATTCAGTATTATCGTAAAACGGCCTGAGTGGGAAATCTTCTCGGAAATAATCAGTCAGTTACCGAAAGCAATCAAAGCGGAGCGGGATCACATTTTTCGTCAAACATGACAGCATTTCATCTGATTGAAACAAAACTGTCACACAGTTTAATTACTCTTATCCTTCCTGTTTTTCGATGGACACTTATTATGGTCATCAAAGCTAAAAACCTGCAGGACGCGGAAGAACTCCTGCATTCAGGTATCAGTAAAGTTGAACTGGCTTACGATATCGGCAGCGACGATTTTTTCCGCCTGGCTTCGCGGTGGTGTGACCGCGGTGCGCGTATAACCAAAGGCAACGAGCACTTTATGGTACAGATCAAAGGCATGTCAATTCCGCCTAATCACTAAACGTGGGTGAGCCGTTTTGGCTTGCTCTTTTCACGGCTGACGGGTAAAAATAGCGTTTTAACCGTCAGCCGTGATGCTTAATGTTTGCTTCTGAAATTCCCCTGGCACTGACCCCCTCTCCGTTTATTACCGCTGCGGCTATGACAAGCTCTCCGCTCCCTATTGCGTGGTGTGAATTTAATCAGCAGGCATGGCACAGCGATCTGCATCAACACTGGCAGCTCCCGCTACCACTGGCGTTACACAATGCCGTCACCAAGCGTAAAGCTGAGCATTTAGCCAGTCGCTGGCTGGCGCAGCAGATGCTGGCGCGCTTCGCGATGCCTGACTTTATCCTGCGTAATGCGCCCGATCGCTCGCCTGTATGGCCGGTGGGGATTCAGGCCTCACTTTCGCATTCGCAGCAAATGGCCGTCATCGCGGCAACGCAGGCGCCCCTATGTATAGGCGTTGATGTCGAGCAATTGATGGCAGAACAGACCGCAGAGGAAACGGCGGAGATGCTGATGAGCCGTGCAGAGCGTCAACGGTTAACCGCCGCTGCACTGCCGTTTGCAGCGGCGGCTACTTTGCTGTTTTCACTGAAAGAGAGTGTCTATAAAGCGTTGTGGCCACAGTTGCATCAGCCGATGGATTTTCTGCACGCGGAGTTGCTGGAGTGGGATTTGACGCAAGGCCGCGCCACGCTCACGTTGACGCAGGACTTTTCACGCGAGTTTAACGCCGGTACTCGCCTGCAGGCGCACTTCTGGCGACGCGGCGACCGCGTTATCACGCTGATCGCTCATCCCCTGAATAACCCATAAAAAAACCGGCTCAGAATCAATCTAAGCCGGTGACAACACAAGACGATAGAAGTGTTCCAGGGAGACAGAGACGAGGAATCTCTGTTGAAACTCACCTTACTCGCCTGGCAACACCTTGCCCAATAAGGCTTTTTGCTAAGCTTTCCCGGCAGATGTTAATGGCCGGTGTCGGTGCGCTTCACCGCATCCAGCGTAGCCATCTCACGTTCGTTACCGGTGAGTTCACTCAGCTGGCCTTCGCGCATCTCCAGCAAGCGGTCGGCGTGAATGAAGTAGTGATCATCATGGCTAATAGCAAACACGGTTTTGCCCGACGCCTGCAGCCAGGGCAGCAGTTCGCGGTAGAAGATACGGCGGAAATGCGGGTCCTGATCGGCAGCCCACTCATCCAGCAGCAAGATGTCGCGTTCCTCTGCCGCTGCCAGCAGCAACGCCAGTCGCTTGCTTTGCCCTTTAGAGAGCTGCAGATTCAGCACCTTATTGCCTTGCAGCTTCAGTTTATCCTGCATCTTCAGGCGTTCCAGCCACTGCTGCACCAGCCCAGGATTCGCTGGCTGACCGCCGTGACCGATCAGGCGATCAAACAAATGTACATCGGTAAACACCGCTGAGAAGTGTTTGCGGTAAGCATCGAGGTTATGCCAGTCAACCACTTTGCCATCCAGCAGCAAACTGCCCGATTGAGGCTGATAAAGCCCGGTCAGCAACATCGCCAGCGTTGACTTGCCACTGCCGTTGCCCCCAATCAGGAACACTAACTCACCGCGACGCAGCGTCAGATTAATCGGGCCAACCTGGAAACCGTGATCGCCATAATGGAAGCAGACATCGCGCAGTTCCAATGTTTGCCAGTTACTCACCTGTGGCAGCACTTTGAACTGTGCATCGTAAGGCGCGAGATCGAAGGTGTTGATTTTACGGAAGGCGACCTGCGCACTGAGCAAGGTCGGCAAGGCACCCACCGCCGCCAGTAACGGCGTGCGCAGGAACAGCAGCGTCAGTGAATAGGTGGCGGCCACCGCCGTGTTCGCCCAACCCAGACCGTTAGCCATAAAGAACACAATGCCAATCGCGCCCAGCATCATGATATTTGACCAGTTAACCGCGCTGAGATGGAAGGTATCGGCACGAACGATATGATGACGATAGCTTGTGGCGTTTTCCTGATAGACGTTGTCGTAAATCAGTTGAGCGCGCTCGCGGTTAAGCTGTAGCTCTTTGCGTCCTTCAATAATGGTCTGGAAATCACGATAGAGATCGTCTTCGATTTCACGCAGCTTCGCCATGTGTTGATAAACGCGTGACACCAGCAGCCAGCCGCCAACCAGCGTGATCACTAACCACAGCGAGGTGATCAGCAGCATTTTAGGTGACAGCCACGCCAGATAGAGCGCGGAACCCAGGGTAATAATGATGCCCTGAATCAGTTCCGGCAGGCGGACAAAGGCGATGGTGATGGCACGCACATCACTGGTGAGTCCCGCCAGCAGTTGCGCGTTACCTATCTGCTCAATGCGTTCGACGCGAGTATCGAGGATACGTTTGATGAATTCGCCGCGCAGGCGCCAGACAAAGTGATGACCAAGCTGAGTCAACGCCAGTTGCGATCCCAGCGTCACGGCCATCAGCAGAAACAGCTGCCCCAGAAAACTCGGCAGCACAGAAATCGAGGTATTTACCGCGACGATCAGCTCGTTATTGATATAGGCGATTAAGCCGATGCCGAGCGCGGCGCTTAACAGCGTAAGCAGAATGACACCAATAAAAGGCCAGCGATACTGGCGATAAACCACATGCAGCAATGCCATTAACAGATTCCGGAGGTCAACCAAGCAGCCTGCAGTTTAATGGCGCTCCGGATGATAGCAAGATTAATTCTCATTCACCGCGCCGTTAGTGGGCGCGGCGGAAAGTGAGATTAAAGCGAAAGGCGCCCGCTGCCGGGTGAATACCGGGTTTGAGCGGCAGAATGCCGTGATAACGCAAGCGTGAGGGGCCGCCCCACACCACGATATCACCGTGCTCCAGCAGCACCCGCTGCGTGGCATCACCGCGCTCAAAACCACCAAACTGGAACACCGCTGGCAGGCCTAATGACACTGAAACTATCGGCTGACGCAAGTCCCTCTCGTCCTTGTCCTGGTGCAAGGTGAGTTTGGCACCGGGTTCATAGCGGTTGATTAAGCAGGCATCCGGGTTAAAGCCGGGGAATCCCGCTTCCTGCGCAGTTTGTTGCGCCAGCGTGCGAAACAGCGCAGGCATCGGCGGCCATTTGTGCCCACTGGCATTATCCTGCTCCGTGTATTGGTAGCCGCGCGAATCCGTTGACCAGCCTAAGTCGCCACAGTTGGTCATCGCCACCGACATGCGATGCCCGCCCGGCGTGATGCGGTGAGCAAAGGGATTTTGCCCGGCAATCTCCTGTATCGCCGCCAGCAATGCGTCCGCTTCATCGCGCGCGCGGCGCCGTAAAATCACCGCGCCTTCCGCTAACGGTTCCTGCCAGGGTGCTTCTTCACTAAACAGATCCAACATCTGCGCCTCCTGCCGTTATTTGCTTTCCTGATCGATCAGGAAGTATTTGAACTGGGGTGACATCCAGTGCGTAAAGCCGTCACCCTGCTTGCTGATCAGATAAACCGCCAAATGTTCCTTGATTGCCAACGCTTGTGCCCGTTCGCTGCCCAGCACCATCAACCCGGTATCCCAGCCATCGGCTTCCAGCGCGGTAGTCGCAATCACGGTGGCCGACACCAGTTTATGTTCGATGGGGCGTCCGGTCGCGGGATCGATCACGTGCGAAATGCGTTTGCCGTCCAGTTCATAATAGTTGCGATAGCTGCCTGAGGTGCTGATTCCGTGCCCCTGTAAGTCAACGCGCGCTTCGACGGCGTTTTCACGATCGGTGGGTTTCTGGATCGCCACACGCCAGGGTTGATTGCTGGCATTCTGCCCACGGGTTAGTACTGCGCCCCCCACCGACACCAGATAGTCGGTAATGCCCTGCTGCTCCATCAATCGTGCCAGATGATCGGTGGCATATCCCTCCCCCATGGTCGAAAGATCGACATCCAGCGCGGGCAGATCTTTCTGCAACCACTGCCCCTCCACGCTCTGGATCACATGCAAATGTTGTAAGCCGGTTTGCGCTTTCGCTGCGTCAATCTGCGCCTGGCTCGGGGTGTGCGCAGGCTGTTTCGTGGGCCCGAACCCCCACAAATTGACCAGCGGGCCGACGGTGATATCCATCGCACCCTCGGTTTTATGACCGATGCGCAGGGCTTCAACCACGATATCCGCCATATCTGCGCTCACCGGCTGCGGCTGATCACCCTGATACTGGTTGAAGCGCGACAAAACTGAATCCTGCTTCCAGGTGGAGAGTTCATGATCATCACGATCAAGCTGCTGCTGAATAGCCTGCTGCAAAGCGGCCTGCCGTTGGGGATCGACGCCCGCCAGGCTGACGCGCCACTGGGTGCCCATGGTTTTCCCTTCCAGCACCAGTGCGCTACGGGAGGCCTGCTGGTCGCAGCCGAACAACGCGCTGGTCATAACACCAATTAGCAGAATATTCTTAATACTCATCACTTCCTCATCTGTAACTCATTAATTCATCCTGTTTCAAAGCATAAACCGCTTGTAAAACAGGCTAAAGCTGCTTGATGTTCATACCTGACTTGCACAGGATTGAGCGTTCAAGCCCCCCAACCGCACAGGAGCGACAGATGATTTTTATGATTCTCGCTGTATCCGCCGTTCTGTTCATCTTCGGGACTTTCCGCTGCTGGCAACACTATCGCCATCGCCTGATTCAGCATTACCCCTCGCGCAAACGTTAAATTTTTGCACCATGGATTAATGATATGCACCGCTTCAGCGCTGCCGGAGTGTAGCAAATCAGATTGAGGCCGCGTGGCGCTGAGAGCGGTGACCTGGCATGAATTCTGCACCGTTGAGACTGAGTTGAACATCAGCGAGGTGCAAAATGAATAAGACAAAAACCCAACAAACCTGGCAACACTGGTTGCGCTTCTCCGCGTTTACGCTGGCAGGCGTCGCAATGGAAGGCAGCACACCCACGCCCCATACGTCGGTAGTGCCCGCGCCAAAAGCCAAAAAATGGCGCCCTGTATCGTAATCTCATTACTCCGCTCGCCCAGGCCCGGATAGTCATCCGGGCGTCTTCCTGCCTTACAGTGAAACAGAGACTCTTCTGCCGCTATCGGTCAGCCGTTAAAAAAGAAAATCCCTGAGAAGTTGCCAGCATAAAGGCAGTTTAAGGCTGCACAGATGATGTTGCTGGTCGACGGTGCCATTGTGCGAATACAGAGGAGGAAACAGGCAAAGGAGATCGTGGAGGTATGACTAAGTGCGTTAATGCAACAGATGCAGTAGCGGCGACCCGAAGCCCGCCGAGGGCGCACCATGGCGCGCCCTACCAAGCTGCAACTTAGAACTGGTAAACCAGGCCCAGTGCCACAATGTCGTCGGTGTTGATACCGGCCGCATTGGTGAAGTTGTTGTCGTCCAGCATGTTGATCTGGTAATCAACATAGGTCGACATATTTTTGTTGAAGTAGTAAGTCGCACCCACATCAACATATTTTTTCAGGTTCTGATCGCCGTAGTTCTGCACGTTGCCGCGAGAAGAAACGAACGCAAGGGATGGGCGCAGACCGAAGTCGAACTGGTACTGTGCCACCAATTCCCAGTTATCCGCAGTATCCGCGTAACCGTAAGAAGTTGCGCTGCTGGAACCGAAACGCGTTGCGTTGTACGAACGGGTGTACATCGCGGCCAGATACACGTTGTTGGCGTCATATTTCAGGCCACCGGTGTAAGCAGAAGCTTTATCACCACGACCCAGGATAGCGCCGGTGTTCTGGTTATTAGTACGGTCAGACTGGAACATCGCTGCACCGATACCGAAACCGGATCCGATGTCATAAGTGGTGCTCAGGCCGTAACCATCACCGTTCTCACCCAGCACATCACGGCCGCTAGAGGATTCAGTTGGGTTGTCATTTTTGCCCTGATACTGGACTGCAAAGTTCCAGCCATCCACCAGGCCAAAGAAGTTGGTGTTGCGGTAGGTCGCCATGCCGTTACCGCGCTGGAACATGTAGTTGTCCGCGCCGTAGGTATCGCCACCGAACTCTGGCAATACGTCAGTCCAGCCCGAAACATCATAGATCACGCCATAGTTACGACCGTAGTCGAATGAACCGGCATCACCGAATTTCAGCCCCGCAAAACCGACACGCGTAAAGCTGTTGGCGGTGCCTTCGTTTTCAGAGGTGTTAAGGGCAGCCTGGTATTCCCACTGGCCGTAACCGGTCAGTTGGTCTGTGACCTGAGTTTCACCTTTGAAACCGAAACGCAGGTAAGACTGATCACCGTCTGAACCTGAGTTGTCGGAGAAATAGTGCAGACCATCGACTTTACCGTAGAGGTCTAATTTGTTGCCATCTTTGTTGTAAATTTCAGCTGCGCTTGCTGAACCTGCAACCAGCAATGCAGGGATCATCAGGGAGAGAACGCGACGTTTCATTTTATTACCCTCTTTAATGTGCCTTTATTTATGCCACTGCAAACTGAACGATTAAAAATTCAGCCGGCAAGCCATTGTTATTTTATACGGGGCAATAATCTATCACGAAAATGATACTAAATTTCCAAAAGTGTTTCATTGTATTTAATAGTTATTTCCAAATGTAAACATCGTGGAACTAATAATCAGCACGGATCAACAAAGAATACAGCACATATTGGTAATCGATTATTTATACATTTAATAACAACAACTTAAATTGACACGCCCTGCCGCACTGAATGATAAAACTAAAGTCACTTCAGCGCATACAATTACTCCCGCTATCATCATTTATTTCATTATTCCCTTCATTCACCCCGAATGAGTTGTTTTACCCTAATTCCCGCCGGACATGTTTGTCCGGCATTTTTTTTGCCAAAATCACTCATCCCCGCGTAATTTTAAGTAAAGTTAGTTGATTGAGTTAAATTAACACAATCTCTCGGGCGCATTATTAGCTATTTTTCGCACTTTTTGTTCAATCGATAGCCATCATTCTGCAATGTTAATTTCTGTGCGTAATGAAGAATACTGGAATATGCTCTGGCCCAGACTCTCTCCTATTAGCCTACATGAGTCTCCTCTTATTCAATTGGTTAAGGCAAAGTGCAGCGCTGATTTATTACCGATGATGATTTTATATTCGTCCTTTTCCATCATGAAATTTCAATTTGCGATCGATTGATCGCGGCAGGAAGGCCGTGAAAGTGCCAGGAAAGTTCTGGAAAAGCGTCACGCCACGCCAAAACTCGGTAATATGCCTGTTTCTGGCGCTCATCTTTTCTGAACTCATCGGTTCTGAACTGCGGTGAGACGTCAGCTTTAATGCTAAACTTCGTCGCTTTGACGGCTATTGAAAAAGACTTTTATGACAGCACTGGACGCCGCACAGCACAATCATTTGCATCAGCGTGTCAACATGGGTACACGCATCGTCTTTCTGATCGCCGGACTTTGCATGTCGGCATGGGCGCCACTGGTTCCCTTTGCCAGCCAGCGTCTGGCACTGAGCGGCGCATCGTTAGGTGGGCTGCTGCTGTGCCTCGGTGTGGGATCGCTCGCAGCGATGCCGATTACCGGTGCGCTGATTGCCCGCGTGGGCGGCCGTCGGGTGATGTTATGTTCCACGTTAGTGGTGCTGGCGATCCTGCCACTGCTCACTCTGCTAAATGTGATGTGGTTGATGGCTGCGGCACTGATGATCTTCGGTGCCGGGTTAGGCATGCTGGATGTCGCCATGAATGTGCAGGCCGTTGAAGTGGAGAAAGCAGCACGCAAGCCGATGATGTCGGGTTTCCATGGTTTCTTCAGCCTGGGCGGGATTATTGGTGCCGGTAGCGTCAGTTTATTGCTGGCCAGTGGTCTCTCGCCCCTGCATGCTGTCGCGGTGGTGATGGTGTTAATCGTGGTGCTGCTGGTGATCAGCCTGCCAACGTTAATGACTGAACGGTTGCATCAGCCCGATCAACCCTGGCTGGTGATCCCACGCGGTTGGGTCGCTTTCCTGGGGTTACTGTGCTTCATTCTGTTTTTGGCAGAAGGCGCGGTGCTTGACTGGAGCGCACTGCTGTTACTGCAAAACACAGAGATGGACGTAGCACATGCGGGATTGGGCTATGCCATCTTCTCCGTGGCGATGACAATTGGCCGTCTCACCGGTGATAAAGTCATTCAACGTTTTGGTCGCTATCCCGTCATGGTCACGGGTGCGTTAGCCGCTGCAGCGGGTATGACGCTGGCGGTGTTACTGCCGTGGCCACAGGTTGCACTGCTGGCTTTCCTGCTGGTGGGATTCGGCTTAGCCAACACCGTGCCAATGCTGTTTAATGCGGCCGGGAATCAACACGATATGCCGTCGAATCTGGCGATTTCTGCCATGACAACATTAGGCTATGCAGGTATTCTTTCAGGTCCGGCTCTAATCGGATTTATTTCCCAGTGGCTCAGTTTGAGTGGCGCATTTTTATTGATCGCCCTGCTGCTGCTGGCCGTTGCCGCCAGTGCTCGCCTGGTGGCGCGCTAATCGCAGGATCCTGAGACACTATGCTGCCTTATAAATTTCCGCTGACCTCGGGTAACGTCACCCGTTTCTTCGTGGTGTTCAACCTGGTGCTGTTTCTGGCCCTGGGAGCTATGGTGCACAACAGTGTTAACGCCTGGCTTACTGAGAAGCGTTACGCGATGACCGATTTAGCGCGTGCCGTACAAAAACGCATCGACGCTTCGCGTTTCGCGACCTGGCAGATTTATGAAAATCTCGCCACCAGTGCGGCCGGATCTGCACCCAACACCAATCTTCTGGAAACCCGCCTGCGCCCGGATGTTTACTACCTGGAAAAGACGCGCCGTAAAACGGAGGCGCTGATCTTTGGCTCCCACGACAGCAGCACGCTGGATATGACGATGCGCATGTCCAACTACCTCGATACGCTGTGGGGCGCAGAGAATCCCACCTGGTCGATGTATTTCCTCAATGGCCAGGACAACAGCCTGATCATGATCTCGACGCTGCCATTAAAAGATATGGCAACGCGTTATAAAGATAGCGCCATCAATACGCTGGTCGACAGCCGCCGTGCCGAGATGCTGCAACAGGCCAATGCGCTGGACGAACGTGAAAGCTTCTCACCGCTGCGCCATTTCGCCTGGCAGAACGATCACTACTTTACCCTGCGCACCACCTTCAACCAGCCTGGTCACCTCGCCACGGTGGTCGCTTTTGATCTGCCGATCAACGATTTGATCCCGCACAGCATGCCGCTGGAAAATTTCCAGTTGATTCAGGATGCCACGCAATCTTCCAGCACCAGCAGCGACGATGCCACTAGCGAAACGACATCTGTTTCACTGGCGAATCCTAATCTCGTCATTGCGGCGTCACTGCCCAGCACTTCGTTACAGTTAGTATATCGCGTGCCGCTCACCAGCCTCGCTTTGGATACCCTGCATAATCTGATGTGGCCGCTGTTGATCAATCTGGTGCTGTTACTGCTCTCGATTGCCGGCATTACTTTATTGCGTCAGCAGTCATTGCGCCCGAACGAGAACCAAAGCGCCGAGTTAGATTCGCTGCGCATGCTGAATGAAGAGATTGTTGCGAGCCTGCCGGTGGGTTTGCTGGTGTATGACTTCGCTACCAATCGCACGCTGTTGAGCAACAAGATTGCTGAGCATCTGTTACCCCATCTGAACCTGCAGAAAATCATCAATATGTCCGATCAGCATCAGGGCGTGCTGCAGGCCACCATCAACAACGAGGTGTACGAGATCCGCCACGCCCGTAGCGTGCTGTCACCGCATACTCAGCTGTTTATGATGCGCGATCAGGACCGTGAATTGCTGGTGAATAAAAAACTGCAGAAGGCACAGCAGGTGTTGGATCGTAATCATCAGATGCGTCAGCAGCTGATGCAAAATCTCGGTCACGCCCTCAACCGTCCGCTGGAGAGTATGGTGGCGCAACTGGTGCAACTCAGCCAGCGTGATGAAGACGAAAGCGTGCTGGATTTGCTTGATGAAAGTCAGGGCCTGTCTCGTTTGGTCGATGACATTGTATTGCTGAACCGCCTGGAAGCACACGACTGGTCGCCGGATGCTAGCGTGTTCAATTTGCAGGAGTTGCTGGATGACATCGCGCTGGAGAGCCTACCGCTGATGCGCCGTAAAGGGTTGGCGCTGGTGGTCAACAACCATCTGGCCAACGACGAGATGCGCTTTGGCGATCGCCGTGCACTGCGCAAAGTCCTGACCACCCTGATGCACTATGCGCTCACCACCACGCAGTGGGGCAAAATTACGCTGGAGATTAAGGCCAGCGAGAACAAACCTAACTCAGTGCTGCTGCAACTGGTGGATACCGGCTCAGGCCTGAGTGTCGATGAGCTGGCCAATGTTGATTTCCCGTATCTGGGCGAAACCACCCAGGATCGTTACGGTCAGGCCTCTGGCATGGCATTTTTCCTCTGCAAGCAGCTGTGCAAGCAAATGGGTGGCCAGCTGGAGATCATCGCCAAACCCGATATCGGCACACGCTATAATATTCAACTGCCCCTCGCGCTGGAACTACAAGGCGAGCAGGAAGAGAAGCTGCTGGAAGGTGTAACCGCACTGGTCGATATCGCCGTCGAGGATGTGCACAAAATTGTTTGCCGCCAGTTAGAAAACTGGGGAGCGAATTGCCTGACCTCTGACGAACGTTTATCCGGTCAGGATCATGATGTGCTGATCACTGACGATCCCGCCCGCCTCAATGGCTGGGCTCTGCTATTAGCCGGTGACGAAATGGGTCACCACGCATTGAACGATCAGCAATACCGGGTCAATTTCAATCTCAGCAATGCGCTGCTTGACGCACTGCTGGCACTGATTGAAAAGCAAATGGCTCACGATTTGATGGAGGAAAGTAGTGAAGATGAGGCTGCCACGCCGCTGTTGAGCGGAGGCTATTTCCAGCTGTTTACCGAGACAGTACCGCCTGATGTGAAGAGACTGTATACTGAGGCAGCGGAGAAGGATTATCCCTCGCTTGCTCAGACTGCACATCGCCTGAAAGGCGTGTTCGCCATGCTAAATCTGGTTCCAGGTAAACAGCTTTGTGAAGAGTTAGAAAATCACATAAAACTATGTGAAGATTTAACCATTATAAATACCACCAGTGAAATTGACGCATACGTCAACCAACTGCTGCAGCAAGGTAACCCATAAGATGAATAACCTGAATGTAATTATTGCCGATGACCATCCGATTGTTCTGTTCGGTATCCGTAAGTCTCTGGAACAGATCGAATGGGTCAACGTTGTAGGTGAGTTTGAAGACTCAACAGCACTGATTAACAGCTTGTCCAAACTGGATGCTAACGTTCTGATTACCGATCTCTCTATGCCAGGCGAGAAATACGGTGATGGCATCACACTGATTAAGTACATCAAACGTCACTATCCGGATCTCTCAATTATCGTTTTGACCATGAACAATAACCCAGCGATCCTGAGCGCCGTATTGGATCTGGATATCGAAGGGATTGTACTGAAGCAAGGTGCACCGACCGATCTGCCAAAAGCGCTGGCAGCCCTGCAGAAAGGCAAAAAATATACGCCTGAAAGCGTGGCGAAACTGCTGGAGAAAATCAGTGCTGGCGGTTACGGAGACAAACGTCTGTCGCCGAAAGAGAGTGAAGTTCTGCGCCTGTTTGCCGAAGGTTTCCTGGTAACGGAAATCGCTAAAAAACTGAACCGCAGTATCAAAACCATCAGTAGCCAGAAGAAATCGGCGATGATGAAGCTCGGGGTGGAAAATGATATCGCCCTGCTGAATTACCTCTCTTCCGTGAGCGCGACTCAGGTTGAAAGAGATTAAGATTTAAAAAGGCGCACTTCGGTGCGCCTGTTCTTCTGTACTACCCTTTCCTGCTTTTTCTTACCCGCTCGGCATAGATTGCCAACGTCGATTTCAACACATCAAGCGTAACAGGCTTGGATAGGCAATTATCCATCCCGGCATCCATACAGCGCTGCTTCTCTTCTGCCAACGCATTGGCCGTCACCCCAATCACCGGGAAGGCATGGCCCAACTGACGCAGGCGCTGCGTCAGGCGATAACCATCCATATTCGGCATATTGACGTCACTCAGCACAATATCAATGTGATTACGGCTTAGCACATTCAGCGCATCGACCCCATCCTGTGCAGTTTTGGTTTGATAGCCCAGTGTGCCGAGTTGCTCGGAGAGCAACATACGGTTAATCGGGTGATCATCAACAATCAGTACCATAATGTCATCGTAACGGTTGGCCTCTTGCGGTGCGGCCAACTGCAACGGCGTGCTGGTTTCGCTATCAATATTGAGGCGATAGATGCGGCCAAGTAATGAAGGCAGATCGTGCAGCATCGCACTGCTCTGCACCCACTGACCCGGCGCGGTTTCCTGCGGCATGTCGATGTGCTGACCGCAGATGTGAATCTGCGCGCGCACGGCCTGTGACACCGTATCCTGATGGTCGCTAATAATCACATCGTCGCTACCGGCATTACCCTGATAATGCGCGATCGCAATACCCTGTTGCTGCAACAGACGCAGCAGGAAGACCGCGAGATAATCATTTCTCATATCCAGCCAGATGGCTTTTTCCTGCAAACCATCCAGAAGCGGCGGCGCAGGCTGTTGTCCAGCGTAAATGGGGATACGGATGATAAACTGGCTACCCATGCCCGGCTCAGAGTCGACCTCAATATCACCGTCCATCATGTTGATCAGCTTTTCACAGATTGCCAGACCCAGCCCGGTGCCCTGGAAGTTGCGCTGCACGCCAGAGCCCACCTGGAAGAAGGGATCGAACAGACGCGTCACTTCTTTCGCTGGAATACCGACGCCGGTATCGCGCACGCGGAAGGCTAAATACCCATCTTTGACATAAGCATGCAGAATAATGCAGCCGGTATGGGTGAACTTGATCGCGTTATTCAGCAGGTTAGAAATGACCTGCTGCAGACGCATTGGATCGCCATCCATCGTCAGCGGCACATCATTTTCGATCATCACATATAACGTTAGACGTTTACGCACCACCAGCGACAGATAGTTGCTGGCGATGTGATTGACCACCTCACGCGGCGAGAACGGGCGCGGCTCAATCTTCAGCTGCTCCGACTCAATTTTCGAGAAGTCGAGAATATCACTGATGATTTTCAACAGCAGGCTCGATGAGTTGTTCATCGCCGTCACCAGCGATTCCACACCTTTTGGCAACGACTTGGTTTGCAGCAGGTCGAGGTTACCGATGATGCCGTACAGCGGGGTGCGCAGTTCGTGACTGACGGTGGCAAGGAACATGGATTTGGACTGGCTGGCCTGCTCTGCCGCATGCGCCATCTCCTGCAACGACTGCTCCATGCGCACACGCGCTGAAACGTCCACCAGCACGCAAATTGCGACGTTTTCATTGCGATAGCGTGAATGCACAAAGCTGATTTGCAGGTTGGTATTGGTACCGGTGAGCACATCGACAAAGTTGACCTGCTGGCCCCCGATGATCTCATTGAGGCGCTGACGATCTTCCTGCGTTAGCAGCGTCAGATAGTTGTGAGCCAGTTCGTTACTCAGAATATTGGTGCCGTCGCTGGTGCGCAAAATACAGATGCCGACCGGCGCCGAAGCGACAATTTTGCGGTTGAACTGCTCGTGCTCTTCCAGCCGATGTGCGTTATCTTCCGCTGGCAGGAACATACGGCGTTCGAATATCCATGCCAGCGTGAACAGGATCAATGCGCTGAAGATATTCAGCAACAGCGCGTTAATCAGCATCAGCTTGAGCTGATCCACCAGCACGTCAGTAGAGAGTGACCACACCACGTTAAGATTGGACGGCGGCAGCGGTTTCTTCAGGACTAACTGGCGATAGCTATCAAGATAACCAAACCAGATGCTGTCATCCGGCAGATCGTCAAAAGAGTAGCCGGGGCCACCGCGACGCGAACTCAGCAACGCACGGTAGTTCTCATCAGTAATGGTGGCAACCAGCGGCAAGCCGCCCGGCTGAATAAACTCATCAAGACGGATATTTTGTTCCACGCCCAGCAACGCCTGTAGCTTGTTGGCCACATACACCGGCATCACCATGTAGAAATTACCGACACCAGGCTGGCTGCTCGGCGTAATCCAGTACATCGGATTACGCCGCTCTTCTTCATTGCCGCTGCGATAGTGCAGCACCCGCTCGCGCAGGGCTTTTAGGCTGCGTTCACGATCGACTGAATTGTTGTTACCAATGGCGAAATCGGCCAGACACTGATTTTCACCCCCAATAAAGAACACCCGGTTGAGTTCGTAAGCGGAGGTGAAGTTACTTTTCCAGTAGTTGATGAAGTAACCCAGCGAATCGAGCGAGTTACGCCAGGTGTTACTCATTGAAGTGCAATCACCATCAGAAAACAGCGGCGTGAACTGTGGCAAGGTACTTTTACCGGCAGGCAGGCCATTCAGCACGTCCAAACCGTTGCTACTGTTACTTAAGCGGTTTTCGGTGATGTATTTCAGTTCACGCATGACGTCGGCCGAGTGGCGTACATACCATTCCGCCTGGCCATAATTGGTGTCAAATTCCTGGCGAACCGCGTTCTCTTTTTCGTGCAGTACGTTGATGATGAAGAAGGTGGTCAGCAACGCACCCAACGTCCAAAGCAGCAGCGCCAGCGCACGGAACAGATAGCGCGAGATGCGAAGCGTAGTGCGAAAGGAGACGAGATATTTCAAAAGAGACTCACTGGAGGTAAGGGGTTGTCAGGAAGTTGAAAAACCCTCATACACTAGCTTTATCGGCCCGAAAAAGCCAGTTGGTGCGCGACTTTGGGAGTAAAACTCAGATAAAAAACGGCAGGTCGGTTGCCCTAACCTGCCGCTGTTGTTCACCGCTGCGGATTACTCTTCTTCATCCGCTTCAGGTGCGTCGTCGTCGTTGTCCACTTCCGGCGCGATATCGTCTTCGCCTTCCGCGACGCTGCCGTCGATGGCGTCGAGTTCTTCTTCTTCCACCGGCTCAGCGACACGTTGCAGACCCACCACGTTTTCGTCTTCCGCGGTACGAATCAGAATCACGCCCTGGGTGTTACGGCCGACCACACTGACTTCCGATACGCGTGTACGCACCAGCGTACCGGCATCGGTAATCATCATGATCTGATCGCCATCCACCACCTGCACCGCACCGATGACCGGTCCGTTACGTTCGGTGACTTTAATCGAGATCACACCCTGAGTTGCACGCGATTTGGTTGGGTATTCGCTATTCGCTGTACGTTTACCGTAACCATTTTGCGTCACAGTGAGGATGGCACCCTCTTCACGTGGCACGATCAGTGAAACCACTTTATCGCTTTCAGCCAGCTTGATACCACGAACACCAGAGGCCGAACGGCCCATGGCGCGAACCGCAGTCTCAGAGAAGCGCACCACTTTACCCGCAGCAGAGAACAGCATGGCCTCATCGCTACCGTTGGTCAGTGCAACACCGATCAATTCATCATCTTCACGCAGGTTGATGGCGATAATACCGGCGCTACGTGGACGGCTGAATTCCTGCAGGGCAGTTTTCTTCACGGTACCGTCAGCGGTCGCCATAAAGATATTGAAGCCTTCGGTGTATTCACGCACCGGCAGAATGGCGGTGATACGTTCGTTGGCTTCCAGCGGCAGCAGGTTAACAATTGGGCGACCACGTGCGCCACGGCTCGCTTCTGGCAGCTGGTAAACTTTCATCCAGTAGAGACGGCCACGGCTGGAGAAGCACAGAATGGTATCATGGGTGTTGGCTACCAGCAGACGATCAATAAAGTCTTCTTCTTTAATACGTGCTGCGGATTTGCCTTTGCCACCACGACGCTGCGCTTCATAGTCAGTCAGCGGCTGATATTTGACATAACCCTGATGCGACAGCGTGACCACCACGTCTTCCTGATTAATCAGATCTTCAATGTTGATGTCGGCGCTGTTGGCGGTAATTTCAGTACGACGTTCATCACCAAACTGGTCACGCATTGCCACCAGCTCTTCGCGGATGACTTCCATCAGACGCTCGGCGCTCTGCAGGATGTGGATCAGTTCTGCGATCTGGTCCAGCAGCTCTTTGTATTCGTCGAGCAGCTTTTCGTGCTCAAGGCCGGTCAGTTTCTGCAGACGCAGATCCAGAATTGCCTGAGCTTGCTGTTCAGTTAGGTAGTACTGACCGTCACGAATACCGAACTGCGCTTCCAGCCATTCTGGACGTGCTGCGTCATCGCCCGCACGCTCCAGCATGGTGGCTACGTTGCCCAGATCCCATGGCTGTGCCAACAGGCCCGCTTTCGCTTCAGCTGGCGTTGGTGCGCGACGAATCAGTTCGATAATCGGATCGATGTTGGCCAGCGCAATGGCCAGACCTTCAAGGATGTGTGCACGGTCACGCGCTTTGCGCAGTTCGAAAATGGTACGGCGCGTCACCACTTCACGGCGGTGGCGCACGAAGGCTTCAATGATGCCTTTCAGCGTCATGATCTTCGGCTGGCCCTGATGGAGTGCCACCATGTTGATGCCGAAGGAGACTTGCAGTTGCGTCAGGGAATAGAGGTTGTTGAGCACCACTTCACCGACCGCATCGCGTTTGATCTCAATAACGATACGCATACCGTCTTTATCGGATTCATCACGCAGGCCGCTAATGCCTTCCACACGCTTCTCTTTCACCAGCTCGGCAATTTTCTCGATCAGGCGCGCTTTGTTTACCTGATACGGGATTTCATTGACGATGATGGTTTCGCGGCCGGTTTTTGCGTCGGTTTCAATCTCACCGCGTGCGCGGATATAAATCTTACCGCGACCGGTGCGATAGGCTTCTTCGATACCACGACGACCGTTGATGAACGCCGCAGTCGGGAAGTCAGGACCGGTGATGTGTTCCATCAGGCCTTCAACAGTGATGTCTTCGTCTTCGATAAAGGCGAGGCAGCCGTTGATCACTTCCGTCAGGTTATGCGGTGGAATGTTGGTCGCCATACCTACGGCGATACCGGACGAGCCGTTCACCAGCAGGTTAGGAATTTTGGTCGGCAGCACTTCAGGAATCTGCTCGGTGCCATCATAGTTCGGCACAAAATCGACGGTCTCTTTTTCGAGGTCCGCCAGCAGTTCAGAAGAGATCTTCGCCATACGCACTTCGGTATAACGCATCGCTGCGGCGGAGTCGCCATCAACGGAACCGAAGTTACCCTGACCATCTACCAGCATGTAGCGCAGGGAGAACGGCTGGGCCATACGAACGATACTTTCGTATACCGCGGAATCACCGTGTGGGTGATATTTACCGATCACGTCACCGACCACACGGGCCGATTTCTTATAAGCTTTGTTCCAGTCGTTACCCAGTTCGCTCATGGCAAAAAGCACACGGCGGTGCACCGGCTTCAAGCCATCACGCACATCGGGTAAAGCTCGGCCAACGATGACCGACATGGCGTAATCGAGGTAAGAGTT
Organism: Pantoea sp. Seng; assembly: GCF_009829935.1. Lineage (NCBI taxonomy): Bacteria > Pseudomonadati > Pseudomonadota > Gammaproteobacteria > Enterobacterales > Erwiniaceae > Pantoea > Pantoea sp. Seng. The sequence goes on along the minus strand of NZ_SZZV01000008.1, from coordinate 126,311 downwards.
TTTTAACTCTTCTTCGATATTGACCGGTGTAATTTCTCTCGCAAGGTCGCTCATGGAGCCGCTATCCCTCTACATAATGCCGGTTTTTAATGGTGCGAAAGTATATCACAGTGGTTGCCCTCGGTGAACGTAAAGCAGGGTTTAATGCCGCTTTTCCTTGCAGGTGAGAGATGCGCTAGCAAGAGTTAAGCGTTTATACTGAGGGAATATTTTGTCAGGAGTCGTGATTCAATGAGTGAACAACCGCAGGAAAGCCGCCAAAACGTCGACCACGCTGAGATTGCCAAGTTTGAAGCGGTCGCATCGCGCTGGTGGGATTTAGAGGGTGAGTTTAAGCCGTTACACCGCATCAATCCCCTGCGTCTTGGCTGGATTGCCCAACACAGCAATGGTTTGTTTGGTAAGAAGGTGCTGGATGTCGGCTGCGGCGGCGGTATTTTAGCGGAGAGCATGGCGCGTGAAGGAGCCAACGTGACCGGGTTGGATATGGGTGCGGAGCCGCTGGAAGTAGCACGGTTGCATGCGCTGGAGAGCGGTGTGAGCATGAACTATGTGCAGCAGACAGTGGAAGACCATGCGATTAGCCATGCGGGGGCCTATGACGTGGTGACTTGCATGGAGATGCTGGAGCACGTACCGGATCCGCGTTCTGTGGTGCTGGCATGTGCGCAGTTGGTAAAGCCGGGCGGCGAAGTGTTCTTCTCGACCATTAACCGTAATCCCAAGGCGTGGTTGCTGGCGGTGTTTGGTGCCGAATATGTGATGCGCATGGTGCCGCGCGGCACACATGACGTGAAGAAGTTTATCCGTCCGGCGGAGTTGCTGAATTGGGTTGATGAGACGCCATTGCGTGAGAGAGGCATGATCGGCCTGCACTACAATCCGCTGACCAATCAGTTCCGGTTGGGACGTGGCGTGGATGTGAACTATATGGTGCATACACATCGTCAGGATTGAGTGGTTGCTGTGGGGACGGTGCGTGGTTGCTGTGGGAACCGTGCGTCGGCCAGTAAAGCCCCGCCCGATCGCAAAGGAAACACGCATCCATGCAGATCGGCCGTCGCATCCCTGCGGCGGACGCTTTGCTCTTCGGGCGGGGCTTTACTGGCCCTGAACGTTGATCATGGCTTTGAGTCGCGCTGCGTTGTGGATTGAGCTTCATTAAGTTGCCCTCGCAGCCGCTGCCATTAACATGATGCAGCAGCGCGTTTTTCTTCCTATCTACCCGCTTTAGGTACTTTCAATCATGCTGCTACCCGATTGTGCGGAGATGTCCATGCCGCCATCACTGCGGAAATATCCCCTTAAACGCGGTTTTCTTTCTTGGTTCGCTCATTAACGCTTCCAACGCCTCAACGCACGCCAGGTAGTGTGCCGTTTTCTTGTGCGCCAGCACGGCGGCCTCATCGGTGTAAGCTTCATAAATAAAGAAGCGCGTCGGCACATGGCTGTCCTGCAACACATCAAAACGCAGATTGCCGGGTTCCTCCAGCGCACCTAAATGATTGAGCTTAAAAACCCGCAAAAACTCGTCGATACAGTCGGGTTTGACGTTTATCTCGACCAGCGTGACTTCCATCGGCTTGTCCTTTTTATCGCGATTGGCAAAGTGGCAATCCTGGTAAAGCTTGTTTAATAAAACTCTCGCAGCGATCACAGTTCAAACTTTCAGCGGTGGGCTAAGCCGTTCATCTGGAGGTGAAAACCCTCGCGCACAGCTATCTTTGCAGTAACACCCGTTGGGTCGTCGGCGTGGAGCACTTTTCCGTTTCAACAGGAGTTTTGCGATGTCACACGCCCCGCATTTGATGGCGCTCGACGCCGGCACCGGTAGTATTCGCGCCGTGATTTTCAATCTTCAGGGTGAGCAGGTCGCCGTGGCGCAAGCTGAATGGAGGCACCTCGCCCTGCCCGACGTGCCGGGATCGATGGAGTTTGATCTGAGCCACAACTGGCAACTTGCCTGTCAGTGTATTCAGCAGGTGCTGCAACAATCACAGTTGCCTGCCAGCGCGATTCGCTGCGTGGCCTGCTGCTCCATGCGCGAAGGGATCGTGCTCTATAACAAAGCCGGCGAAGCAATTTGGGCCTGCGCCAACGTGGATGCCCGTGCCAGCCGCGAGGTGAGTGAGCTGAAAGAGATTCATCACGGCGAGTTTGAGCGTGAAATCTATCAGTGCTCAGGGCAAACCCTGGCACTTGGGGCAATGCCACGCCTGTTATGGCTGGCGCATCATCGACCCGATATTTATCGTCAGGCGGCAACGCTGTCGATGATCAGCGACTGGCTGGCAAAATGCCTGAGTGGCGAACTGGCAGTGGATCCCTCCAACGCGGGCACCACTGGCCTGCTGGATTTACGCACCCGAAACTGGCGGCCTGATTTGCTGGAGATGGCGGGTTTGCGCGGCGATATATTGTCTCCGGTGGCCGAAACCGGTACGCAACTGGGAACTGTGACAGCCGAAGCCGCTCATCAGTGTGGGCTGGCGCAAGGCACAGTGGTTGGCATGGGCGGCGGTGATGTGCAGTTGGGGACACTGGGGTTAGGCGTAGTGAATGCGGGTGAAACCGCTGTGTTGGGGGGCACCTTTTGGCAACAAGTCGTGAACTTGCCGCAGCCGCAGATTGATCCTCAAATGAACATTCGCGTGAATCCGCATGTGATCCCCGGTATGGCGCAAGCGGAAGCGATCAGTTTCTTTACCGGCCTCACGATGCGCTGGTTCCGTGATGCCTTTTGCAGCGAAGAGAAACTGCTGGCGGAGCGGCTGGGTGTGGATTGCTACAGCCTGCTGGAAGAGATGGCGGCACGCGTCCCCGCCGGTTCGTGGGGCGTGATGCCGGTGTTCTCAGATGCAATGCACTTCAACAAGTGGTATCACGCTGCGCCTTCCTTTATTAATCTTTCCATCGACCCCGAACGCTGCAATAAACAGACGCTCTTCCGTGCGCTGGAAGAGAATGCCGCGATTGTTTCGGCCTGCAATCTGGATCTGGTGGCCGCCTTTTCCGGTGTCCAAACCTCACAGATAGTGTTTGCCGGAGGCGGTGCGAAGGGCAAATTGTGGAGCCAGATTTTGAGCGATGTCACGGGGCTGACGGTCAAAGTGCCGCAGGTGAAAGAAGCCACCGCCCTGGGCTGCGCGATTGCGGCTGGCGTCGCCGCTGGGGTTTATCGCAGTTTGCAGGAAACCGGGCAAGCATTAGTACGCTGGGAGCGCGAATTTCACCCCAACGCAGAACGCCACCAACTCTATCAACAGCAAAAAGCCAACTGGCAGAAAGTCTATGCCGACCAACTCACCCTGGTGGACAGTGGGTTAACCACCTCGATGTGGAAAGCACCAGGTTTGTAACTCACTGCTATCCAGATCAATTTCCTTTTAGACGCATGCCACGCATTTTTGTAGGCTGGATTGGTCACAAAAAATTCATAAGCAATTTTAGATAAGTTCGCTACTGGCGGCCTTGTCAGGGCTTTTTTGACTTCAGAAATTTCCGTGATGAGAACCTTTGAGCAATAAACACGCGCTCGATCAAAAAGTGAAAAAAAAGTCGCTGGCAGTTGACACCATTGGCAGGCCTTATGGAATGGGGATCCAGGAATTTCGCTACCCCCCTGGACGGATTTTTTCGCGAAAATCAACTCTTGTGATGATCAGAATGCTGACTAGAATACTCACCATATTGTTGTTCAAACTTCCCGCACCCCCTATATATAGTGTTTATCCACAGGCTTACTCACAACGAGCGGCTTGTGCATAGGCCTTGTGAATAGATGGGGGATAACTCACTCTTTCATGGACAGGTAAACACGCGACATGAACCAAAGTCTGCTCGTTACTAAACGCGATGGCCGCCAGGAGCGCATTGATCTCGATAAGATTCACCGGGTACTGGATTGGGCCGCTGAAGGGCTGAATAACGTCTCCGTGTCTCAGGTTGAGTTGCGCTCCCACATTCAGTTCTACGATGGAATTCGTACTTCTGATATCCATGAGACCATCATCAAGGCCGCTGCAGACCTGATCTCCCGTGATGCGCCGGATTACCAGTACCTGGCTGCTCGCCTCGCCATCTTCCACCTACGTAAAAAAGCGTACGGCCAGTTTGAGCCGCCGAAGCTGTACGATCAGGTCGTGAAAATGGTTGAGATGGGCAAATACGACCGTCACCTGCTGGAAGATTACAGCGTAGAAGAGTTCGAGCAGATGGACGGCTTCATCGACCACTGGCGCGACATGAACTTCTCTTACGCTGCGGTGAAGCAGCTGGAAGGTAAATACCTGGCGCAGAACCGTGTGAGCGGTGAAATCTACGAGAGTGCCCAGTTCCTGTATATTCTGGTTGCTGCATGCCTGTTCTCCGGTTATCCGCGTGAGACGCGTATGGATTACGTGCGTCGCTTCTATGATGCCGTGTCCACCTTCAAGATCTCACTGCCGACGCCAATCATGTCTGGCGTGCGTACCCCAACGCGTCAGTTCAGCTCTTGCGTCTTGATCGAATGCGGTGACAGCCTTGATTCCATCAATGCCACCTCCAGCGCTATCGTAAAATACGTGTCGCAGCGTGCGGGTATCGGTATCAACGCTGGTCGCATTCGTGCGCTGGGTAGCCCAATCCGTGGCGGCGAAGCCTTCCATACCGGTTGCATCCCGTTCTATAAACATTTCCAGACGGCAGTGAAGTCGTGCTCACAAGGCGGCGTACGTGGCGGTGCAGCCACCCTGTTCTACCCAATGTGGCATCTGGAAGTGGAAAGCCTGCTGGTGCTGAAAAACAACCGTGGCGTTGAAGGCAACCGCGTACGTCACATGGACTACGGCGTACAGATCAACAAGCTGATGTATACCCGTCTGTTGAAAGGTGAAGAGATCACCCTGTTCAGCCCGTCTGACGTGCCAGGTCTGTACGATGCGTTCTTCGCCGATCAGGACGAGTTTGAGCGTCTGTACACCAAATACGAGAAAGACGACAGCATCCGCAAACAGCGCGTGAAAGCAGTTGAACTGTTCTCACTGATGATGCAGGAACGTGCTTCTACTGGCCGTATCTACATCCAGAACGTCGATCACTGCAACACCCACAGCCCGTTTGATCCGGCTATCGCGCCCGTCCGCCAGTCTAACCTGTGCCTGGAAATCGCGCTGCCGACCAAACCGCTGAACGATGTGAATGACGAAAGCGGTGAAATCGCGTTGTGTACGCTGTCTGCCTTTAACCTCGGTGCGATTGACAGCCTCGACGATCTGGAAGAGCTGGCGACCCTCGCGGTACGTGCACTGGATGCCCTGCTGGATTACCAGGATTACCCCATCCCAGCGGCAAAACGCGGCGCAATGGGTCGTCGTACTCTGGGTATTGGCGTGATCAACTACGCTTACTATCTGGCGAAAAACGGCGTGCGTTATTCTGATGGCAGCGCCAACAACCTGACGCATAAAACCTTTGAAGCGATCCAGTACTACCTGCTGAAAGCCTCGAACGAGCTGGCAAAAGAGCAAGGTGCCTGTACGTGGTTCAAAGAGACCACCTACTCACAGGGCATTCTGCCGATCGACACCTATAAAAAGGATCTCGACGCCGTTTGCAGCGAGCCGTTGCACCTGGATTGGGAAGGTCTGCGTGAGTCGATCGTTACGCACGGTCTGCGTAACTCCACGCTCTCTGCCCTGATGCCGTCTGAAACCTCTTCGCAGATTTCAAACGCCACCAACGGTATTGAGCCACCGCGCGGTCACATCAGCATCAAAGCATCTAAAGACGGTATTCTGCGTCAGGTGGTGCCAGAGTATGAGCGTCTGAAAGATCAGTACGAACTGCTGTGGGAAATGCCCTCTAACGACGGTTACTTACAGTTGGTTGGTGTGATGCAGAAATTTATCGATCAGGCGATTTCGTCGAACACCAACTATGATCCAAGCCGTTTTGCCAATGGCAAAGTGCCGATGAAACAGCTGCTGAAAGATCTGCTGACCGCGTATAAATTTGGGGTGAAAACCCTGTACTACCAAAACACCCGTGATGGTGCGGAAGATGCGCAGGACGACCTGGCTCCTTCCATTCAGGATGACGGCTGCGAAAGCGGCGCTTGTAAGATTTAATTAGTCAGACGCCCTATCTTGTCAGGGCCGGCAATGGTCGGCCCTCATCACTTTTGGACTTAGCCATGGCTTACACCACATTTTCGCAGAACAAAAACGACCAGCTGTTAGAACCGATGTTCTTCGGCCAGTCAGTGAACGTTGCCCGTTTCGACCAGCAGAAATATGACATTTTTGAAAAGCTGATCGAAAAACAGCTCTCCTTCTTCTGGCGTCCGGAAGAAGTGGATGTCTCACGCGATCGTATCGATTATCAGGCGCTGCCAGATCACGAAAAACACATCTTTATCAGCAACCTGAAATACCAGACGCTGCTGGATTCCATTCAGGGTCGCAGCCCTAACGTGGCCCTGCTGCCGTTGATTTCGATTCCAGAACTCGAAACCTGGATCGAAACCTGGGCGTTCTCTGAGACCATCCACTCGCGCTCTTACACCCATATCATCCGTAACATCGTCAACGATCCTTCACTGGTGTTTGACGACATCGTCACTAACGAGCAGATTCTGGCGCGTGCACAGGACATCTCGAAGTATTACGACGATCTGATCGAGATGACCAGCTACTGGCATCTGCTGGGAGAAGGCACGCACGAAGTGGCGGGTAAAACCGTGACCGTGAATCTGCGTGCGCTGAAAAAGCAGCTGTATATCTGCCTGATGAGCGTTAACGCACTGGAAGCGATTCGCTTTTACGTCAGCTTCGCCTGTTCATTCGCCTTCGCCGAGCGCGAGCTGATGGAAGGTAACGCCAAAATCATCAAACTGATTGCGCGCGATGAAGCTCTGCACCTGACCGGCACTCAGCACATGCTGAACCTGCTGCGCACCGGTGAAGATGATCCTGAAATGAAAGAGATCGCCGCCGAGTGCCGTGATGAGTGTTTCGACCTGTTCAAGAAAGCCGCCGAGCAAGAGAAAGAGTGGGCAGATTATCTGTTCAGCGGTGGCTCGATGATCGGTCTGAATAAAGACATTCTGTGCCAGTACATTGAGTACATCACCAACATCCGCATGCAAGCGGTTGGCCTCGATCTGCCGTTCCAGACGCGTTCTAACCCGATTCCATGGATCAACTCCTGGTTGGTATCAGATAACGTGCAGGTGGCACCGCAGGAAGTGGAAGTCAGTTCTTACCTGGTGGGTCAGATTGATGCCGAAGTCGGCGAAGATGACTTCAACGACTTCCAGCTGTAAGCATGAGTCGTTCTGTTGTTATTCTGCGCAGTTCCGGCTCCCGGCTGGAGTGCGCAGAAGATCATCCCAATCTGTTGACGGCACTGGAAGCGCACAATGTTTGCGTAGAGTTTCAGTGCCGTGAAGGCTACTGCGGTTCATGCCGCATGCGCTTGCTAAAAGGCGAAGTGGCTTACGCGGAAACCCCATTGGCGTTTATTCAGAAGGGTGAGATTTTGCCCTGCTGCTGCCGCGCCAAAGGGGAGATTGAGATCGAGATTTAAACACCGGGTCGCCATCAATGGCGCCCCGGTGAAATTCATGGCAAAGCCTGCCCACATTCCTACTGTTTCACAGCTTCCAGCACATCAATCCAGCCATGCCCGTTACTGACTTCACTGCCGTGCAGCCAGCGACGCAGCATGTTCATCGCCATCATCGCCACGACTTTCTGCCGGGTTTCAACATTGTGACGCCCATGGGTGAACTTCACGCGCTGGCCCCAGCTGGCTTCCGGCGTATGCAGCGCAATCGCCACTTCGCCCTCTTCCAGATTGCCCACCGACAGCGCCAATACCGTGCCGTGATGTGCGGCCAGATCGCGCGTGCGCTCGACCTGGGATTCCAGCGGTTCATCATGAGGAGGCAGAATCTCTGCTGCGCTGAGCGGCACGTCTGCTGATGCCAGCTGCCAGTTGAGGAATCCCGCCGTATATTGCTCGCTTAGCGCCAGCCGGAAACCACGCTGTTGCAACTCACGCGCTAACAAAGCAGGCAAACCTTCAGTGCCTTCGAAGATAGTGCATTCCGCCAGCAGCAGCTTAACCTGCTGCCACACCTGTTCCATCGCCACGCGCTGGCTGGCCGGTCCGGTGAGTTTGATTTCAATGATTGGCATTGATGAGCGATAGCCCATTACCACACCTTCCGGCAACGGTAACGGCTCCAGTTCGGCAGCAATGTCACTCTCGCCGCGACCAAAGGTAGTCAGACGCAAACACAGCGGCGGCTCAGGTAAATCAAAACGCGCTTTCAAACGCGGAATGATCTCCTGCTCGACCATCACTTTAAATTCGGACGGCACGCCCGGCGTGAAGAATATCCAGCAGCGATTGAGCTGAAGTGCAAAGCCACACGCGGTCCCCACCGGATTATCAATCAGCTCGGCATTCGCCGGAATTTCCGCCTGCTTGCGGTTGCTCGGCGCCATGATGCGTCCACGGCTGGCAAACCAGGCTTCCATTTTTTCCAGCCATTCTTGCTGGATCACTAATTCGGTACCACACGCGGTAGCTGCCGCCAGCGCGCTAAGATCGTCGCTGGTTGGCCCAAGGCCGCCGTTCACAATCAGCACATCGGCAATCTGGCTGCGACTCTGCAGCGCCTCCACCAGTGAGGACATCGCGTCACCCACGGTACTGCGGCTGGTCATCGGCAAACCGTGCTGGAACAGCACATCCGCGAGCCATGCGGCGTTGGTATCGACAATCTGGCCATGCAACACTTCATCGCCCGTAGAGAGCATTTCAACACGTATCACGTTACTTTCTCCTTATCCCTGTCGCTTTACTGTAGAAAGCGCGCACGCGAAACACAATCGCCGTTGATGCGAAACAAGGATTCGAGACAAATGAGAGGGATAACGCGGTAAAAAAGAGGAATCGGGCGTAACTGGCGTTACGCCCCGACAATTTAGCGGCGGGCCAACAGTAAACCGACAAACAGGCCAGCGGCGGCGCCAATGCCGATCCCCTGCCACGGTTTTTCATGCACATAATCGTCGGCACGGTAGGCCGCTTTTTTGGCACGGTAATAATAGCTGTCAGAAGCCTGGCTAACGCGATTCTTCACGTCTTCCAGCGCTTGTTCCGCTTTAAGTTTCAATTCGATGTACTTTTGATCGGCCGGATCACCCGACGATTTCAGTACTTCTTCCAAAGTTTCTGTCAGTAGCGCCAGGTCGTCATCAAGGCGAGTTTCAAATTGATCTGAAGATGACACGTTATACTTCCTCCATGCTCGTCACTTATCGTCGTTTAAATATAGTCATAAATTCGGTATTTGCTGCGCGCAAGGGATTCGGATTACGCTGGTTTTTGCTCGACTCAATGCAAAGTTGCGTAATCCGCGCTGTTGCAGCGTGAAATCTGCTTCGCTTATTTGATTAATCTGATAAATTTTTGTCAGACTGAATTTTTTAATTTCGCGACTGTCGTATCCCCTTGTAGCCAGACGCAATGCGTCTTACGACAGTCACAACACACCAGAGCAGCTAAGGATTAGATTTCCGGCATGAATCGTAGAAAATTTATGAAAGCGTCCATGGCCCTCTCTGCCGCAAGCGGTATGACCGGGCTCTCCTCGCTGTTTGCGCAGTCCGCCTGGGCCGATGATGGCATCGCCGACGGCACCGCAGTGCGCTTCGATTTCGACTCACTGAAAAAGAAAGCATCCGCGCTGGCGAAACAGCCCTGGGGCGGCGCACCCGGCCCGCTTCCTGACACCCTGGCCAATCTGACACCGCAGGCTTACAACGAAATTCAGTACGATGCCAACCATTCGCTGTGGAACAACATTCCCGATCGCGAATTAGATGTGCAGTTCTTCCACGTGGGGATGGGCTTTAAACGTCGTATCCGCATGTTCTCCGTGGATGCCGATAGCCGTGAAGCGCGCGAAATCCACTTCCGCCCCGAACTGTTTAACTATCACAACGCTAATGTCGATACCCAGCAGCTGGTCGGCAAAACCGATTTGGGCTTCGCCGGTTTCCGCGCGTTTAAAAAACCAGAACTGGCGCGTCGCGATATCGTCTCGTTCCTCGGCGCGAGCTACTTCCGTGCGGTTGATGAAACTTTCCAGTACGGCTTGTCAGCGCGCGGTGTGGCAGTCAACACCTTTAGCAACGGCCACGAGGAGTTCCCGGACTTTACCGCCTTCTGGTTTGAAACACCGAAAGCCGACGATACCACCTTTGTGGTTTATGCGCTGCTGGACGGCGCCAGCGTCACCGGTGCGTACAAGTTCACTATCCACTGCGAAGAGAAACGCGTGGTGATGGAGGTGGAAAACCACCTGTTTGCTCGTAACGACATTCGTCAGCTCGGCATCTCGCCGATGACCAGTATGTTTAGCTGCGGCACCAACGAGCGTCGCATGTGCAATACCTATCATCCACAAATCCATGACTCCGATCGTCTGGCAATGTGGACCGGAAAAGGGGAATGGATTGCACGTCCGCTGAACAACCCGCAACGCTTACAGTTCAATGCTTATGAAGATGAAAACCCACGTGGTTTTGGTCTGTTGCAGCTCAATCACGACTTCAAAGATTATCAGGATGTCATTGGATGGTATGACAAACGCCCAAGCCTGTGGGTTGAGCCAATTGGCAAGTGGGGCAAAGGCGCCATCAACCTGATGGAGATCCCGACGACCGGTGAAACCCTGGATAACGTAGTGTGCTTCTGGCAGCCAACGGAACCGGTTAAAGCGGGCAGCGAATTTAACTTCCAGTACAAACTCTACTGGAGCCAACTGCCACCTGTGCGCAGCGGGCTGGCGCGCGTGGATGCGACACGTACCGGTATTGGTGGCTTCCCAGAAGGTTGGGCGCCGGGCGAACACTTCCCCGATCAGTGGTGCCGTCGCTTTGCGATTGATTTCGTCGGTGGCGATCTGAAAGCCGCAGCGCCGAAAGGTATTGAGCCGGTGATCACCGTCAATGCCGGTACCATCAAGCAGGTTGAGATTCTGTATGTTGAACCCCTCAACGGCTACCGCATCTTGTTTGACTGGTATCCGAACAGCGACTCCACCAAGCCGGTGGATATGCGCCTGTTCCTGCGCACCAAAGATGAGACCTTAAGTGAAACCTGGCTGTATCAGTATTTCCCACCGCCGCCGGATCAGCGTAAATACACCGATGACCGACAGATGACGCCGGGCTGATATCCCCTAAAAAGTTCGAATTTCAGGAAGGCGGCAAACAAGAGAGCCCGATGAGCTGACTCAAGTCAGTGATTCGGGTGAGCCAGGCAGCCAACTCACCGGAAATTTGAAGTATGACGGGTATAAATGGCGAGGAGTATTCCTCGCCATTACGCTTTCTGCATACCGATGTGTGGAATGTTATCTTCCATGTAAACGTCCCCCACCGCTTTGAAGCCAAGACGACCGTAAAACCCTTCCAGATGGGCCTGCGCCGATAAATAAATAGTGCGTTGCGGCCAATGGGTATCGCAGCTCTCCAGCGCTTTCTCCATCAGTCGATAGCCCAACTTCAGGCCACGCGCTTCTTCGGACACGATCACGCGACCAATCATCACCGGGGCGCTGTCCAGTGAGGGCGTAAGCACACGAGCGTAGGCCAATAATTTGCCGTCAAGGAAGCCCATGATGTGGCGATTCTCTGCTCGCAAATCCTGACCATCTACGTCTTGATAGGGGCAGTTCTGCTCCACAATGAATACGTGATTGCGCAGTGCCAGCACGGTATATAACTGCTGTGCACTCAGTTCACTGTGGTGGCAATCAAGCCATTGCATTTCCATGATGCTTCCTTGTCTGAGCGAAAAAAGTGATCTCCTGAGAGTATCACAGCGCGCGGGGATTGAGCAGCCATACAGGGTTGCCGCATTGCCTTGCCGTGATCGTATTCTCAGATTACAGGCAAAAAAAATCAGGCCCTGAGGCCTGATTCATGGGGTCAAAGCGCATTTACATCAGCGGCTGAGCCATCTGCACCAGCGAAATCAGTGGCTGAGGATAGACACCCAGCACCAGCACCAGAATCGCCGAGATCAGCACCACCACACCACCGGCGGTGAACGCCCAGTTGGCTGGCGTGTCACGATCGCGCGTGTGCATTTCTGGTGGGCTGAGGTACAGACTCACCGTCACACGCAGATAGTAGTAAAGACCGATCGCACTGCCGGCAACGACTGCCGCGGTTAACCACCACAGATGCGCGTTCACACCGGAAGCAATGACGTAGAACTTACCAATGAAGCCCAGCGTCATCGGGATACCGGCCAGAGACAGCATCATGACGGTCATGACCGCTGACAAAATTGGACGATGCCAGAACAGACCACGATAAGAGTAAAGCGTATCCGCATCCGGGCCACGGTACGGGCTGGACATCAGGCTGACCACACCGAACGCGCCGAGGCTGCTGAACAGGTAACCCGCCAGGTACACACCCGCCGTTTCCAGTGACAGCTGATGGGTTTTCACCGCAATCAGCGACACCAGCAAATAGCCAAGATGCGCGATCGATGAGTAACCGAGCAGACGTTTGATGTTGCTCTGCGAAATCGCCATCAGGTTACCGAACAGAATCGACACAAAGGCGATAACACCGAGCACGGTGCGCACGGCTTCGCTGTCGGTCACTGGCGCGTACAGGAACAAGCGCATCACCACACCAAAGATGGCGATCTTGCTGGCGGTGGCCAGGAAGGTCGACACTGGCGCAGGCGCACCCTGATACACGTCTGGCGTCCACAAGTGGAACGGCACCAGCGACAACTTGAAGCCAAGGCCGATAATCATCATGCCCAGGCCCACCAGCAGCAGCGGCTGTTGGATCATGCTGTCATTCAGGCTTTTACCCAGCTGCACAAAGCTCAGGCTGCCAGAATCGGCATAAATTAGCGCGATACCAAAGATTAGGAACGAGGACGCCGCAGCGGACAGGATCATGTACTTCAGTGCCGCTTCCAGCGAACGTTTCTGGCGGAAGGCATAACCAATCAGGCCAAACAGCGGCAGTGACAGCAGTTCGATACCGATGAACAGCGCCGCCAGATGATTAGCACTGGCCAGCACGATCCCACCCAGTGCCGCAATCAGCACCAGCAGATAGAACTCATCTTTGTTGTCCGGGAAACCAGCCAGCCATGGATAAGCAAAGGTGCAGGTGGCGAGACTGGCAAGCAGCACCAGCGCGGTGTAGAACATCGAGTAACCGTCAACGCGCAGCAGCGGCGTGACATCCATGGCACCGACATGACCGACAAACCACAGTGAAAACAGCGCTACGTTCAGGCCAATGACCGTCAGCGTGGCATTAACAAAGTGGTTGCGTCGCCACGCAATGGACAGCATCACCACCACCACCGTCAATCCGACGATCAACAGCGGCAGTAACGCAATCAGATGTTGAGGAGTTATTGTCATGGCGAATTACGGCCTTGTAGTTGAAATTGAAGCGGTAAACCACTGCTGAATATTGCTCATCGCAGCGTGAGAGGTATCAAGGATCGGCTGTGGATAAACACCCAGCAGAACCAGCAGCACCACCAGCACGCCGATCGTCATGAATTCACGCGGTGACATGCCCGGCAGCGGAGCTTTCGATTTCGCTTCGCCGTAGTAAGCGCGCTGCATCATCACCAGCGAATACACCGAGGCAAACACCAGACCAAAGGTGGCAATCACAATAATCACCGGCACCACCTGGAAACTGCCGGTCAGAATCATAAATTCACCGACAAAGTTACCGGTGCCTGGCATACCGAGGTTGGCCACCGCGAAGAACAGCGACAGGCCTGGAATCCATTTAATGCGTGACCACAAACCACCCATCTGACGCAGGTCACGGGTATGCAGACGCTCATAAAGCTGCCCACACAAGATGAACAGTGCTGCGGCGGACAGGCCGTGAGCAATCATCTGAATCACCGCGCCCTGGAACGCCAGCTGGCTGCCAGTGTAGATAGCAATCAGCACGAAGCCCATGTGCGAAACGGAGGTGTAAGCAATCAGACGTTTGATATCCGTCTGCGAGAACGCCATCCAGGCACCGTAGAAGATACCCAGTACACCGAGCCACATAGCAATCGGCGCAAACTCTGCGGAAGCATTCGGGAACAGTGGCAGGCTGAAACGCAGCAGACCATACGCCGCCGTTTTCAGCAAGATTCCTGCGAGGTCAACCGAACCCGCAGTTGGCGCCTGACTGTGCGCATCCGGCAACCAGCCGTGCAGGGGCACCACTGGCATTTTCACTGCGAAGGCGATAAAGAAGCCGAGCATTAGCAGATATTCAACGGTGTGCGACATTGGCGTTTTCAGCAGTTCTTCGTAGCTGAAGGTCCAGACGCCCGTGGCGTTGTAGTGCACGAACACCAGCGCCAGAATCGCAATCAACATCACCAGACCCGAAGCCTGGGTATAGATGAAGAATTTGGTCGCTGCCGAGATACGGGTTTTACCGTCAGAGGCTTTGTGACCCCAGAGCGCGATGAGGAAGTACATCGGCACCAGCATCATTTCCCAGAAGAAGAAGAACAGGAACATGTCGATGGAGAGGAACACGCCAATCACACCACCGAGGATCCACATCAGGTTGAGGTGGAAAAAGCCCTGATACTTCTCGATTTCATTCCAGGAACAGAGCACCGCCATCAACCCGAGCAGACCGGTCAGCACCACCATCAGCAGTGACAAACCGTCGATAGCCAGATGGAAGTTAATGCCGAAGCGCGGAATCCATGGCACCGAGAAAGTCGACTGCCACTGCGGCATTCCTGCAGCCTGGGTGAGTGAATAGCCTCCCTGCAGCCACAACTGCAGACCGAGTGCCAGCGTCAGCCCCATGGTGATCATGGCGATCCAACGCGGCACTTTTGCGCCGAGGCGCTCTGCTAACCAGCAAAGCAGACCCCCAACAAAAGGTATGATTATTAGCCAAGGTAATAGCACGGCATACTTCCCTTTTTTCAACCTGATTTCGAGCTATCTTGCTTGCCACGTTCATCACCGTCAGCGCTCGCCACCCTCACGTACAAAATACGCTTGGGTTGCTGCACACTGACGGCAACGAAACGGGCTACATCAATAACGCTTCGTCATTCAGGCAATTTTTCACATTCGCTTCTGGGATGAGAGAATCCTTGATTCTCTCGCCCCCGCTCATCAATCTTTAAATCACCAGCATCAGCGCCAGTACCACCACGGCACCGACACTCATGGAAGCCACATACCAGCGCACGTAACCGTTCTCGCTCACCACCAGGCCTTTATTACCAATGCGCGACAATAGCGCAGGCAGGTTCATCAGTGAGTTCAGCGGATCGCGCTTCAGCAGCCAGGCAATGCCCAAATAAGGTTTTACAAACACCTTGTCATACAGCCAGTCGAAGCCCCATGCCGCGAACCACCAGGTGCCGAAGAAACGGCCCGGCGCGCTATTGGCAACACTGGTGACCAGCTGGCGTTTGCCAAGCCATAGGGCAGCAGCAATCAGGATGCCGACAATCGCGACCACGCCTGAGGTGATTTCCAGCGCCACTTTTCCGCCCTCACCGAATTCATTCTGCGGCAGCACGCCCGCCAGCGGTGGCGTGATCATGGCGCCAACGAAGGTGGAGAGCACTAACAGCACAATCAGTGGCAGATGGTGAGTGATGCCTTTGCCCGCGTGCGCATGAATTTTCTCTTCGCCGTGGAACACGATGAAGATCATGCGGAAGGTGTAGATCGAGGTCAGGAATGCACCGACCAGACCCGCCACCATCAGATTGATGTGACCATTCGCCAGCGCACCAAACAGAATTTCGTCTTTACTGTAGAAACCTGCGGTAATCAGCGGCAGTGCCGCCAGCGCAGCGCCGCCGACCAGGAAGCAGGTGTACACCAGTGGGATGCTCTTACGCAGGCCGCCCATTTTGAAGATGTTCTGCTCGTGGTGGCAGGCCAGAATGACCGAACCAGAAGAAAGGAACAGCAGTGCTTTGAAGAAGGCGTGCGTCATCAAGTGGAAAATGGCCGCGTCCCATGCCTGCACGCCCAGCGCGAGGAACATGTAGCCGATTTGACTCATGGTAGAGTAAGCCAGCACGCGCTTGATGTCGGTTTGCACCAGCGCGGCAAAGCCTGCCAGCACCAACGTAATCGCCCCCACAATACCCACCAGATGCAGCACTTCCGGCGTCAGCAGGAACAAGCCATGGGTACGCGCAATCAGGTAAACACCCGCGGTTACCATGGTGGCGGCGTGGATCAGAGCTGATACCGGCGTAGGACCCGCCATCGCATCAGCCAGCCACGTTTGCAGTGGCAACTGTGCAGATTTACCGACCGCACCGCCCAACAACATCAGGGTTGCCCACTGCAGCATGTGGTTGTCAGCGGCGAAATGCGCCGGCGCCAGTTCCACCAGCTCGCGGAAGTTCAGCGTACCCAGTTCGTTGTAGAGAATGAACAGCGCGAATGCGAGGAACACGTCACCGACGCGGGTGATGATGAACGCTTTCATCGCCGCTTTGCCGTTTTCTGGGTTGCTGTAGTAGAAGCCAATCAGCAGATAAGAGCAGAGGCCCACGCCTTCCCAACCGAGATACATCAGCATCAGGTTGTCGGCCAGCACCAACACCACCATGCTCGCGATGAACAGGTTGGTGTAAGCGAAGAAGCGTGAATAGCCCTCTTCACCGCGCATGTACCAGGAAGCAAACATGTGGATGAAGAAGCCGACACCCGTGACCACTGACAGCATGGTCAGTGACAAGCCGTCCAGTACCAGGTTCACTTTGATATCAAAGTGGCCGACCTGAATCCATGTCCACAACGCCTGAGTAAAAGGTTGTTGACCGTTACTGAAGAAATCCATACCAACGAAAACGGTGGTCAACGCCGCCAGACCGACCGATCCCATTCCCACCGCTGCCGACAGATTCTCCGACCAGCGACCACGGGAAAACGCCAATAGCAGGAAGCCAATCAGCGGAAATAATACGGTTAAATAGAGAAGATTCATCCGCGCATCTCGCTCACTGTGTCAATGTTCAGCGTCTGACGACGACGATAGAGCTGGAGCAGCAGGGCCAGGCCGATGCTGGCTTCCGCCGCCGCGAGGCTGATCGCCAGAATGTACATCACCTGGCCGTCAGCTTGTCCCCAGTAGCTCCCTGCTACCACCAGCGCCAGTGCCGCGGCGTTGATCATGATCTCCAGACCAATCAGCATAAATAGCAAATTGCGGCGCAGTACCAGCGAGGTCAGGCCGAGAACAAACAGCACAGCAGCCAACATCAGGCCGTGTTGTAACGGGATCATGCGTGATCCTCCTTATTCGCATGTGCATCAGCATGGCGATTGCTCAGCACTTCGCCCTGACGCTC
Organism: Pantoea sp. Seng; assembly: GCF_009829935.1. Taxonomy (NCBI): domain Bacteria; kingdom Pseudomonadati; phylum Pseudomonadota; class Gammaproteobacteria; order Enterobacterales; family Erwiniaceae; genus Pantoea; species Pantoea sp. Seng. The sequence goes on along the minus strand of NZ_SZZV01000008.1, from coordinate 108,896 downwards.
TTCACGTCCGATATGGAAGGCTACCACCAGACCGGCCAGCAGCAGCATTGACGCCAGCTCAACCGCCAGTACGTAAGGACCAAACAGACTGATACCCACCGCTTTGGCATCGATAACGGTGCCATCAATGCCCTGATCGTGCGCGGTGCTAATGGCGTAAATCATCACCACCAGCAGCAACAGGGAGACGATGCCAGGCCCAATCCACAGCGAAGGCTTCAGCCACTCGCGCTCCTGGTCCTGCTGGGTTTTGCCCAGGTTCAGCATCATCACCACGAACACGAAAAGCACCATAATGGCACCGGCGTAAACGATGATCTCCAGCGCACCGGCAAAGTAAGCGCCCATTGAGAAGAACACGCCCGCAATCGAAAGCAGCGAAACAATCAGGTACAGCAGCGCATGTACCGGATTGGTGTGAGTGATAACGCGCAATGTCGTTAGCACCGCCACCAGTCCGCAAAGATAAAACGCAAATTCCATACCTGGCTCCTTAAGGTAACAAGCTTTTGACGTCGATTGGCTTGGCTTCGTTTTCCGCTTCGCCCTTCTCTTTCCCGTCGATCGCCATACCCGCCATGCGATAGAAGTTGTACTCCGGATATTTACCCGGACCGGAAATCAGCAGGTCCTGCTTCTCGTACACCAGATCCTGACGCTTGAACTCACCCAACTCAAAATCGGGGGTCAGCTGAATCGCCGTGGTCGGGCAGGCTTCTTCGCACAGACCGCAGAAGATGCAGCGCGAGAAGTTGATGCGGAAGAACTCCGGATACCAGCGACCATCAACCGTTTCCGCTTTCTGCAGTGAGATACAACCCACTGGACAGGCTACCGCACACAGGTTACAGGCAACACAGCGCTCCTCGCCGTCCGGATCACGCGTCAGCACGATACGGCCACGGTAGCGCGGCGGCAGGTAAACCGGTTCTTCTGGATACATCTGGGTTTCGCGCTTGGCGAAGGCATGCATGCCTATCATCCAGATACTGCGCACTGTCGTGCCGAAGCCAACGACAATATCTTTTAAAGTCATCTCAAAACCCCTTACTGCGCGCTGTACAGAATCACTGCGGCGGTCGCCAGCAGGTTCAATAACGTCAACGGCAGACACACTTTCCAGCCGAACGACAGCACCTGGTCATAACGTGGACGCGGCAGCGCAGCACGAATCAGGATAAACATCACCATAAAGAACGCCGTTTTCAGGGCGAACCAGATGAATGGCGGCAGGAATGGACCGTGCCAGCCACCGAAGAACAGCGTGACAATCAGCGCTGAAACGGTGGTGATGGCCACATATTCACCGACGAAGAACAGACCGAACTTCATACCGGCATATTCGATGTGGTAACCATCGGCCAGTTCCTGTTCCGCTTCTGGCTGGTCAAACGGATGGCGGTGACAAACCGCGACACCCGCGATACAGAAGGTCACGAAGCCGAAGAACTGCGGAATGATGTTCCACAAGTGCGTCTGGCTCTCGACGATGGCGTTCATGTTGAATGAACCGGCTTGCGCCACCACACCCATCAGCGACAGGCCCAGGAACACTTCGTAGCTCAGCGTCTGCGCGGAAGCACGCATTGCACCCAGCAGTGAGTATTTGTTATTACTCGACCAACCGGCGAACAGCACGGCGTAAACCGCCAGACCGGCCATCATCAGGAAGAACAGCAGACCGATATTCAGATCTGTCACCATCCAGGTCGGTGAAACCGGCACGATGGCAAACGCCAGCAGCAGCGATACAAAGGCAATAACCGGTGCCAGAGTAAAGATGAAGCGGTCGGTAAACGGCGGAACCCAGTCCTCTTTGAAGAACATTTTGATCATGTCAGCGGCGAGCTGCAGTGAGCCGCCCCAGCCAACACGGTTCGGTCCATAACGGTTCTGCCATAAGCCGAGCAGACGACGCTCGGCGAAACTCATAAAGGCACCACAACCCACCACCACCAGCAGAATCACAATGGTTTTCAGGATCTGGATGAGGATGTCGATAGCGTCCGGTGTCAGCCAGCTCATTGTGCAGCCTCCTGCAGTTTGTCAACTTGCGCACCTGAGAGGAACGGCGGCACACCTGGCATACCCAGCGGCAGACCCACCTGCCCTGCTTGCAGGGAAGTGGAGAAGCGTACTGGCAGACGCAGCGTTTCACCGGCACAAACCAGTTCAACCGCAGAGCCGTTATTGACGCCCAGTTTCTCCGCATCAGCCGGGTTAATCACCAGCGTAGCTGGCGACATACGCTTCTGGAAGGTCGGTGAACGCTGAGTCATCTCTTCACTACCAAACAGCTGATAGTAAGGTGCAACGCGATATTGGCTGCCTTCAACAAAGCTTTCTGGCACGGCGGTGAACCACGGCAGTGATCCTTCGCTCGCTTCAAACAGACGCACACCCGGATCGCCATGACGCAGTTTGCCACCGACTTCTGCCTGGAACTTGTTCCATGCTTGCGGGGAGTTCCAGCCTGGAGCCCAGGCGAATGGAATCTGCGAACGTGGTGCGCCTGGTTGGTTGTTACCTTCCATTGAGAAGGCAAACATGGTGTCTTTGTCTTGCGGCTGACGCGGTTCGTGCACGCTAATATTGGCACGCATCGCGGTACGGCCACTGTTACGGTGCGGTGAACGCGCCAGTTTCTGACCGCGAATACGGAAGCTTGCATCCGGCGCCGCGTCTTTAATACCTTTCAACTGTGGCAATGCTGCAACGGTGGCATCGATCACGTGATCAAGCAGCGTCCAGTCAATCTGACGGCTTTCAACAGTGCTGTGCAGCGAGTGCAGCCAGCGCCAGCTCTCCAGCATCACAATGCTGTTGTCGTAATAAGACGGATCGTAAACCTGGAAGAAACGCTGTGCGCGGCCTTCCTGGTTGATCGAGGTGCCATCACTCTCTGCGAAGCTCGCCGTCGAGAGCACCAGACCGGCTTTCTCCAGCGTCGCAGTGCGTTGATGATCAACCACAATCACGTGTGCGGTGTTGTGCAAAGCCGCATCCACGGTGGCTTTCGGTGCATGGCGGTAAAGATCGTTTTCCAACACCACCAGCGCTTCCGCTTCGCCTTTATCCAGCTGTTCCAGCGCGCTATCCAGCGATTGCCCCCCCATCAGGCCGAGACCAAAGCTGTTAGCTGCACCGGCAAGGAAAGTGATACCGACATCGGCACCGCGACCTTTCAGTGCTTTTGCCACGTTGGCGGCCGCTTCAATCATCGCGGTGCTGCCAGAGTGAGTACCAGAAATAATCAGTGGTTTTTTGGCACCGGCTAACGCCTGTACCACCACATCCAGCTTGCCATTCAGCTTGCTGTCAAAGCCACTGACGGCTGGAGCGGCTTCATCGAGCGCATTAGCAATAGCGAAGCCGAGACGAGCCTGATCTTCCACCGGTGCGCGATAGCTCCACGCGGCGATATCATCAAGACGGGTTTCATCAACGTTGGTGACAAATAGCGGATGTTTGGCGTGCTGACCAATGTTCAGGATCGCCGCGATCTGCCAGTCAGCCACTTTCTGGGCTGCTGCCATTTCACGTGCTTTACCTTTCACCGCCTGACGCACAGAAAGTGCGACACGCGCACCGACCTGAGTCAGGTCTTCACCCAGCACCAGCACCGCATCGTAGCTTTCGATTTCGCGCAGTGATGGCGTGTAAATACCGCCTTCCTGCAGTACTTTCAGCATCAACTCAACGCGTGCCTGCTCAGCGGCAGGCATACCGGTGGAGAAGTTTTCCGCACCGACAAGTTCACGCAGCGCAAAGTTGCTTTCAATGCTGGCACGCGGTGATCCAATCCCAATCACACGCTTCGCCTGACGCAGTACGTCAGCCGCGGCATTCACCGCTTGTTCGGCATTCAGACTGACCCAATCGTTGCCGCGCTTCTGTACTGGATGACGTGGACGATCTTTGCGGTTCACATAGCCATAACCGAAACGACCACGGTCACACAGGAAGTAGTGGTTTACGGTACCGTTGTAACGGTTTTCGATACGACGCAGTTCACCATAACGCTCGCCTGGGCTGGTGTTACAACCCACGCTGCACTGCTGGCAGATGCTCGGTGCGAACTGCATATCCCATTTACGGTTGTAGCGTTCGGAGTGCGTTTTATCGGTGAATACGCCGGTCGGGCAGATCTCGACCAGGTTACCGGAGAACTCGCTCTCCAGCGTGCCATCTTCCGGGCGACCGAAGTAAACGTTGTCGTGGGCACCGTAAACGCCGAGATCTTTGCCGTCTGCGTAATCTTTGTAGTAACGCACGCAGCGATAGCAGGCGATACAGCGGTTCATTTCATGGGAGATGAACGGGCCGAGATCCTGATTCTGGTGCGTACGTTTGGTGAAGCGGTAACGACGGAAGCTGTGGCCCGTCATGACCGTCATATCTTGCAGATGGCAGTTACCGCCCTCTTCGCACACTGGACAGTCGTGCGGATGGTTGGTCATCAGCCATTCCACCACGCTTTCACGAAACTCTTTCGCTTCGCCATCGTCGATGGAAATAAAGGTGCCGTCCGACGCCGGTGTCATGCATGACATAACAAGACGACCGCGGGTATCTTCGGCATTCTGGAATTGCTTCACCGCACACTGGCGGCAGGCTCCCACGCTTCCCAGCGCCGGATGCCAGCAAAAATAAGGAATATCAAGGCCCAGAGAGAGACACGCCTGCAACAGGTTGTCCGCTCCGTTCACATCATATTCTTTACCGTCTACATGGATTGTAGCCATAGTGAACATGCTTCCGTAAGGCTCGCCCTAAGACGAGCGTTAAACATCTAATTCTGTCCCCCGCGCCGTGTCGGCGTAGGGTGAATTCCGTGTACGGCGGCTGATTACCAGCGCGCTTTCAGCAGGTTGGGCTGAATACCACCAATCGATCGGGTATTGCCAAACACCTGCGGCGCAATGCCGGCTTCAAACTCTTCACGGAAATATTTAATCGCGCTCTGCAATGGCTCAACGGCACCCGGTGCGTGGGCACAGAAGGTTTTCCCTGGGCCGAGTTGGCGACAGAGTTGCAGCAGGGTTTCGATGTCACCCGGCTGGCCTTTTTTCTGCTCCAGCGCACGCAAGATCTTCACGCTCCATGGCAAGCCATCACGGCATGGCGTACACCAGCCACAGGACTCGCGCGCAAAGAATTCTTCCAGATTACGCACCAGCGAAACCATGCCAATTTCATGATCGACCGCCATCGCCAATGCCGTGCCTAAACGGCTGCCGGCTTTACCGATGCTGGCAAACTCCATTGGCAGATCAAGGTGTTGATCGGTCAGGAAATCCGTACCCGCACCGCCTGGCTGCCAGGCTTTAAATTTCAGGCCATCGCGCATGCCACCGGCATAATCTTCCAGAATCTCACGCGCGGTCGTGCCAAACGGCAGTTCCCACACGCCTGGATTTTTCACGCGGCCTGAGAAGCCCATCATTTTGGTACCGGTGTCTTCGCTGGTAGAGATGTTCTTGTACCAGTCAACGCCGTTGAGGAAGATGGCTGGGACGTTGGACAAGGTTTCCACGTTGTTGACGCAGGTTGGCTTGCCCCACACGCCCGCACTCGCCGGGAACGGTGGCTTAGAACGCGGGTTCGCACGACGACCTTCCAGTGAGTTGATCAGCGCGGTCTCTTCACCACAGATGTAACGTCCCGCGCCGGTGTGCACGATCAGTTCAAAATCGAAACCGGTACCGAGGATGTTTTTACCGAGGTATCCCGCTTCGGTGGCTTCGGCAATCGCACGGCGCAGATGCACGGCCGCTTCGATGTACTCGCCACGTAAGAAGATGTAGCCACGATAGGCTTTCAGGGCGAACGCACTGATCAGCATACCTTCCACCAACTGGTGCGGCATTTGCTCCATCAGCAGGCGGTCTTTATAGGTGCCCGGCTCCATTTCATCGGCGTTACACAGCAGGTAACGGATGTTCATGGATTCGTCTTTCGGCATCAGGCTCCACTTCAGGCCGGTATTAAAGCCTGCGCCACCGCGACCTTTTAGACCGGAGTCTTTCACTGCCGCAACGATTTCGTCCTGGCTCATGCCTTTCAGTGCTTTATCAGCGCCGACATAACCGTTTTTACTGCGATATTCATCAATCCACACCGGCTGCTTGTCGTCGCGCAGACGCCAGGTGAGTGGATGCGTTTCCGCAGTACGAATGATCTGTTTAATGGTCATTGATACTGCTCCAGCAGATTGGCTATACCTTCCGGGGTCAGATGAACATGGGTATCTTCATCCACCATCATGGTTGGGCCTTTGTCACAGTTGCCCAGGCAGCAGGTTGGCAGCAGGGTAAAGCGGCCATCGGCTGTGGTCTGGCCCGGCTTGATATTCAGATTCTGCTCAAGCGCAGCCTGAATGCCCTGGAAACCGGTGATGTGGCACACCACGCTGTCGCAATAACGAATGACGTGACGGCCAACCGGCGTGCGGTAGATCTGGCTGTAAAACGTCGCCACACCTTCTACGTCACTGGCTGGAATGCCCAACACTTCAGCAATGGCATTGATGGCGCCATCTGGCACCCATCCACGCTGCTTCTGCACGATCTTCAACGCTTCAATTGAGGCGGCGCGTGCATCCTCGTAATGGTGTTTTTCGTGCTCAATAGCGTGGTGCTCGGTCTCGCTCAGCACAAAGACCTCATCAGGGTCGATAGTGTGAATGGCAATTTTTTGATCGTGCATAATTAGCGGTCCACGTCTGACATAACAAAATCGATACTACCGAGGTATACGATCAAGTCGGATACCAGGCTGCCGCGGATCACCGATGGGATCTGCTGCAGGTGCGGGAAGCTTGGCGTACGCACACGGGTGCGGTAGCTCATGGTGCTGCCATCGCTGGTCAGGTAGTAGCTGTTGATCCCTTTAGTCGCTTCAATCATCTGGAAGGATTCATTGGCCGGCATGACCGGGCCCCACGAAACTTGCAGGAAGTGCGTGATCAGGGTTTCGATGTGTTGCAGCGTGCGCTCTTTTGGTGGCGGCGTGGTCAGCGGGTGATCCGCTTTGAACGGGCCTTCCGGCATGTTTTTCAGGCACTGTTCCAGAATGCGCAGTGACTGCCACATCTCTTCCATTTTGAGCTGAACGCGGGTGTAAGCATCACTGATGCCAGCGCCAACCGGGATCTCAAAGTCGAAGTTTTCGTAGCCTGAATACGGACGCCATTTACGCACATCAAAGTCGAGGCCGGTGGCACGCAGGCCAGCACCGGTGGTACCCCACGCCAGCGCTTCATCCATGTTGTACGCCGCAACGCCTTGCGAACGGCCCATCAGCACGGTGTTACGCAGTGCGGCTTTGTCATACTCTTTCAGACGCTTCGGCATCCAGTCGAGGAACTCACGCAGCAGACGCTCCCACCCTTTCGGCAGATCGTGCGCCACGCCGCCGATGCGGAACCAGGCTGGGTGCATACGGAAACCGGTAATCGCTTCAACCACGTCATAAATTTTCTGACGGTCGGTGAAGGCGAAGAACACCGGCGTCATGGCGCCCACGTCCTGGATAAAGGTGGAGATGTACAGCAAGTGACTGTTGATACGGAACAGCTCTGACAGCATCACGCGGATCACGTTGACGCGATCCGGCACGGTGATGCCGGCTAATTTTTCCACCGCCAGCACGTAAGGCATCTCGTTCACGCAGCCGCCGAGATATTCGATACGGTCGGTGTACGGAATGTAGCTGTGCCAGGATTGGCGCTCGCCCATCTTCTCAGCACCACGATGGTGGTAGCCGACATCCGGCACGCAGTCGACGATCTCTTCGCCATCCAACTGCAGAATGATACGGAAGGCACCGTGCGCGGACGGGTGGTTAGGACCCAGGTTGAGGAACATGAAATCCTCATTGGTGGTGCTACGCTTCATGCCCCAGTCTTCAGGCTTGAAGGTCAGCGCCTCCATCTCCAGATCTTCTTTCTGTTTGGTCAGTTCGAACGGGTCGAACTCAGTGGCACGCGCCGGGTAATCTTTACGCAGCGGATGGCCTTCCCAGGTCTGAGGCATCATGATGCGCGTCAGGTGCGGGTGACCATTAAAGGTGATACCAAACATCTCCCAGGTCTCGCGCTCATACCAGTTGGCATTGGCGAAGATTTTGGTGATGGTGGGCACATTCAGATCGTTTTCAGACAGCGCCACCTTGAGCATGATGTCGCGGTTGCGTTCAATCGACAGCAGGTGATAGAAAACGGAAAAATCCGCGGCGGGTAGACCGGCGCGGTGGGTGCGCAAACGCTCATCGAAACCGTGTAAGTCATACAGCATGACGTACGGCTTTGGCAGCTTACGCAGGAATTCGACAATTTCCAGTAACTGTTCACGTTTCACCCAGACGACCGGAATACCGGTGCGGGTGGCCTGAACGGTAAAGGCATCCGGCCCAAAACGGTTACGCAGCTCGCCGACCACTGGATCATCCAGATGGTCGCGGGTTTGCCATGCAGGCTGAGCGAGATCTTGCGTGGTTAAATCTGTCATACGTTACTCACCATTCCGGCCTGTAATCAGGCGCTAAAAGAAGGCGTCAGGATGGCGGCGCGCATTAAATTGTGATGTTCTGCTGCGGCCGTTGTGCCATCCGTGTACGGGAAGCTTAGACTTCGTCTGGCGTTCTCAGGTTAGTGACTGCAATACGCTCGCCGCGTTTTCTCTCACGCTCTGGCTGCATATTGGCGCGATAAACGCCCTGATCACCCACCACCCACGACAGTGGACGGCGCTCTTTACCAATCGACTCACGCAGCAGCAGCAGCGCTTGCATGTAAGCTTCAGGACGCGGTGGGCAGCCCGGAATGTACACGTCAACCGGCAGGAATTTATCCACGCCTTGCACCACAGAATAGATGTCGTACATGCCGCCCGAGTTTGCACAAGCACCCATGGAGATCACCCATTTCGGTTCCAGCATCTGGTCATACAAACGCTGAATAACCGGCGCCATTTTGGTAAACGGCGTACCGGCGATCACCATAAAGTCAGCCTGACGTGGGGAGGCGCGCATGACTTCCGCACCAAAACGCGCCACGTCATGCACCGCAGTGAATGACGTGGTCATTTCCACGTAGCAACAGGAAAGACCGAAGTTGTACGGCCAGAGAGAGTTTTTACGACCCCAGTTCACCATGTCATGCAGGGCATGCTCGAGCTTGCCCATATAGACGCTGCGATGAACGTGCTGCTCCAGAGGATCGGTGACAATCTCCTGTTTCTGCAGCGGATAGCGATCGTTATCACCGCCGCCGTTCGGGTCTACGCGTGTCAGCGTGTAGTCCATCTTATTGCCTCGCTTTTACTGCTTATGAGGGTTGGTGTGGTTGTGACTGACCGGAATTGATTTGACCACTACGCGACGACGCGCAGGAGCCCAATCCAGTGCACCGATGCGCACCAGATAAACCAGGCCTGCCAATAGCACCAAAATGAAAATTGCGGCTTCGACAAAGCCGACCCATCCGCTCTCACGGATTGAAGTCGACCAGGCGTATAAATAGAGGGCTTCGACGTCGAAAATAACGAAGAACATCGCAACCAGATAGAATTTAGCGGAGAGGCGAATATGGGTATCACCGACGGATTCGATACCCGATTCAAACGGGGTGTCTTTATGGCGTGCCCGCGCACGACCACCTAACAACCAACCGCCGGTCAACATGAAGGCACACAGGCCAAATGCAATAACAATAAAAACAATAAACGCCCAGTGATGAGCGATCACTTCTGTGGTTGTCGACATACTCTTTGCTTACTCATCAAAAGTGGCGCTGGCATCCTGCACTGTTGCAGCAAACACACCACATGAATTCAAGGGAAGGATAAAAAACCTTGTAAACTATGCTGTCATTATCAAATAAGCAGCAATTTTATGGGGTTTTTTACTCCTTTCTATAACCTTTTGTCAACTTTGACAAAAGCATCCAAACATTAATTAACACCAGTAGCATATTATTAACAAATGAACCCCATCATACCAGCTAAATCGCTTCAGTTTGTGAGGTTAATTTCAGTGTAGCGGGTATTCACATGCATGGATCGTGCATTTAACAATCATATTTTGACAGGTCTTACGGGGATTTCCCCCCCCTTATAGGGGGTAATTTTTTGATCCAGAACACATAATGGTGTTTTTTGCTGTAAAAATCGGCGATTGGTACTGGCAAATGCCCTGGGAAAGATGGCACGGAATGATAAAGAAGTTCCACTTTGAGCAAAAATGGAACAATTATCATTTTTCAGGAAGAGAGGAAAATTATTGGTGGTGAATCGCGTTAGAAAGCGTGAATTAAAATGCATAAAAAAAGCCTTAGCTGATGTTTATCAGTCTAAGGCTCATTTTAATAAGTTTTAACAATGAACCGGTATTCCAACGTGAGGGAATAACCCGCTATTGTTGACCTTACTCTTCGTCATCCAGCAGCAGGGTGCCATCTGGATTTGCCGTCAGATTGTAAGGATCGTTGGTGGACTGCATCGCGTTGAAGATCGCCAGCGCCAACTCGTTATCACTGTCTGGATTACGGCACAGCAGGTACTGAGTATCGGGCAATACCGGCAGCCCTTCAGCCGCACCCATTACACGCAGCTCTGGGCTCATCATCTCAACCGGGCGTGCTGTGACACCCAGACCCGCTTTCACTGCCGCACGCACTGCTGCCAGCGTTGATGCAACATAGGAAATGCGCCATGGGATGCCCGCTTCATTCAGGTGGTCGATCGCCATGTCACGGTACGGACTTGGCTCATCCAGCAGCACCAGTGGAATGGCTTCGCCGCGCTGGAAGATGTAATCCGCAGCACAGTACCAAAGCGTCGGAGAAGTACGCAGGACCTGATGGGTGAAATTACCAGGACTGGACGTGGTGACAACCAGATCAACCTCACCCTGATTCAGCATTTCCATCATGAACGGGTTGCGTTTGACGCGCACATCAATGGCCAGCTTCGGATAGACCGACGTTACGCGGTTAAGCAGGAACGGCAGAATGGTATCGGAAGTGTCATCGGAGGCGCCGATGGTCAGTACGCCCTGGATGTTGCTGTACATTAAAGAGGTGCACGCTTCGTCATTGAAACGAAGGATCTTTCTGGCGTAGCCTAGCAACTGGATGCCATGCTCCGTCAACAGTTTATTACGTCCATGTCTGGCAAACAGCTCTTTACCTACCAATTGTTCCAGACGTTGCATCTGCTGACTTACTGCGGATTGCGTTCTGCACACTGCTGCAGCCGCCGCCGCAAAAGTATTCAAGTCAGCAACAGCAACAAAAGTACGCAGCAGATCGAGGTCGAGATTCAGTATCGGACGATTTGCATTAGTCATGTTTTTTCTTCACTTATAAGATTTTTTAAAACTACTACCCTGGTGTATTACCCTACTTATCAAATAGATAAGAGGTAATGGTGCTTAATGACAGCCCTGTGTGGAGCTGTCATGGAAAAATCGTGTCAGGCGGATGCCGACGGATACGTCACTCTGCATTCAGAGGAGTGCCGTCTAATAAGACAGAACAACTTCGGGTACGAAGACGTATGTCGCACAGATGCTGGAAGCTGCGTAGTTGTCTAGTTTCCCGCGAAAACGGCCTGCGGGTCAAAAAGAGATAACATCATGTTATGCTGATGCGAAGCGATAAAGTGCATCAAATAATAAATTATACTTAATCATTTTTACGCTTTAAAGGGAAATGTTTTTGATCAAATCATCGCATTTTTTGACCAAATCCCTTTTCCGCCACATCCTGCCACAACAGCGCTCATTTTTTAACCCCCCAGGTTCTAAAACTGCTGCAGCCGCGCTAAAGTTACAGTGTAAATGCTATTTAACCTGCTGCTGTTATCAGAATAGGTCACTTCGCAGCGCTTCATGCTGCCACCTTAAACTGATTAAGAATGCGTGACATTTAATGGCACCAGCGATGGCTGCAACGGCACTGTTTAGTTCTTCGACATCCAACAAGATTTCTTTAACTATTTCATAAGGTCGCTAATGGTTTTTTTTGCAGGATGTAAATAAAAAATTTCTTAATGACCTCCATTACCCATGGATTAACGGCTTTACAGTGCCAGCACAAACCACCAGCATTTTATATTACAAAAAAACCAAACAATAGAGTTATTAACCAGATTAACCTTCGCAAACTGCGTTTTACGCCACCCAAGACAGGAATCATTGGCAAACGCGCCAAAACCTTAAGCCGCCCTTCTTTTGTGACAGTGAGAGGAGTAAATTGGGCAGGTTTGATTTTGGTGGCAGGTTAAAGGACTCTGCCCGTTAAGGCGGTAACGATGAATTTTCAAATTGATAAATCCGGCAAGCTGGAAAATGTCTGTTATGACATCCGTGGCCCGGTACTGAAAGAAGCTAAGCGTCTGGAAGAAGAAGGTAATAAAGTTCTCAAACTCAACATCGGCAACCCTGCCCCGTTTGGTTTTGAAGCCCCTGATGAAATTCTGGTTGATGTGATTCGCAACCTGCCGAGTTCGCAAGGCTATTGTGATTCAAAAGGGCTGTATTCGGCGCGTAAAGCGATTATGCAGCACTACCAGGCGCGTGATATGCGCGATGTTACCGTCGAAGATATCTACATTGGTAACGGTGTCTCTGAACTGATTGTGCAGGCGATGCAAGCATTGCTGAACAGTGGTGATGAGATGCTGGTACCTGCGCCAGATTATCCGTTATGGACGGCAGCCGTGTCGCTGTCGAGCGGTAAAGCTGTGCATTATCTGTGTGATGAGTCTGCGGGCTGGTTCCCGGATTTGGACGATATCCGCAGTAAGATCACCCCGCGCACGCGTGGCATCGTCATCATTAACCCGAACAACCCAACGGGTGCGGTGTACAGCAAAGAACTGCTGATGGAAGTGGTGGAGATTGCGCGTCAGCACAACCTGATCATTTTCGCTGACGAAATCTACGACAAGATTTTGTATGACGAGTCACAGCACCATTCGATTGCGGCACTGGCGCCGGATCTGCTGACCGTGACCTTTAATGGTCTGTCTAAAACCTACCGTGTTGCGGGATTCCGTCAGGGTTGGATGGTGTTAAACGGTCCGAAGAAACACGCTAAGGGCTATATCGAAGGGCTGGAGATGCTGGCGTCGATGCGTTTGTGCGCCAACGTGCCTGCTCAGCATGCGATTCAAACGGCGTTAGGTGGCTATCAAAGTATCAGCGAGTTTATTGCACCTGGTGGTCGTTTGTATGAACAGCGCCAACGTGCCTGGGAATTGATCAACGACATTCCGGGCGTCAGCTGCGTGAAACCGCAAGGCGCTTTGTACATGTTCCCGCGCATCGATCCCAAGAAATTCAACATCTTTGACGATCAAAAAATGGTGCTGGATTTCCTGTTACAAGAGAAAGTGCTACTGGTTCAGGGTACCGCCTTTAACTGGCCATGGCCGGATCACGTGCGCATCGTCACCTTGCCACGTGTTGATGATCTGGAAATGGCTATCAATAAATTTGGTCGTTTCCTGCAAGGCTATCGTCAGTAGTCTGACATACTGACCCGCAATGCATGCATGCAGGCAGCAAGTGAATGAATTCAGGTTGCTTACCTGCGTGAGCGACTTGGGTAAGTGAACGCAGCTAACGCACATGCAAGCCGAAGTCCGAAGGGTATATACTGTTTTCATCTCGGGGAAGGCCCTCCTTCCCCGCCGTGAGAACAGGAACCGTTTATGACCCGTAGCCATTTTTTTGCCCACCTCTCCCGTCTTAAACTGATCAATCGCTGGCCATTGATGCGCAACGTTCGCACCGAAAATGTCTCTGAACACAGTCTTCAGGTGGCGATGGTGGCGCATGCGTTGGCCATTATCAAAAACAAAAAATTTAACGGTAATCTCAATGCAGAGCGTATTGCGATGCTGGCGCTGTATCACGATGCCAGCGAAGTGCTGACCGGTGATTTACCCACGCCGGTGAAGTATTACAACGCGCAAATTGCTCATGAGTACAAAAAGATCGAAAAGATAGCCCAGCAGAAGTTGATCGAGATGTTGCCGCCGGAATTGCAGGATGCCTACCGTCCGTTGATTGACGAGCATTTGCATAGCGAGAGTGAACAAGCGGTGGTGAAGCAGGCTGACGCGCTATGCGCCTACGTGAAATGTCTGGAAGAGCTGTCAGCAGGAAATAACGAGTTTTTGCTGGCTAAGGCACGTCTGGAGAAAACATTGTCACAGCGTCGTTCCCCCGAAATGGATTACTTTGTAGAGATATTCATTCCAAGCTTTAGCCTGTCGCTGGATGAAATTTCTCAGGATACCCCATTATAAAAAACGGGCCGCTATGGCCCGTTCTGTCAGACGTTGGCAGAAAGCGTAAACATGCCGTTTTCTGTAGGTGAAACCACCAGCGGTTCCAGCGTTTTCACCTGCCAGGTCACTTCATTCAGGCGCGGGGCATCCGTGGGGGCATTAACAGCAACCACTGCACTGCGCGCCTCCAGCCCGGCAATAATGCCGGCGGGCGCATCTTCAACCACAACGCATTCCGCTGCAGGCAGTCCCAGGCGTTCAGCACCCAGCAGATACGGCTCCGGGTTCGGTTTACCCAATTTGATGTTTTCTGCGGTAATGAACACCTCCGGCATCGGTAAACCCGCCGCTTTGTGACGCGCGTGAGCCACCGGGATAGATCCTGAAGTCACTATCGCCCAGGGAATCTGCAGTTCGTTGAGTGTGGCGAGCAATGCCTTTGCCCCCGGAATCGCTTGCACGCCCTGCGTGTCTTCTGCTTCTAAACGCTCAAGCCACATAAACTCCGCCTGAATCGCCTCTTCAGACTGGCCTGCCATAAAATGGCGCAGTGAATTGATCGCTGGCTTACCGTGTATGAAGTTCAGGACTTCTTCCGCCGCAAGACCCTGGCGCTCGCCCCACAATGACCATGCGCGGATCACCGCAGGCAACGAATCCACCAATGTACCGTCCAAATCAAACAGAAAACCCCTGTACTCCACGCGTTGCTCCTTATTCAGGCATTAAGAATCTGCGCGATTTCGTTCGCGCTAAGATGATACTGACGCGGACAAGTGTGCCACACCGCCAGCATACGTTGGTATTTTTCCCACATCGGCGTCTGAGCATTGAAGCCGTGAGTTCCAGAATCAAAATGGGTGTAGCGTCCTTCGACGTTCACCATAAAGCGCACATAGCCGAGATAGCGCGCCTCGGTGGCCGCATCAAAGCCGAGAAACGCCAGACGGCGCTCTTCGATATTATTGGCTTCTTTCAGGTTCGACCAGGAGACATGCAGCGCATGGTGCATTTCCATAATATCGATGAGTTGGCGGCAGGTGGCTTCCGTTAGCTCGCCAAACTCTTTGTCGAGTTCGCGCAGTTGCAGGCCGTAGCCCCGTTCGATGATGGTCTGGTAGCGGCGATAGCGCTCCGCATTTTCCGGCTCAAGCATCGCCATCATTTTGTATTGATTGGAGAGGATCAGTCGTTGTGCATGGGTCATTTCCACGGTTCGCTCCCGGGCCATCACGGCCGCTTAAGATTTAACAATGGATAAATGATTACACAAGGAAAGCGATGCGTGTTTGCCCGCATCACTTTTCTTTGATTTAAACCCGGTTACTGCACACATTCTCTGGCAGTAAAAGGGGATGATCGATCAAAGATCGTCGAGGAAGGTACGGTCGAGTTGTTTGAAGGCGCGCTTCAGCACATCGGCCAGCGCCTGATAAGTCGGTTTACCATCAACAGGGGCAATCGCTTGTCCCGCTTCTTCCAGTTTTGCGCGCACTTCGTGGAACCAGTGCAGCAATGTCGGCGGCAATGGCGTGATGGAGCGCTTACCCAGCCACCACAATCCCTGCATCGGCAGACTGCAGGCAAACAGTGCGGTGGCAATCGCCGGTCCCAACTGTCCGCCCATGGCGATTTGCCACGTCAGGGTGAATATCGCCAGCGGGGGCATAAAGCGGATGGCAAAACGCGTTGCCGTCACCACGCGGTTTTCCGGGAACATGGGGGCCAGTCGCTTATCGGCTGGCCAGGTCTTCATGTAACGCTGACCGTTCTGGAATAAACCAAACCAGCCGGGATTGCTTGTGTCATTCGCCATGATAGACCTCAACTAATTCTGCAACGATTAAAATATAATGATAACTACACAACTTTACGTGACATCCTTCAAAAGATTTTGTCTTTGCGGGTGACAGTGGGTATTCTGACGCCGTTTTAGCAACATTACCGGAAGCTTCAGCTCAATAAAAGAGCGGTTCAGAGCCATGTTTCGCTAAGCAGATTTCAAAAATCTACGTAAAATTACCGAAATTTTTTTGCATGTCGGTCTCTTTTTGACTACCGCATGATGTTAATCATTAATCTACCAGCATTCATGGGCTACGCTGTTAGTCTGATTGCGTTATTTTTAGCCACTCTTTAATCAATAGGTACTTCCATGTCAACGAAGTTAGTACTGGTTCTGAACTGCGGCAGCTCATCACTTAAGTTTGCCATCCTCAATCCAGCCACCGGTGACGAATATCTGTCAGGTCTGGCGGAGTGTTTCCATTTACCTGAAGCGCGTATCAAATGGAAACTGGAAGGCAGCAAACAAGAAGCGCCTCTCGGCGCAGGTGCAGCGCACAGTGAAGCGCTGAACTTTATTGTTAAAACTATTCTGGCACAAAAACCAGAGCTTTCGGCACAAATCGCTGCAATCGGCCATCGTATCGTTCACGGCGGCGAGCAGCTGACTCAATCGGTGATCATCGATGAATCGGTGATTCAGGGCATTAAAGATGCTTCCTCTTTTGCTCCGCTGCATAACCCGGCGCATCTGATCGGTATCGACGAAGCACTGAAGAACTTCCCTCATCTGTCAGATAAGAATGTGGCGGTTTTTGATACGGCATTCCATCAGACTATGCCGGAAGAGTCATATCTTTATGCTCTGCCGTACAAACTGTACAAAGAGCACGGCGTTCGTCGCTACGGCGCACACGGCACCAGCCACTACTATGTGACGCAGGAAGCCGCCAAAATGCTGAACAAGCCAGTTAATGAACTGAATATCATTACTTGCCACCTCGGCAACGGCGGTTCAGTCTCTGCTATCCGTAACGGCCAGTGCGTCGATACTTCTATGGGTCTGACACCGCTGGAAGGTCTGGTGATGGGCACCCGCAGTGGTGATATCGACCCGGCTATCGTGTTCTTCCTGCATGACACCCTCGGTATGAGCGTGGATGCGATCAATAAACTGCTGACCAAAGAGTCTGGTCTGCTGGGTCTGACCGAAGTCACCAGTGACTGCCGCTATGTTGAAGACAACTACGCGACCAAAGAAGATGCCAAGCGTGCGATGGACGTGTTCTGCCATCGTCTGGCGAAATACATCGGCAGCTACACCGCGCTGATGGAAGGTCGTCTGGATGCCGTGGTGTTCACCGGTGGTATCGGTGAGAACGCGGCGATGGTGCGTGAGCTGGCGCTGGCGAAACTGGGTCTTCTGGGCTTTGAAGTGGATCACGAGCGTAACCTCGCGGCCCGCTTCGGTAAGTCTGGCTTTATCAACAAAGAGGGCACCCGCCCGGCCGTGGTGATCCCAACCAACGAAGAGTTGGTTATCGCCCAGGACGCCACGCGTCTGACCGCCTAAATACACTTCTCTCCGTCAGCTCAGGCTGACGGAGTTGTTTTGGCTAGTCTGCAACACCTGAGAGGTTTTTATAGTGTCACGTACAATCATGCTCATCCCTACCGGCACCAGCGTCGGCCTGACCAGCGTCAGCCTCGGCGTGATTCGTGCCATGGAGCGCAAAGGCGTTCGCCTGAGCGTGTTCAAGCCGATTGCCCAGCCACGTGCGGGCGGCGATGCGCCCGATCAGACCACCACCATCATTCGTAAGAACTCCGCAATCCCTGCCGCTGAACCGCTGCAGATGTCACGCGTTGAGTCACTGCTGGGTTCGAACCAGCAAGACGTTTTGATGGAAGAGATCATCGCTAACTACCACGCCAATGCGCAAGACGCAGAAGTGGTGTTGGTTGAAGGACTGGTGCCAACCCGTAAGCATCAGTTTGCCTCTTCGCTGAACTATGAAATCGCCAAGACCCTGAATGCGGAAATCGTGTTCGTGACGGCACTGGGCAATGATTCGCCTGCGCAGTTGAAAGAGCGCATTGAATTAACGCAAAGCAGCTTTGGCGGCAGTAAGAACAAAAACATCACCGGCGTGATCATTAATAAACTGAATGCGCCAGTGGATGAGCAGGGTCGTACGCGCCCTGACCTGTCTGAAATTTTCGATGATTCGACGAAAGCAAATATTGCCAATATCGATCCTAAGCAGCTGTTTGCTAACAGCCCATTGCCGATTCTGGGCTGTGTACCCTGGAGTTTCGATCTGATCGCGACGCGTGCCATCGATATGTGCCGCCATCTGAATGCAGAGATCATTAACGAAGGTGAGATCCAGACCCGCCGCGTGAAATCGGTGACGTTCTGCGCACGTAGCATTCCGCATATGCTGGAGCACTTCCGTCCGGGTTCACTGCTGGTGACATCGGCCGATCGTCCAGACGTGCTGGTTGCAGCTTGTCTCGCCGCCATGAACGGTATTGAGATCGGTGCCGTGTTGCTGACCGGTGGTTATCAGATTGAAGCACCGATTGCGCGTCTGTGTGAACGTGCCTTCCAGACGGGCCTGCCGGTGTTTATGGTGAAAACCAATACCTGGCAGACCTCACTGAGCCTGCAGAGCTTTAATCTGGAAGTGCCTGCAGATGATACCCAGCGCATTGAGAAGGTGCAGGAGTATGTGGCCAGCTTTATCGATGCCGATTGGGTGGAATCACTCACTGCGACTTCCGAACGTAGCCGTCGTCTGTCTCCACCAGCCTTCCGTTATCAACTGACCGAGCTGGCACGTAAAGCAGGCAAACGCATTGTGCTGCCAGAAGGCGACGAGCCACGTACCGTGAAAGCCGCTGCGATTTGTGCCGAGCGTGGCATTGCATCTTGTGTACTGTTGGGTAACCCGGATGAGATCCAGCGTGTCGCTGCCGCTCAGGGTGTGGTGCTGGGCCAGGGCATTGAGATTGTCGATCCAGAAGTGGTGCGCGAGAATTATGTGCCGCGTTTGGTTGAGTTGCGTAAGAGCAAAGGCATGACCGAAGTGGTCGCGCAGGAGCAGCTGGAAGATAACGTGATGCTCGGCACCATGATGCTGGAGCGCGGTGAAGTGGACGGTTTGGTGTCAGGTGCTGTTCATACCACCGCCAATACCATTCGTCCGCCGTTGCAGTTGATCAAGACCGCGCCAAACAGTTCACTGGTGTCTTCCGTGTTCTTTATGCTGCTGCCTGAGCAGGTGCTGGTGTACGGTGACTGCGCGATTAACCCGGATCCGAATCCAGAACAGCTGGCAGAGATCGCGATTCAGTCTGCGGATTCCGCCAAAGCCTTTGGTATCGATCCACGCGTGGCGATGATTTCTTACTCAACCGGTAACTCCGGTGCGGGTAGCGACGTTGAGAAGGTACGCGAAGCGACGCGTATCGCGCAGGAGAAACGTCCTGATCTGGTGATCGATGGTCCGTTGCAGTATGACGCTGCGATTATGGAAGATGTCGCGAAGTCGAAAGCACCAAACTCTGCCGTTGCAGGCCGTGCGACCGTGTTTATCTTCCCGGATCTGAACACCGGTAACACCACTTACAAAGCGGTTCAGCGTTCGGCCGACCTGATTTCCATCGGGCCGATGCTGCAGGGTATGCGCAAGCCAGTGAACGATCTGTCACGTGGCGCATTGGTGGATGACATTGTTTATACCATCGCACTGACCGCGATTCAGTCAAAGCAGGCGGAAGGTTAATTCCTTTTTCTTTCTGCTGAACGTAAGGAGCATGAGGGTTAAACCTTGTGCTCTTTTTTTTTGCTTTAAGATTGGTGGGTGGTGAAGGCTGGGTGTTGCTGTGGGCTGGGTGTTGCTGTGGGCTGGGTGCAG
Source organism: Pantoea sp. Seng (assembly GCF_009829935.1). Classification (NCBI taxonomy): domain Bacteria; kingdom Pseudomonadati; phylum Pseudomonadota; class Gammaproteobacteria; order Enterobacterales; family Erwiniaceae; genus Pantoea; species Pantoea sp. Seng. The sequence continues at coordinate 88,888 of NZ_SZZV01000008.1, read as the reverse complement.
TTGTCGCTGAATGCTCGGTGCAAACGACAGGGAAGGCCAGTCCGATCGCGAAGGATTAACGCATCCCTGCAGATCGGCCGCGCCGTCCATGGCGCGGACGCTTCGATCTTCGCACTGGCCTGCCCTGTCTTTCAAACTTGATCATCGCTTTTGAGGTGCACACCTCAGCATTCTGACTGTTTGTCATGAAAGGCTATGTCGTACGTTTCTGTTAATACTCTTCTTCCCTGCCCTTCAAACTTCATCATCGCTTTTGTGGCGCACACCTTCGCATTCAGAGCGAATGTAACGTGGCGACTTTCACGCAGTGGTTCACTGGCAAAAAAACATCCTGACGATCACACTGATCTCAGGCTCCCGTGACTTGCGAGGTGAATGATGAGCAGCAGTGATGTGCACCGTCGTCGATTGAAGGCCACGCCGCGCGGTGTGGGTGTGATGTGTGATTTCTATGCGGTTAAGGCGGAAAACGCCACGGTTTGGGATCAGAATGGGCGTGAATACACTGACTTTGCGGCAGGCATTGCGGTGCTGAATACCGGGCATCGTCATCCGAAAGTGATGGCGGCCGTGCAGCAGCAGCTGGATAGCTTTACCCATACCGCGTTTCAGGTTATCCCTTACGAGAATTATATTCATCTCGCTGAGCGGCTTAACCAGCGCGTGCCCATTAGTGGCGAGGTGAAAACCACCTTCTTTTCCAGCGGTGCAGAAGCGGTAGAGAACGCGGTGAAGATTGCCCGCGCGGCGACCGGGCGTCCCGGCATTATTGCGTTCACAGGCGCATTCCACGGGCGCACCCATATGACGATGTCACTGACGGGCAAAGTCGTGCCTTACAAAACCGGCTTTGGGCCGTTTGCCGGTTCGGTATTTCACGCCCAGTATCCTAATGCGCTGCACAACGTGAGCGTGCATCAGGCATTAGAGAGTCTGGAAGCGATTTTCCGCAGTGATATCAGCCCACAGCAGGTGGCGGCGATCATTTTCGAACCCGTGCAGGGCGAAGGCGGTTTTTATATTGCGCCACCAGCGTTTGTATCTGCTTTACGTGCCTTATGCGATCGTCACGGCATTTTGTTAATCGCCGATGAGATTCAGAGCGGTTTTGCACGCACCGGCAAGCTGTTCGCCAGTGAGTATTACGATGTGCAGCCAGATTTGATCACCATGGCAAAAAGTCTGGCGGGCGGGTTTCCGTTATCGGCCGTATCCGGGCGTGCCGAAGTGATGGATGCCCCTGAGCCGGGTGGTTTAGGTGGCACTTATGCGGGCAGCCCGCCCGCGATAGCCGCCGCGCATGCCGTGCTGGATATTATTGATGAAGAACAGCTGTGCGCACGCGCTAATCAATTGGGCGAACAGCTCAGTGCCACTTTGCGGAGTGCAGGATGCGCATCCCTTGCTGAGGTGCGCGGTTACGGCTCAATGGTTGCGGCAGAGTTTCAGGATGACGCAGGCCGACCATCAGCAGAAATCACCAAAGCGATTCAGTTACAGGCGCTGGCACAAGGGCTGATTTTACTGACCTGTGGCGTACACAGTAATGTGATCCGTTTTCTTTATCCGCTGACGATTCCGCAGCCACAGTTTGATAAGGCCCTGCAACTGCTCAAAGACATTTTACGTGAGCATTAGAAACAACAAAGGCGCCGTTGGGCGCCTTGTTCGAACGTAGCGGGAATCAGGATTCGCTGCTCTGCTTGCGACGCGCGGCATCGCTGTTGCGGCTCAGCCACAGTGATACGGCTTTGAGCGAGTCGTCGGTGAATTCATCGCAGCGTGCAGTGATCTCTTCTGGCGTCATCCAGAACACTTCATCCACTTCTTCTTCCTGCATGGCGAATGGGCCATGTGACACACAGCTAAACAATCCACCCCAGACGCGGCAGTGCTCATCTTCGAAGTAGAATTTACCATGCTCGGCAAACGGCACTGCGGCGATCCCTAACTCTTCTTCCGCTTCACGGCGTGCAGATTCCAGCATGTCTTCACCACTCTGCACTACGCCACCGGCGGTCGCATCGAGCATACCCGGCATGAAGTCTTTGATTTCAGTACGACGCTGCACCAGAATTTTGCCCATACCATCATGCACCACGATGTAGGTCGCACGATGACGCAAATTCTGCGCACGCATCTGCGCACGGCTGGCCTGCGCAATGACTTCGTTCTCTTCACTAACGATATCAACCCACTCGATACCGCTATCTGCCGTTTGATCCACCATCCGTAACCCTTTTCTGTTTTCGGCGTGCCCAGCACGCGCCTGTTTGCGATGCCTTATTAGAATGAGCGGTAAGGTAAAGCGTTCTTTTCGCCTCCGCAAGGCTCTTCGTGCTTAGCGCGACTTACCCGATTCGGCCAGCCACAATTGCACTGACGCACGTTGCCACTGAAACTCGGCGTAATGCTGCAATTTCACCGGTAACGTGTCGCCATGCAGTGCCAGGCGGTTAATCATCACTGCCAAATCGGTGTCGGCAATCGACCATTCACCAAACAGGTTTTGTTGTCCATCCGGAAGCAGACGCTGAACCGCCGCGATCAATTTGCTTGCCGCCTGCTCGCCTGCCGGGGTTAATGGCGCAAAGCGCTCGCCGGCAAACAGCACTTCCGTCGGACGCTCAGCACGCAGCGCCATTAAATCACTGCGCAACCACGCCTGCACTTCACGCGCGTGCGCACGCTTTTCACGATCGCGTGGATAGAGACGCTCAAATTCAGGGGCCGGAAAACGCTCTTCGAGATATTCAGCAATCGCTGAAGATTCATTGAGCACCAAATCATCAATCTGCAGCGTAGGTACGCGACACGTCAGCGACAGCGCGCGGTAGTCATCATCAAGCTGAGCGTTTTGCGCTAAGTCCACGCGCTTCAGGGTGAAAGGAATGCCTTTCTCGGTGAGTGCAACGTAGACAGACATGGCGTAAGGGCTGAAAAAGGATGCATCGGACCACAAGGTGATGGATGGATAGTTCATCGGCTGCCTCAATAAGCATCAGGTGTGCTTTCTATTTACCGATTTTTATTTGTTTAGGCAATGGTGTGCTGGTCGGATCTTTGACCTTAAGACCAACACAAACTTTCCCTTTTTCTTCATTAGCGTAAGCGCTGTCACGCTATCCGTGCGCTTCTCTTCTATGATCAGTCTGAGCAGAAAATAAATTACAAGGAGGCTCAGCATGCACCTGCTTATTACCGGTGGCACAGGTTTGATAGGCCGCCATTTGATACCACGTCTGCTGTTGCTCGGACATCAGGTGAACGTCGTCACCCGAGATGTCGCGGCGGCACGGGACAAACTGGATCCTCGCGTTTCGCTTTGGTCCGGTATCAATCAGCAAACCGATCTCGACGGTATTGATGGCGTGATTAATCTGGCGGGCGAGCCGATCGCCGATAAACGCTGGACCGAACAACAGAAACAGCGGCTGTGTGAAAGTCGCTGGCAGATCACCGAGCAAATCGTTTCGCTGATCCACGCCAGCAGCAACCCACCGCATTTTTTAATTTCCGGATCCGCGACCGGTTTTTATGGTGATACCGGCGATCTGGTATTAACGGAAGACGATCCCGGTCACGATGAGTTCACTCATGCCCTGTGTGCACGTTGGGAACAGCTGGCACTTAATGCACAGAGCGATCGCACCCGGGTTTGTTTATTACGCACTGGCGTAGTGCTGGCAGAGGAAGGTGGCGCGCTGGCAAAAATGAAGCTACCGTTCAAACTTGGCGTCGGCGGTCCGATTGGCAGTGGGAAGCAGTATCTGCCGTGGATTCACATTGACGATCTGGTTAACGCGATCATCTGGCTGATCGACAATAACGACCTGAGCGGACCGTTCAATATGGTTGCGCCTTATGCGGTACGCAATGAGCAGTTCGCCGCCACACTCGGCCACGTGATGCATCGACCGGCGTTTATGCGCACCCCAGCCAGCGCGATTAAGTTGATGATGGGAGAATCTGCCGTGCTGGTGCTGGGTGGGCAGCATGTTTTGCCGAAACGGCTGGAGGAGTCGGGTTTTGGCTTCCGCTGGTATGATTTGCAGGAAGCGCTTCAGGATGTGGTCTGATAAACAGACGGCGGCCCTGAGCCGCCGTTTTTCGCTTAGCTGCGTTGTTCCGCTACTCGCGATTTCACCGCCCTCTCTTCACGCGTGTGTCCCGGCTGCGGCACGCGAATGATAAAGGTCAGCACCCCCGCAAACACATACAGCGCGGTATAAGCCCATACCACCCCGACGATATCAAAGAACGGCAGCATCACTGAGGCGATAGCCGGAGCCACGAAATTGCTCAGGCCCGCCGACAGGTTGTAGATCGAGACGGCGGCACCTTTATGATGCGGTTCCAGCGTTGGAAATACCGCCGTCATCGGTACAAATGCCGCCACAAAGATCCCCAGCATCACTGCCGGAATCAGCGCCACCCAGTAGTTGTGACCGGCATACAGCGGCAGGTAATAAAACATCAGACTGGAAATCGCCATTCCCAGGCAACCAAACCAGCGCACCTGACGGATCCAGCCTAGCTTCTCACCGGTGATGCCCCAGAAGATGTTGGTGAAAATGGTAACAAAGAAGAACACCGCCCAGATCTGCAGCCATTCAGAGATAGTGAAGCCGAGACGATCGACAAACAGCAGTGGCATGATGATGGCAAAACCAAACAGCGACAGCGTGTTGATGATGCGAATCAGGCAGGCATAAAACACGTGCTGATTCGTGAACAGGATGGTCACGGCCCGCGACATCTCGGTCATTTTGTCACGCATCGGCAAATTCACACGTGAGCGATCCACCGGCACGTTGCGCAGACTGAAGTACGCCAGAATTCCACCACAGGCCACCCAGATAATCGCCAGCCACAGCGTCCCGGTTTCCCCCAGCATCGGAATGGTCAGGCTTGGCAAATAGCTGCCGACCACGCCGATGCCGACAGAATACATTGCCCAGAACCAGCCGGTAGCTGCTGCCAGTTTCTCACGTGGCAAGACCTGCACCAGCATCATCATGAACGAGTAGATAAACAGCGGATAAGCCAGCCCGCGGATACCGTAGAACAGCACCATCAGCGGATAGTTGCGCAGACCAAGCCCCAGCGACATAAACAGCGCATGCATCACGATCCACAGCACAAAGCCAATCATCATGGCGCGCTGCGGGGTGATCAGCTCAGCCACCACGCCCGACGCCCAGGCCGCCAGCGCCGCCGCTAAACCATAGAAAGTAAACACCACCGCAGATTGCGCAGGTGTAAAGCCCATGTCGGTGATATGGCGCGACAGAAACGCCATTTCAAAGCCATCACCCGCCATGAAAATCGCGATAGCGAGGAAGCCCCAAAACATCTTTTTCGGTAAGCCAAACCAGTATTCGTTCGATTGCATCACCATCACCTTCTGTTCGGTAAGCCGTTATGCAGGCAGCAAGCTGCGCACCTGTTGTTGTTGGATGTAGAGTTCGCGGAACAGACGCAGCCGCTTTTGCAGCACCGCACCGCGCGTGGCATCCGGTTGATATCGTGCCTGCACCAGTGGTTTCAGGCAGACCTCTTGCTCATTACCGCCATCGCCCAGCCATGCCAGTCGTGCGGCGCCCAGCGCACCGGATGCGCTGGCCGGATGGGTGACGATGGGCAGTTGCAACACGTCGGCAATCAGCTGTGCCCACAGCGTGCTGCGTGCTCCACCGCCGGTCAGGCTGCATTGCTGAATGTGGTGCTGGGCATCCCCGAGCACCGCCAGCCCATCCGCCAGCCCAAATGCCACACCTTCGATCACCGCATAGCCCAGCAAAGCACGCGGTGTTTCGTGGCGAAGATTGAAGAAAGAACCGGAGGCATCAGGATCGTTATGCGGCGTGCGCTCACCTGACAGGTAAGGCAGGAATATCGGGGCACTCCGCAGTTGTTCATCGCTGAGCTGTGCCATCTCCTCCATCAACTGGCTTTCGCTAACCGACAGCAGATTACACAACCAGCGCAGGCAACTGGCGGCACTCAGCATCACACTCATTTGATGCCAGCGACCCGGTAGCGCATGGCAGAAGGCATGCACGCCGGATTGAGGGTCGGCTTGCAGGCGATCGTTCACAACGAAAATCACACCGGAAGTGCCCAATGAGATAAAAGCATCCCCCGTATTCACTGCACCCACGCCGACCGCCGATGCGGCATTGTCACCGCCACCACCCGCCACCGTAACCGAGGTGGATAGACCCCACTCACTCGCCAGTGCCGATTGCACACGGCCACTCACCGCGCTGCCTTCCACCAGTTCAGGCATCTGCGCGCGCGTCAGTCCGGTGATGGCCAGCAGTTCTTCAGACCAGTCACGCTGTGCCACATCCAGCCATAGCGTACCGGCAGCATCCGAAGGCTCGCTGACAAAGTGCCCGGTAAGACGCCAGCGCAGATAATCTTTCGGCAGCAGGACCTTATCGATGCGGCTGAAGATCTCCGGCTCATGTTCCGCCACCCAGCGCAGTTTCGGCGCGGTGAAGCCGGGCATGATCATGTTGCCGCTGATCGCCATCATCTGCGGATAGCATTTACGCAGCACCTCACACTGTGGCGCACTGCGCGTGTCGTTCCACAAGATGCACGGACGCAAAACCTTGCCATCCGCATCCAGCAGCACGGCCCCGTGCATCTGGCCGGATAAGCCGATGGCACGGATAGCAGCCCACGCATCAGGAGATTGCTGACGCAATGCCGCCAGCACCTCAGTGCAGGCTTGCCACCAGCGTTCGGGATCCTGTTCTGCCCAGTGGGGATGTGGGCGCTGCACAGTGAGCGTGGCATGCTGTGACGCCACAATCTCACCATACGCGTTGATGATCAGCGCTTTAAGCTCTGACGTACCGATATCAATGCCGAGATACATGATTACACCGCCGCCAGTTCTGGCTGTTTCAGCCACTGTTGCAAACTTGCGACACGGTGCGTCACCAGCGCATGAAACGCCTTGTCGTTTGCCAATTCGGCAAACAGCGCGCTATCACTCAGGAAGGCCTTCAGCGGATCGGCACTGGCGAACTGGTTACGCAGCGCATCGGCCTGTAGCGCACCATCCTGATAGGAATACGGCAGATCGTCATTGGCCCAGCGCTGCATAAACAGGAAGAACAGTGCCGGAATCACCGCTGTTGCACTGGGTTGCGCACCGCGCTGGTAGCACTGTTGCAGGGTTGGCGTCACCATGCCGGGAATTTTGGACAGGCCATCAGCGCCCACGCGCTGGTTGGTGTCTTTGATGTATGGGTTGCTAAAGCGGGCCAGCACCACGTCGCGGTAATCGGCTAAATCAAGCGGGCTGGGCGACAGAGAGGGAATGACATCCTGAGTGACGTAGTCGTGCGCCAGTTGATAAATCGCCGGATGACGTGTGCTGTCATCGATATAGTTCAAGCCAATCAGCGTGCCCGCCCAGGCAATCGCGGCATGCGTCGCATTGAGGATGCGGATTTTCGCTTCTTCCCACGGCAGCACCGACTCCACCAGCTCAACGCCGACCTTTTCCAGCGCCGGACGCCCGGCAATAAAGTCATCTTCAATCACCCACTGAATAAAGGACTCTGCCATCACCGCTGCCCCATCCTGTTTGCCGGTTGCGGCTTGCACGCGCTCCGCCACATCCGGCGTTGGGCGTGGAGTAATGCGATCGACCATGGTATTCGGTGAAGTGGTCTGCGTGCGCACCCAATCTGCCAGCGCGGTATCGCCTTTGGCGGCAAGGAAGGCGAGGAATCCCTCACGGAAACGCTCACCGTTGTGGCGCAGGTTGTCACAGTTCAGCAGTGTGACCGGCGCGCCACCTTGTGCAACACGCGCTGTCAGGATGCGGCTGAGTGCGCCATAAATAGTGCGGATGTCGCCACCCAGATCGGCCTTCACGTCTGCCTGATTGAGATCCAATTTAAATTCAGGTGTCAGGTAGTAGCCCGCTTCAGTCACGGTAAAGCCAATTACACGGGTTTGCGGATTGGCCCCCTGCTCAACCAGCGCGCTAATTTCACTGTCCCACGGCAAGATTTTGCGCAGCGAGGTGATGGTTTCGTAATCGCGCTCACCTTCTGGCGTCACGGTTTCCAGCACATATTCGCCGTTCTGCGCCGCGAGCTGATTGAGCAACGGCACCGCGTCATTGCGGATATTGCCGAGCGCGATGCCCCAGCTTTCATCTCCCTGCTCGCGCAGTTTATGCAGATACCACGCCTGATGTGCCCGATGGAAAGATCCCGCGCCGATGTGTATCCACACTGATTGATTGGTCATAATCGCCTCAATTAAACATTTGCCACAAGACAGGGCATTTGCCCGATGACAGGTAGCATAGTGTGCGTGGCGAGGATCGTTCTGCGAGCCTTATCACAAATAATACATTTGCTCTTTTTTGGGGCTTTTGCTCAGTTAGTGCTTTTCGTAAAACACGCGCTAAGATGTCGCATCAGTTTTGACGGAACAGCGTGATGAGCAGAGAAGAGAAAAAGCAGGAGCTGGCCGCACGTGCCGCGTGGATGTACTACGTTGCAGGCGTCACGCAGCAAGAGATTGCGCAGGCATTGGGATTGTCACGTCAGGTTGCGCAGCGTCTGGTCTCCAGCGCACGCGAGATGGGCATGGTGAGCGTAAAAATCGATCATCCCGTCACCCACTGTTTGCAGCTGGCGCGCGAGGTGCAGGAGAAATTTGGTCTGGATCTGTGCCGCGTGGTGCCATCGGCCAATCTGAATGATGACGCCATTCAACAAATGCTGGCGGTGGAAGGCGCGGCGGTGATGTCACAGTTCATCAATGAGGAAACGCCGCAGGTGTTTGGCATTGGTTCGGGCAAGACTCTACGCTCAATGATCGATGCATTGCCTTGGGTGGATCGTCCGCAGCATCAGTGCGTTTCGATGATTGGGGCGATTGCACGCGATGATTCCGGTACACGATACGATGTGCCGTTGAAAATGGCCGAAAAGATGCAGGGCAAATATTTCTTCATTCCTGCGCCGCTGTACGCCGACACACCACAGGATAAAGCGATGTGGGTGCAGCATCAGGTGTATCAGCGCGTCACCGATCGCGCATTGCAGGCGGACGTGGCTTTTGTGGGGATTGGGGAAGTGATGCCGGGTTGTCCGTTAAATGCCGAAGGATTTATCACCGATGCACAGGTTGAGGCACTGAATGCACGCGGCGTGGTGGGCGAAATGCTCGGTCACTTTTTCAATCAGCAAGGTGAGCGCGTGTGGGGCGAAACCGATGAGCTACTGACCAGCGTATTGCTGGAGAGCCAGACACAGCGCAAGATTATTGGTTTTTCCGGCAGCGAGCGGAAGTATCCGGCGATTCGGGCTGCATTGCAGGGCGGCTGGGTATCGGGACTGGTAACCGATGAAGATACGGCGCTGAGGTTACTGCGAGAGTGAGTTTTCAGCGCCTGCTCAGGAAGCGGGGGCAGATCGTAAAGACGGCATAAACCATCCCTGGGCCTCAGCCCGCGCCATCCGTGGCGCGGGATGCTTTACTCCTCTACCCCCGCTTCCATCGCCTTAACCATCGTGCAAAATTTACTTCAGCGATCCCGACAGGAACTGCTGCAAACGTGGGCTTTTCGGGTTGCCGAAAAGCTCATCTGGCGAGCCCTGCTCTTCAATCTTGCCCTGATGCAGGAAAATCACGTGATTGGAAACATGACGAGCAAACTCCATCTCATGCGTCACCACCACCATGGTTTTACCCTCTTCAGCCAGTTTCTGCATGATGCGCAGCACTTCGCCGACTAACTCGGGATCGAGCGCAGAAGTCGGTTCATCAAATAACAGCACTTCCGGCTCCATCGCCAGGGCGCGGGCAATGGACACACGCTGCTGCTGACCGCCCGAAAGATGCACCGGATATTTAGCACGCGCACGCTCATCAATGCCGACTTTATCCAGATATTTAATCGCACGCTCACGCGCTTCGGCTTTGCTCAGCCCCAGCACCTGGATTGGCGCTTCGGTGACGTTATCCAGCACCGTCATATGGCTCCACAAATTAAAGTGCTGGAACACCATGGTCAGACGAGTGCGCAGTGAACGCAGCTGCTCTTTGTTGGACACTTTCAGCTGTCCATCGGTATCGCGCACCAGATTGATTTGCTCGTTGTTAACCGAAATGGTGCCTTCGCTCGGCTTTTCGAGGAAGTTAATGCAGCGTAAGAAGGTACTTTTCCCGGAACCGGACGAGCCAATAATGCTGATCACATCGCCGGCGTTCGCCTGCAGTGATACGCCTTTCAAAACTTCATGTTCACCGTAACGCTTGTGCAGTTCGGTAACGCTTAATTTTTTGTCAGCCATAGTGATACTCAATGCGATGAAGAAGGTTTCACGTGCGCCAGGAAGCGGCGTTCCGCCTTGCGGAACAGGCTAATCAGCACGTAAGAGATAATCAGATACAGCACCGCAGCGATGCCAAACGCGGTAAACGGCTGGTAGGTCGCCGAGTTAATATCACGCGCGATTTTCAACAGATCTGGCACCGTGGCAGTAAATGCCAGCGCGGTGGAGTGCAGCATTAGGATCACTTCATTACTGTAGGCTGGCAGCGCGGTACGCAGCGCCGACGGTAGTATGATGCAGCGATACATTTTAAACGGGGAGAAACCGTAAGCGCGTGCCGCTTCAATTTCGCCATGGGGAACCGCGCGAATGGCCCCGGCAAAAATTTCGGTGGTGTAAGCGCAGGTGTTCAGCGTAAAGGCCAGCAGCGTACAGTTCAGGCCGCTGCGGAAGAAGGCATTCAGCAGCTCCGATCCTTTCACCACTTCCAGCGTATACATGCCGGAATAGAACACCAGCAGCTGGACATACAGCGGCGTACCACGGAAGACATAGGTGAACAGCCAGACGGGCGTTGAGATATAACGATTTGGCGATACACGCGCAATCGCCAGCAACACCGCCATACAACCACCGATCACCACGGAAAGAATCAACAACCACAACGTAATGGCGACGCCGGTAAAACGGTAACCATCTGTCCAGAGCAGCTGTTTCCAATACTCCTGAATAATATCGATCATAGCTCTGCCCTTTTCACACCCACCGTGTAGCGGCGTTCAAGCCACCACAGCACGCCGTTCGACAGCGTGGTAAACACCAGATAAATCACCCCCGCGACGATCGCGAAGTAGAACGGCTGCCAGGTACTTTTACCCGCCAGCTGCGTGGCTTTCACCACGTCTTCCAGCCCCAGCAGCGACACCAGCGCTGTGGCTTTGAGAATCACCTGCCAGTTATTGCCAATACCTGGTAACGCAAAACGCATCATCGCCGGGAACAAAATACGACGGAAAGTTTGCGAACCGGTGAAACCGAAAGCGGTAGCCGCTTCAATCTGCCCTTTTGGCACAGCGAGGAAAGCACCCCGGAAGGTTTCAGTGAAATAGGCACCATAGATGAAGCCAAGTGTGATGATACCGGCCACCATCGGATCGATATCAAACTGCGCCATGCCCAGCGCATCAGTGACCGTATTGAGAGCGATTTGCAGACCGTAGAAGATCAGCAACATCAAAACCAGATCAGGTACACCGCGGATTAAGGTGGTGTAGCCTTCAGCAATCATCACCAGCAGGCGACTGCGAGAGAGTTTGGCGCCAGCGCCCATTAAGCCAAGCACTAAGGCAAGCACCACGGAGCTGAGTGCCAGCTCAAGGGTCACCAGGGTGCCTTTTAGGATTACTTCAGAATAGCCATACAGCATGGGTTCGATCCTGTCGTGAGGGAAAATAACAAACGCTGCCCAACTAACGGACAGTCCTGACCAGGATTTGAATCACAGGGTAGATGGCGGCAAGCGTATGAACCCCGGGAGTTTACATAAGTAAGCGCCCGGAGTGAATAGTTATGACCAACCCTGCTGCAAATCAATCATCAAGGTCAGAAAACAGGACAATTAATCGCCGTACACGTTGAAATCAAAGTACTTCTTCGCAATCTTGTCGTAGGTGCCATCTTTACGCATGGCATCGAACGCTTTGTCGATGGCTGCTTTCAGATCGGCATCGTCTTTGCGCAAGCCCATACCAGTACCGACACCAAAGATTTTGTCATCTTTAACCGCTGGACCGGCAAACGCATAGTTTTTGCCCACTGGCTGTTTTAGGAAGCCCTCGCTCGCCTGCACTTCATCCTGGAAAGCCGCATCGATACGACCTGCATCCAGATCCTGATACACCAGATCCTGGTTGGCGTATGGCGTTACAGTGACACCCTTAGGACGCCAGTTTTCGTTGGCGTAGGTTTCCTGAGTGGTGCCCTGCAGCAAACCAATGTTTTTACCTTTCAGCGATTCGATGGTCGGTTGCAGGCTGGAACCTTTCTTCGCCACTAAACGCGCATTGGCGGCGTAAAGTTTTTCAGAGAAGGCGATCTCTTCCTGACGTTTCTCGGTGATGGAGAGAGAAGAGATGATAGCGTCGATCTTCTTCGCTTTCAGCGACGGGATCAGTGCATCAAAATCACTTTCCACATAAGTACATTTGGTCTCGATACGCTTACAGATTTCGTTCGCCAGATCGATGTCAAAGCCGACTAACTGGCCTTGTGCATTCTTGGATTCAAACGGCGGGTAGGTCGGGTCTGTCCCGATGCGCAGCGTTTTTGGTACCGCAGCGAACACGCTCGCAGCGCTGGACATGGCCAGCATCAGGGAAAGAGCCAGAACTCGCTTTTTCATAGGTAACCCTCAAGTGAAGTGCTTATTGTTATATGGTCGTGATGTGTGTTTGCGCTGAATGATTTGCAGGTTTCATGCCAGTTATGCAAAACGGCGAAAGCGTGCTCAGGCGCACTAAATACCGCGCCCTTCAGGGGCGCAAGCACTTAGTTTGTGAGGGAAATATAACAGCGACGTGAGGAAGAAAAAGCGACATTGTTAACTTTTGGTGCACAAGATGCACGAAGAGTGATCGGGCACGCGAAAATGCACACAGTTAGTGCAAAATTGCACCATTATGCGCCATGCCAACGGGTAAACAGGTCTTGCGGCAGCTCAATATCGAATTGATCAATGACGCGATTGACAGTTTGATCGACCAGATCTTCAATTTTTTGTGGGCGGTGATAAAAAGCGGGCACCGGCGGCATGATCAGTGCGCCCAATTCCGCGGCCGTGGTCATCATGCGTAAATGCCCAAGATGCAGCGGCGTTTCGCGCACGCACAGGACCAGTTTACGCTGCTCCTTCAGCACCACATCGGCGGCGCGCGTCAGCAAACTATCACTGTAGCTGTGCACGATGCCGGAAAGGGTTTTCATTGAACAGGGTAAAATCACCATGCCAAGTGTCTTGAAGGAACCTGATGAGATGCTGGCAGCGATATCACGTACGTCATGCACCACATCAGCCAGTGCTTGCACATCACGCAGGCTGTAATCCGTTTCCAGCGATAACGTCTGACGCGCAGCCGGACTGATCACCAAATGGGTTTCCACATCGGCCAAAGGTTGCAGCACTTGCAACAATCGCACGCCGTATATCGCGCCACTGGCGCCGGAAATACCAATGATCAGTCGTTTCATTATTCAGCCCTGCCCGTTCAGATTGCGGCAATGATAGCCGCTCACTGAGCAAAAATACAAAAACAAACAGGGCGGAGTTTCCCCCGCCCTGTTAAAGATGAGCACCACGAGGCGGTTAGCCTTCGTTATGCAGCTCCAGACCTTCCACTTCGTTCTGACGCTGAATCGCTTTCGCATCGTCATTACGCAGTGACTGCAAATACTCGAGGTACTGCTGGTCGACATCTTTGGTGACGTAAACGCCGTTGAATACCGAGCACTCAAACTGTGCGATATCCGGGTTCTCTTCACGTACTGCTTCGATCAGATCATCGAGGTCCTGGAAGATCAGCGCATCGGCTTTGATCAGCTGACGAATTTCTTCCACTTCACGGCCATGCGCGATCAGTTCGGTAGCGCTCGGCATATCGATACCGTAGACGTTCGGGAAACGAATTTCCGGCGCGGCAGACGCCAGGTAAACACGTTTTGCACCGGCTTCGCGCGCCATTTCAATGATCTGCTCAGACGTGGTGCCACGCACGATGGAATCGTCAACCAGCAGCACGTTCTTATCACGGAACTCAGCACGGTTGGCGTTCAGTTTGCGGCGAATCGCGCTACGACGCATATGCTGGCCTGGCATGATAAAGGTGCGGCCCACATAGCGGTTTTTCACGAAGCCCTGACGATATGGCTTGTCGAGAATACGGGCGATTTCCAGCGCGGCATCAGTGGAGGTTTCCGGGATAGGAATCACCACATCGATATCCAGGTCTTCCCATTCGCGGGCAATTTTCTGACCGAGTTTGGTGCCCATACGCACACGTGCGCTGTAGACCGACACCTTATCAAGGAAGGAGTCTGGACGCGCAAAGTAGACGTATTCGAACAGGCAAGGGTTGGTTTTGGGATTCTCAGCACACTGGCGCGTGGAGAGTTGTCCCTGCTCGGTGATGTACACCGCTTCACCAGGCGCCACATCGCGGATGAACTCGAAGCCTAAAGTATCCAGTGCCACGCTTTCTGACGCCACCATATATTCGGTGCGACCATCAGCAATCACGCGTTTACCCAGCACTAATGGGCGAATCCCGTTTGGATCGCGGAACGCAACTAAGCCATGGCCAATAATCATCGAAACCACTGCGTAAGCGCCGCGCACCTGTTGGTGCACTGCCGCTACCGCAGCAAAAATGTTGTCAGCTTCCAGCGGGTCATGCTGGAAACGGTCGAGCTCCTGCGCAAAGATGTTCAGCAGGATTTCAGAATCAGAGGTGGTGTTAACGTGACGGCGACCCACTTCGAACAGATGCTTACGCAGTTCGTGCGCGTTGGTCAGGTTGCCGTTGTGCGCCAGCGTGATGCCATACGGGGAGTTTACGTAGAAAGGCTGCGCTTCAGAAGCGCTGGAACTGCCCGCGGTTGGATAGCGAACATGGCCAATCCCGATATTACCCTGCAAACGCTGCATGTGGCGTGCTTCGAAGACATCGCTCACCAGGCCATTCGCTTTACGCAGACGGAAGCAGTTAAGCGCATCGATGGTACAAATGCCGGCGGCATCTTGCCCGCGGTGCTGCAGCACCGTTAACGCGTCATAGATCGACTGGTTTACTGGCATAAAACCGGTGATACCAACAATACCGCACATGTTGTCATTTCCTCATTGGCCGCACTCCCGGTGGCGTTACCGGGGTATAAAACTGGACGTGCTTTTCAGGTAATCGAAAAACCACCTGATGATGTAACTGAACTGGGGAATGAGTTGCGACTGTTGCCAGTCCGGGCTTTTGGAAAAGCCGGTGAATGTATCGAGGAAGAAGAGCATAGCGGAAACAATCAGCACGCCACGCAACGCCCCGAAACAGACCCCCAACACCCTGTCGGTTCCCGACAAGCCGGTTTTTTCCACCAGCGAGCCGATCACATAGTTCACGATGGCACCCACAATCAGAGTGGCAACGAATAACACCGCTATCGCGATGCCGTTGCGAACCAGTTCGTCGTCAAAACCTGTAAACCAGACTGCAAGGTAGGTGTAGTAATGACTGGCGACAAAAAACGCGCATCCCCAGGTAACGAGAGATAAGGCTTCCCGGACAAACCCACGAATCAGGCTGACCAGAGCCGAAAAACCAACTACCGCAATAATGACGTAATCAATCCAGATCATGAACGCTTCCAACCCAGTGCTTATGCACCCCTGCATCCAGTTCGGGGCGCATTCTAACAGAAAAAGAAAACGTTTGCGTAGGGTTTTCCGGTTCTGTATCCATAAAAAGGGCGATGAAAAAAACTTTCCTCGCCCTGAGTAAAATCAGCAATTTAACCCACTGATATAAAACAGCTTTACGACAACATTTCGCTTAACCGCTTGTGCTATACCGCGCCTTTTACTGCTATCGGCGCGGCTTATCACAGCATTAACGCGTGCCGTACGGTTTCACCACGCCACCGAGCCCGGAGATGCTTTGTAGCTCACTCAGCGAACTCTGCAGCTTCGCTTTTGAGGCATCCGGCCCCACATAAATGCGCGTGATTTGTCCCTGCACCGGCGTGGATGGCACGGTAAAGGCACGATATCCTGACAGACGCAGTTGCGCCACAATCTCACTGACCTTGGCCGCATTCTTTAGCGCACCCAGCTGAACCACAAACGCCTGCCCCGCAGGAGCCGCTTCCGGTTCACTCTGTTTCGGTGTTTCGACCACTTTTGGCTGCTCAACCGGTTTCGGTTGTTCTACCACTTTGGGCTTCGGTTGTTCGACCGGTTTTGGCTTCGGCTGTTCAACCGGCTTAGGTTTGGGCTGCTCGACCACTTTTGGCTTCGGCTGCTCAACCGGCTTCGTCTGCTGATGCACCGGCGGCGGTGTCACCAGCGTAGGCTCGCTGTTCTGCACCGGTTGCGCATTGCCATTGCTGGCCGAGCTGCTGGCTTTACCGTTATCCGAGGTTTGCGCCGTGCTCGCCCCTTCCGGCGGCTGCGCCGGGAGCGGTTGCGTCACCGGCGGCACCATTTCGCTATCCTGCTGATCGTCCGGCTTTGGCACCAGCGGAATCGCTGCGAACTCTTCTTTGTAATGCTTTTTCTTGCCGTCGAGCAGCCCCGGCAGCACGATGACGCCAATCGCCACCAAAATGACGGTACCGACTAAGCGATTTTGAAACTTACTTGCCACTGCCATTCTCCGCTGACATCGATTCCATAACCTGTGCAACGGTGTGGAAAGAACCACACACCAGAATCACATCCTCAGGCGCGGCTTGCTGACGCGCGGCCTGCCATGCTGCATCGACGTTATCATACGCATTGCCACCTTCAAGGTGGGCGATCAGCTCATCGGCGGTGGCGCCACGCGGACCGTCAAGCGGTGCACAGAACCAGCGATCCACCTGCGGTGCCAGCGCGGCCAGCGTCCCCGCGATGTCCTTGTCATGCAACATGCCGACCACTGCATGCACTTTACCGCTTTTCGGCAACTCCGCCAGACGTGAAGCCAGATAATGCGCCGCATGCGGATTATGTGCCACATCGAGAATCACGCGTGGTGATTCGCTCACCGTCTGGAAACGTCCGGGCAGAATCGCCAGAGGCAGGTGTTCGCGGATCACCGCTTCGCTGACATTGAGTCCTGATGCGCGCAGCGCGGTGATCGCGGTCGCCGCATTGGGCAACGGCACCTGCGGCAACGGCAGGTCGCGCAGTTCACCGTGTCTATCCTGCAACGTCCAGCTATTTTCCTGCTTCTGCCACTGCCAGTCACGGTTGATTTGCAGCAGCTGCGCGCCCTTCTCCGCCGCGACTTCGGCGATGGTGTGCGGCATATCGGCTTCACCGACGACTGCAGGTTTGCCACCACGGAACACGCCGGCTTTTTCGCGACCAATGCTTTCGCGATCCGGCCCCAGCCAATCGGTGTGATCGAGCGCGATGCTGGTGATCACCGCAACATCCGCATCGACGATATTGGTGGCATCAAGACGTCCGCCAAGACCCACTTCGAGGATCACCACATCAAGATTGGCCTCACGGAACAGATTCAGTGCAGAGAGGGTGCCGAATTCAAAGTAGGTGAGTGAAATGTCACCGCGTCCAGCTTCAATACTGGCGAAACTGGCGCTGTGCAGCGCTTCATCCAGCTCGGAGCCCTGCACGCGCACGCGTTCGGTGTAGCGCACCAGATGCGGCGAGCTGTACACGCCCACGCGATAGCCTGCGGCCATCAACAGCTTTTCCAGCGTGCGGCAGGTGGTGCCTTTGCCATTGGTACCGGCAACGGTGAAGATAAACGGAGCGGGTTTTAGCAGATCAAGGCGTGCGGCGACGCGTTGAATACGATCCAGGCCCAATTCGATGGCCTGTGAATGCAGGTGTTCAAGATAATGAAGCCACGTGGCCAAAGGCGACGTGGCTTGAGGAAGCTGCAGAGTGTCCATGTGTCCCGTTTACTCATCTTACACATCGTCATTCAAGCCGCAGCGGCGTGGGCTGCACTCAATCACCCCCGATCCCTTACTGGGTAAGCTGCCGGGGCTTCATTCGTTTGCCGCCCTGCTGCAACTCGAATGACTGGGTGTTTACGGTTCATTGGTGAAAAGCGTTTAACCACCGCTTTTCGTTGCCTGTCAGGCCTCGTTGCTCTCTGGCACAGCCGTAGAAGGCTGATCACCATCCTGCAGCGGCGCTGGCAGGTTCATCATTTTCGCCAGCAGGCTGGCCAGCTTAAAGCGCATTTCCGGACGACGGATGATCATGTCGATCGCGCCTTTTTCGATCAGGAACTCACTGCGCTGGAAGCCCGGTGGCAGTTTCTCACGCACGGTCTGTTCGATAACGCGTGGACCGGCAAAGCCAATCAGCGCTTTCGGTTCAGCAACGTTCAAATCGCCCAGCATCGCGAAGCTGGCAGACACACCGCCCATGGTTGGGTCGGTCAGCACGGAGATGTACGGCAAGCCGCGTTCCTGCATTTTCGCCAGCGCTGCGCTGGTTTTTGCCATCTGCATCAGCGACTGTAACGCTTCCTGCATACGGGCACCGCCACTGGCAGAGAAGCAGATCAGCGGGCAGTTATCTTCCAGTGCCTGCTCAACGCCACGCACAAAGCGCGCGCCAACCACAGAGCCCATTGAGCCGCCCATAAAGGAGAACTCAAAAGCCACCGCCACCACTGGCATACCGTGCAGGGTGCCTTTCATGGCGATCAGAGCATCTTTCTCACCGGTGTCTTTCTGCGCGGCAACCAGACGATCTTTGTACTTCTTAGAATCGCGGAACTTGAGCAGATCCTTCGGTTCCAGCTCGCTGCCTAATTCAACCAGAGAACCTTCATCCAGCATGGTGTGCAAACGCTCACGGGCGTGCATGCGCATGTGGTGGTCGCACTTCGGGCAGACCTCAAGGTTACGCTCCAGTTCGGCGCGGTACAGCACCTGACCACAGCTATCGCATTTGGTCCAGACCCCTTCAGGGATACTGGCTTTGCGTGTTGGCGTGGTGGTGCTTTTATTCAGTATGCGTTCAATCCAGCTCATTGATGACCTTTCTGTTTAATGCTGACCTGGTCCAGTCTTCTTGTGACTGCTGAAATCACCTTCAGCAGGCCGTAAATGTCGCTCATTAAACCACAACCCGTTCACGCTGTGGATAAAAATCTGGTGACAGCCTTACTGTGGCTTCTGCTGACGTGCCTGACGGCGATGGCGCCATACTTCAATCACGCCTGGCAAAATTGAGACCACAATGATGCCAACAATCAGCAGTTTTAGGTTCTCCTGTACCACCGGCAAATCACCAAACAGGTAACCGGCATAGGAGAACAACAGCACCCACAGCAGTGCGCCCGTCACGTTGAAGAGCGCAAAGTGGCGATAAGACATGTGTCCCATCCCCGCCACAAAGGGGGCAAAGGTTCGCACGATTGGTACAAAGCGCGCAAGTATAATGGTTTTGCCACCGTGGCGATCGTAGAAGGCGTGGGTCTTATCCAGATAGCTGCGACGGAAAATTTTCGAGTTCGGATTGCTAAACAGCTTCTCACCGAACAACCGACCAATAGTGTAGTTCACCGCATCGCCGAGGATGGCAGCAACCACCAGCAGCGTGACCATTAAATGCACGTTGAGATCGTTACCCGGCAGTGCCGCCAGCGCGCCAGCAACAAACAGTAACGAATCCCCTGGCAGGAAAGGTGTGACCACCAGGCCGGTTTCGCAGAACAGGATCAGGAACAGAATGGCGTAAATCCAGACGCCGTACTGCGCCACCAGTTCGGCTAAATGCACATCAATATGGAGAATAAAGTCGATCAAAAAGTGGATGAATTCCATAATGTTCCGGCTCCCAAACATCCTTACTCATTTAAATTAATCTGCGAGGAACAACGGTCCCAACGCAGGCTGAGGTAACGCAAAGTGAGATGGGTAATCCACCGCCACCAAATACAACCCCTCGGCTTTAGCGGTCGCTGCCGCCAGAGTACGATCTTTTGCCGCCAGCAACTCAGCCATCCAGCTTTCCGGCTGGTTGCCGCAGCCAATTTCCATTAGGCTGCCGACAATATTGCGCACCATGTGGTGCACGAACGCGTTGGCTTTGATATCGACAATCACATAAGGTCCGTAACGTGTGACGTTAAGGTGCATCACGTTGCGCCACGGCGTGCGCGACTGGCACTGCACCGCACGGAACGAGGTAAAGTCGTTCTCGCCAATTAAACACTGACCGGCACGCTGCATTTTCTCGACATCCAGCGGATGATAAAAATGGGTGATGCCGTTGCCAAGAATCGCCGGTCGCAGCCGCTGATTGAAAATCACATAGCGGTAACGACGCGCGGTGGCGCTAAAGCGGGCATGAAATTCCTCCGGCACCGCTTTCACCCAACGTACCGCGATGTCATCCGGCAGGTTGGCATTGACGCCCAGCGTCCAGGCGCTGTCGGCGCGCTGCGAGGTGGTTTCGAAATGCACCACTTGCCCGGTACCGTGCACACCGGCATCCGTGCGTCCGGCGCAGAACACCACCACCGGGTGATTCGCCACTTTCGACAGCGCTTTTTCCAGCTTTTCCTGCACGCTGCGCACTTCGTTCTGTCGCTGCCAGCCGTAGTAACGGCTGCCGTCGTACTCAATGCCTAACGCCAGCTTAAATGTCGTTTCTTCAGACAACATTAATAGAAGTACTCCTGCACCAATTTCTCAGCGGTTTTTACCGCCATCAGTGCGCCGCCGAAACGAACGTTGTCAGCCACGGACCAGAATTGCAGCAGCTCAGGGAGACCGTAATCATTACGCACATTGCCAATGCTCAGCGCATCATTGCCTGATGCATCGCTGACGGGCGTCGGATATTCACCGTCTTCACTGAGGTTGATGTCATCAGCTCGCGCCAGTTCATCTCGCGCTTCTTCGGCTGACAGCGGACGTAAATTTTCGACATGCACAATCTGCGTGTTGCCGTAAAACACTGGCGCCTGCACGCTGCTGACGGCAATTGGCAAGCCTTCGTCCTGCAGCACTTTGCGCACCTGATCCACCAGACGACGTTCACTCTCCACGCTGCCATGGCTATCCGCTAACTGCGGCAACAGGTTGAACGCCAACTGACGACCAAAATAGTGCTCATCTGCTGGTACACCATTCAGCAAACGTGCGCTTTCGCCCGCCAGGCCATCCACTGCCGCTTTACCGTGGCTGGAAACCGACATCAGATTGGTCACCTGCAAACGGCTTAACCCCGCCGTATCCACCAGCGGTTTGATAGCGCTTAACAGCTGGCTTACCAGCGCATCGGCCACCGTCACGATATTGCGATTGCGATAATCGGCCAGCACCTGCGGGTTCACATCAGGCACCACCAGCGGGACATCCGGCTCCAGCGCGAACAGATCGCTGCTGTCGATCACCAGGCAACCCTGGCTTGCGGCTTCATCCGCGTAACGCGCGGAAGCTTCACGTCCGGCAGCGAAAAACGCCAGCTGCGCCTGCGTCCAGTCAAATTCAGCCGCATCCTGCACGCGCAGGGTGCGACCATCAAAACGCACACTTTCACCGGCGCTGTTTTCGCTCGCCAGCAGATACAATTCACCAACCGGGAACTGGCGTTCTGCCAGCAATTCCAGTACAGCGTTCCCTACTGCGCCTGTTGCGCCCAATAGCGCAATATTCCAGCCGTCAGACATGTTGGTTTACTCCAGACAATGACATAAAAACAGAAGGCGGTGATGACACCGCCTGACATTTAAGACTTTTCCCGCGCGAAAACGCAGGGGATTGATTTAACTTTACAAACTGGCGCGGAAACCGAGCTTTTCCAGCATCGCGGCGCTATCGGCATCATCACATTTCACCTGCAGTGATGACCATTCACGACGCTCTTCATACTGCTTGCGCAGGCGATCAAATTCGCCCGGTTTGGCAGCCACTTTTCGCAGTGGCGCATCGTCGCGGCGCACATCATACACCAGGTGCACCAGTCGTTTCAGCGTTGGCTGATCGAGCTTGCCGTGCAGCGTAATGGTGCCAAATTCCGGTGCAGGCAGCAGACTCTCCAGCGCCACCTGTTGCGGCTGACCGATAAACGCGCACCAGGCTTCAAATACTTGTGTGGTGCCGCGCGCTTTGCCTTCCAGCGTATAGCCCGCGATATGTGCCGTGGCGATATCGACTTTGTCCAGCAGATCGAGGTTCAGATCCGGCTCCGGCTCCCACACATCCAGCACCACGCTGAGGTCGCTGCGCATTTTCATCACTTCAAGCAGCGCGGCGTTATCCACCACCGGGCCACGGCAGGCATTGATCAGAATGGTGTTGGGTTGGAGTGCCATCAGCAGTGCCATATCGGCCAGGTGCCAGCTTTTATAGGGGCCGTCTTTAAATAGCGGCGTATGGAAGGTCAGAATATCGGCCTGCGCCACCAGCTCATCCAGCGTGTGGAACGTTTCCTGATCGCCACGATCCGCACGCGGCGGATCGCACAGCAGGGTTTTCACCCCCCAGGCTTCAAGACGTTTTTGCAAACGCCCCCCTACATTGCCCACGCCGACAATACCTACGGTACGATCGCGCAGTTCAAAACCATCGCGTTCGGCCAGCAGCAGTAAGGAGGAGAACACATACTCCACCACCGCAATTGCGTTACAGCCGGGTGCCGCCGAGAAGGCGATTCCGGCGGCCGCCAAAGAACCATCGTCCACATGATCAGTGCCAGCCGTGGCGGTGCCAACGAACTTCACCGGCGTACCGGCCAACAGCGCCGCATTCACTTTAGTCACCGAGCGCACCATCAGTCCGCTGGCATCCTGTAACTCTGCTTCGGGTAACGGACGTCCCGGCACGGCCAATACTTCACCCGTGCGACTGAAGAGTTCACGAGCGTAAGGCATGTTTTCATCGACGAGAATTTTCACTGCGGCGGTCCTGTCTGCTGATGTGTTTTGAGGCGCGTATTCTTACATAAAGCCGGGGATTAACCTAACCGGCTGCGATAGCGATCCGGCGTGGTGCCGGCCTGCTGCTGGAACATCACAATCAAGGCTGATGACGAGCTATAGCCCAGTTCGTGTGCAATGCCTTGCACGCTGCCCCCCTGCTCCAGCAGCGCAATGGCACGCAAAAAACGTAAACGCTGGCGCCATTCGCTGAAAGACATCTTCAACTGCTGCTGACAACGTCGCGCCAGCGTACGCTCGGTGGTGAACACCCGCTTCGCCCATTGTGCCAGCGTGGTGTTATCACCGGGATTTTCTTCCAGCGCGCGCAAAATAGGCGCGAGAAATTTGTCGTCCGACAACGGCAAATAGCTGGTGTGCACCGGTGCCTGACGCAGACGATCAATCAAGACTTCACACAGTCGCCAGTCCGCTTCCGTTTGAGGCTGCTCCAACTCACGCTGTGCAAAATCATTCATGATGGCGTGCACAATCGCATCGACGTGCAGTAAACAGGCATTGTCGGGCATCTCCGCACAGAGATCGGCCGCGAGATTGAAGGTGCGGAACTGGGCATGGCAATGGTTATAGCTGCTGTGGCGCTGTTCTGGCGGGATCCAGATCGGCATATCAGCGGGCGTTAATAACCGTTCCCCCTCCACTTCCATCTCCAGCACGTGGCTGGTGACAAAAATCACCTGACCCCAACTGTGCAGATGCGGGAGATATTCAGTTTTCGCGTTAGCCTGCTCGTAGCGCATAAAATAGCGCAGTAGCGGCGCATCAATCGGCGGCTGATACTCGATCTGTAAATTCATTCTGTCCGGTCACTAACGAATATTGTCCGATTTTAACTATCTGAATAAAACCGGTCAAATGTAAACTATTCGCGATTAAACTCAGGAGTCGTACGATGAATTTACTGTTTCCGTTGATTGCGGTGATAATCTGGTCGATCAACACCATTGTCAGCAAACTCTCTGCCGTGAGCATCGATCCTGCCGCCATCTCCTTTTATCGCTGGCTGCTGGCGCTCATCGTGCTGGCCCCCTTAAGCCTGCCCGGCGTGTGGCGCCATCGCCATGCCGTGAAGGCCAATCTGTGGCGATTATTGATCCTCGGCCTGTTGGGCATGGTGCTTTATCAGAGTCTCGCCTACTATGCCGCCCACAGCGTATCGGCGGTGATGATGGGTATCTTGGGTGCCACGATTCCGTTACTGACCATTCTGCTCAGCCTGTTCGTTTTACGCCTTGCGCCGACGCGTGGCATTTTGATCGGCGGCCTGTTGTCCTTTGCCGGTTTGGTATGGTTGGTGAGTGAAGGGAATCCAGCTCAGTTGCTGAATCAGCGTCTGGGCAACGGCGAGTTGATGATGCTGGCGGCTTCCACCTCGTATGCGCTTTACGGTGTGCTGACCAAACGCTGGGCGATCCCTCTGCCGACCTGGCAGAGCCTGTACGTGCAGATTTTCTTTGGTGTGTTGCTGTTACTGCCTGGATTCTTGCGCGCACCGGACGTCACGCTGAACTTGCATAACATTCCGCTGGTGCTGTTTGCCGGGCTTTTCGCGTCCATTATCGCGCCGTTCTTGTGGATCCTTGGTGTGCAACGTCTCGGTGCCAGTACCACCACCATTTTTATGAATTTTGTGCCCGCGTTTACCGCCATCATTGCCGTGCTGTTCCTGCATGAGCAACTGCACGCCTATCACTGGATTGGCGGTGGCATGACGTTGGTGGGAGTGATTCTGGCGCAACGGTTGAAAACACCGCTGCGCAAGCCACGTGAACGTACCGTTCAGCTCAGCGAAAGCTAATGATGATGCGCAGCCCGCCCAGTTGCGGGCTGCGATCCAGCAGCAACTGCGCACCGTGCCAGGCACAGATATCTTTGACCAGCGCCAGCCCGATGCCCGCACCGGGCTGGCTGGCAGTATCCAGGCGACCAAACGGCTGCAATGCCTGATGCTGTTGTGCCGCGCTAATGCCCGGTCCGCTGTCCTCAATTTCCAGCTGTTTCTCCCGCAATCTCGCCGTGACGATCCCGCCTTCTGGCGTGTATTTAATCGCATTGTCCAGCAGGTTGGCACAGAGTTCGGCCAGTAATAAGCCATCTCCTTGCACGACACAGGGAATGTCGCCTTCAAATCCCAGATCGATGTGTTTATGGCGCGCGCCGGCATAGCTGCTGAAACATGCCTGTTCCACAATTTCATTCAAACTGACCCGAGAAAAAGGCTTGTCCTCACCGTGCCGGGCTTTGATTTGCGCCAGCTGCAATAGTCGATCGGTAAGTTGCACCGTATCGTTGAGCGTATGGCGCATGCCAAGCAAACTTTCGCGCCACTGCGCAGGATCATCACTGTTGAGCGCAACGCCAACCTGGGTTTTTAAAATAGTGAGCGGTGTACGTAATTGGTGTGAAACGTCGGCACTAAAACGTTCCTGTCGTGCCAGCAAACCGCGCAGTCGTTCCAGATGTCGATTAAAGGCAATAATTAACGGCTGCAATTCCGACCAGGGCAATAGCGACGGCAAAGGCGTCAACTCACCTGGCGCACGTCGTAGCATGATGCGCGATAATCGGCGCAGCGGCCGCAACACTTTGCGTAATAACAGGCTGGCTAACAGCAGGGTAATCAACACCAGAAAGCTTTGACTGATCAACGCGGTGCGCAATAATCCTTCCGCAAACCCATGACGAGAATTCAGGGTTTCCGCCACCAGAACCAGCGCCATCCCCTCTACGCCCTGCTCGTTTACCGGTTGCCATAACGCCGCAATACGAATCGGCTGCTTACGATAGCTGCCATCGTAAAAGTGCACTAAAGCGGGATAGGCTTCAGAAAGCGGCGCATTGCGCGGTAAAGGGGGCAGATCGGGATAACCTGAAAGAGTTTTGCCTTGCGGTGAAATCACCTGATAGAACAATTGGTCATTCATGTTGCGCTCAAAGCTGTCGAGTACCACCCAGGGCACATCCACCTCCAAATGGTTCTGTCGCACCACCAGCCTTTCTGCCACCGTGCGTGCCGAGGCGAGAAGTGAACGATCGTAAGCCTGATTCGCCGCCTGCAGCGCACTCTGGTAATGGGTATAAACCGACAACCCCCACAGCAACATCAACGGAGCGCCCAACCACAGTAGCAGCTCACCGCGCAGTGAATGGCTCAGGCGCACGGCTGGCACTCCAGACTGTATCCCAGCCCACGTAGCGTCACGATGGCAACATCGCTGCCCTGCAGCTTTTTCCGCACCCGATGCACATACAGTTCAATGCTTTCCAGGCTGGCTTCATCGGTTAAGGTAAAGGTCTGTTCATAAAGATGCTGGCGTGACACCGGACGTCCAGGGCGTTGCATCAAAGTTGAGAGCACGCTGGCTTCACGCGGCGTGAGCATCAACGGTCTGTGGTTCAGCAGAAAATAGCCTTCGCCGTCGCGCTCCAGCTGGCCCACGGTCTGCGATTGCGCAGTTTGCCCCTGGCTGCGGCGTAATAGCGCACGCAGCCGTGCTTCCAGCTCATCCAGTTCAAAGGGTTTAGTGAGATAGTCGTCCGCGCCCGCATTGAGGCCCTGCACGCGCTGTTCCAGCGCACTTTTAGCCGTGAGCAACAATACCGGCGTGGTTTGCCCACGCTTACGCAAACGCGCCAGCACCGCCAGACCATCCAGCCGTGGCAGTGATACATCCAGCACCACCACCGCATAGTCTTCGCTCTGCAACACATGGTCTGCCGCCAGGCCATCCGCAACCCAATCCACGGCAAAACCTTTCTGTGTCAGCGCTTTTTGCAGCCAGCTAGCCAGGTCAACCGTATCTTCCACCAGTAAGAGACGCATATCACATCCTGATACTTTTCCCGAGCACTGAAAGGTAAATGAAAGGTTACACCATTAACAATTCAGCAACGCCGAATGTTCGGCAGTTGTCACACTCTGGAAGCATGAATGGAGCGAATAATGAAAAAAATCTTACCCCTCGCCCTCGCCTCAACCCTCGTGGCTTTGTCGATCTCTTCTGCGCTGGCAGAAGCGCCAGACCGGACAGAATGTATCGCCCCCGCCAAACCCGGCGGTGGATTTGATCTGACCTGTAAGTTGATTCAGGTTTCCATGCAGGAAACCGGCGAAATCAGTAAACCGATGCGCGTGACCTATATGCCCGGCGGTGTGGGAGCGGTGGCTTACAACGCCATCATTGCTCAGCGCCCCGCCGAAGCAGGCACGCTGGTGGCCTTCTCCGGCGGTTCGTTGCTCAATCTCTCTCAGGGCAAGTTTGGCCGCTATTCAGAAAGTGACGTGAAGTGGCTGGCTGCCGTCGGCACCGATTATGGCATCGTCGCGGTACGCAATGACGCCCCATGGAAAAACCTCGGTGAACTGATGGAAGCCATGAAGAGCGATCCCACCAAAGTGGTGGTCGGCGCAGGTGCTTCGATCGGAAGTCAGGACTGGATGAAAACCGCCCTGCTGGCTCGCGAAGCGGGCATCGACCCACGCAAGATGCGCTATGTCGCGTTTGAGGGCGGTGGCGAGCCGGTAACGGCTCTGCTTGGCAACCATATTCAGGTGGTCTCCGGGGATATGAGCGAGATGGTGCCACATTTGCAAGCCGGCAAGTTGCGCGTGCTGGCAGTGATGTCTGACAAACGCTTACCGGGTGAACTGGCGAATGTGCCGACCGCCAAAGAGCAAGGCTATAACGTCGAGTGGCCGATTATTCGCGGTTATTACCTTGGTCCAAAAGTGACTGACGCGGAATATCAGTGGTGGGAAGACGCGTTCAAAAAATTGGTGACCACCAAAGAGTTTCAGCAACAGCGAGATATGCGCGGACTGTTTGAGTTCAACATGTTCGGCAGCGAGCTGGATGCCTACGTGAAAAAACAGGTGGCTGATTATCGCGAAAAAGCCAAATCCTTTGGCCTGGCCAAATAACGGAGTCGATGATGAGCGATCGTATCTTCGCCGGTATCTGGCTGCTGCTGTGCATTGCCGGGCTGTTTATTGCCTGGCAAATCCAGAGTGAATACAGCTATGAACCGGTCGGCCCACGCCCTTTCCCGATGCTGCTGCTGGGATTAATGGCGATTTGCGCCGTGATGATGTTACTGCGCAAACCCGATCTGGTGCAGTGGCCTTCCGCCACCACACTGAAAAAGTTAGTGCTGATGTGCGTCATGCTGATGGTATATGGCTGGCTGTTTGAGCGTCTGGGTTTTGCTGCATGCACCACGCTGCTGACCTTTGGCATTGGGCTGTTGTTTGGCGCGCGCTGGTGGGCGGCTGCGGTGTCCGGTGTGGTGATGGGCATAGCACTGTTTTATGCCTTTGACCGCCTGCTCGATGTCACCTTGCCCGTCGGCAGCTGGTTCAATTAACGGGAGTCTCACATGGATACCTGGTCTTTTCTGATGCAAGGGTTTGCCGTCGCGATGACGCCGGAAAACCTGATGATCGCACTCATCGGCTGCTTTATTGGCACCATTGTTGGCCTACTGCCCGGACTCGGGCCGATTAACGGTGTCGCGATCCTGATGCCGCTGGCGTTTGCTCTGCACTTACCTGCCGAGTCCGCGCTGATCCTGCTTGCTACGGTCTACATCGGTTGCGAGTACGGTGGTCGTATCTCCTCTATTTTGCTTAACGTGCCAGGCGATGCCGGGGCAATCATGACCGCGCTGGATGGCTACCCGATGGCGCAACAGGGCAAAGCTGGCGTGGCCCTGTCGATCTCAGCAGTGAGTTCATTTATTGGATCCACGATCGCCATTCTCGGCATTATTCTCTTTGCCCCTATATTGGCCAACTGGTCACTGGCCTTTGGTCCGGCGGAGTATTTCGCGCTGATGGTGTTTGCGATTGCCTGTCTGGGCAGCATGATGAGCCACAATCCGTTGAAATCGTTTTTAGCCGCGCTGATCGGTTTGGGTATGGCCACCGTTGGCGTCGATGCCAATACCGGCGTCTATCGTTTCACCTTCGACAGCGTGCACCTCTCCGACGGTATCCAGTTTGTGGTCGTGGTGATCGGACTGTTTTCTGTCAGTGAAATACTGCTGATGCTGGAATCCACCAGCAGCGGGCAGAAAGTGGTTCGCGCCAGTGGCCGCATGATGTTCAACATGAAAGAAGCGGCGCAGGCAACCGGTGCTACCTTGCGTTCCTCCTTTATCGGCTTCTTTGTGGGCGTACTGCCCGGCGCCGGTGCCACCATCGCCAGTGCTATCGCTTATATGAGCGAGAAAAAAATCAGCGGCAGCGACCAGTTTGGTAAAGGGGATATTCGCGGCGTGGCGGCACCTGAAGCGGCCAACAACGCCTCGGCTTGTGGCTCCTTTATTCCGATGCTGACGCTGGGTATTCCGGGCTCCGGCACCACGGCGGTGATGGTCGGTGCGCTGACGCTGTACAACATCACACCCGGCCCGGCGATGTTTACCGAACAGCCGGATATCGTCTGGGGTCTGATTGCAGCATTGCTGATTGGCAACGTCATGCTGCTGATCATGAACATCCCGATGATCAACATCTTCGCCCGCATGCTGACCATCCCGCTGTGGTTCCTGGTACCCGCCATCGCCGCGATCTCTGCAGTGGGCGTTTACGCCGTGCACAGTACCACTTTTGATCTGTTGCTGATGGTCGGACTGGGTATCTTTGGCTATATCTTGCGTAAAATGGATTTCCCGATGTCGCCGCTGATACTGGGCTTCGTGCTGGGAGAGATGCTGGAGCAAAACCTGCGCCGTGCGCTCTCCATCAGTAACGGCAACCTGCCGATTCTATGGGAAAGCCTGATCTGCAAAGTGTTGCTGGTGTTGGCGATCGCTGTCCTGATCGTGCCGCCACTGTGGAAACGCTGGCGTCGTAAGCGTCTCAAACTGGCTGAAGCTGAATAAATCCAGAACTGACGCGATTTCCCCTCACTGCCCCCGTGGATTTCCCGGGGGCTTTTGCTATCATATGACCTCTTTTTTCCGGCGCACCCGGATCTGACCTCGTTTTTCAAGGATTCCGCCATGCAACCTCTCAGCGGTCCCGGTGTGCCTGCGGGCGATCGTTCAACGCTCACTAATGCGACTGGCCCAACTCGTCCTGGCGGACCGGCGGGCGAACAGCCGCTCTCCCCTGCCCAGCGCACCACGCTGGAACGTCTGATTGTGCGCATCATGTCACTCAGTACCTTGAAAGCCCCGGAATTGTGGGCTGGCGTACGCCATGAAGTAGGCGTGAAGAATGATGCTGAGCTGCAATCGCGTCATTTTCCTGCTGCCGAACAGCATTTGAATGGGCGTCTGACCCAGGTACAGAACAGCCTTGCCACACGTCAGCTGTTGCAGCAGCTGCTGGAAAAGCTGCCGCAGGGCAATAATCGCCAGGCGGTGAGTGATTTTATTCGTCAGCAATTTAACCAAACGGTGCTGAGTGCGCTGTCGCAAGACCAGTTACATCAGGTGCTGACCATGCTGCAAAATGGGCAGATGGCGATCCCGCAGCCGCAGCAAACGCGCGCGTCCGATCGCACGCTGCTGCCAGCTGAACAGCAATCGCTGAATCAACAAGTTACGCGCCTTGCGGCCACGACCGGCGAATCACCGGTCAAGCTGCTGTCTGAAGCGCTGAAACTGGTCAATCTGAAGAGTGGCGATCCAATTCCCTCTCGCCACTTCCCGCTGCTGACACAATATTTGCAGGTACGTCAGACATTGGGTCAACACAGCGCACCGACCTTACAAATGCTGGAAACTTCGCTGAAGCAGCCGCTGACACATGACGAGCAACGGCTGCTGGAGGATTATAGCCAGCAGCGTTTCCAGGCCACGCCGCAGATGGTACTGACGCCCGCGCAAACGCAAGATCTTATCAACTTGCTGTTTAGCCGCCGCGTCGAGAAAACGCTGGAGCAGCCGCACGCCGCCAGTGATTTACGTCCGCAGCCGATCTGGTCGCCGTGGATTGAGATTTTGCCGCGTCCGCTGGCACAGCGCCCGGCACTGACATTGATTCTGGGCCTGGCACTGTTCTTCTTTTTACTCTGGCTGTTCCTGTAATTTAGCAGCCACAGTGCGCGCCGGATGCGGCCTGTGGCCACTCGCCCGGCGACGTTCCCCACGTTAATGGATGCCCATCGCGCTTCCAGAAATCCAGTCCACCGATCAACTCTTTGACCTGAAAACCCAGCGAAGCCAGTTTCCATGCCGCTTTCGTTGAGCCGTTGCAGCCGATGCCATCGCAGTATGTGATATACACCTTACTGCGATCCAACTGTGCAGTGGAGTCGGCATTCATAGTGCGATGCGGAAACGAAATCGCCCCGGTGATGTGCCCCGCCAGATAGACATCAGTGGATCGCGCATCAACCACCACTATCGCATTGACGCCTTGCGCCAGATCCTCTGCCAAATCCCAGGCATCGGTGTAATAACTCAGTTTGTGCTGCAGATACGCCACGCTTTCCTGAGGATCCGCGGGCGGGAAGAGTAAGACTGATGACATCGCATTCTCCTTGTGTAATTTTCCCTGAGTTTACGGCAAAGTGGTCTGCAATCTGATACCACTTTCGCCACAGTGATAAGACCACAATGCGCCACTCTTTTTTAGCCTTGTTTAATCACACGTCATCCGGCGGCTTACGTGAACGTTTATGCCATACGCTACGTGAGGCCATTACTTGCGGCCATTTGCACCATCAACAACGCTTACCCTCCAGCCGTCAGTTAGCCGAGGATTTGTCGCTGTCGCGGGTGACGGTGGAAGCCGCTTATGCGCAGCTGGAGAGTGAAGGCTATCTGGAGAGACGGGCAGGTCGGGGGACTTTTGTATCGATTGCAATGCCTGCACGGGCGGCGACCACACCCGCACAGGGTTCACCCCGATTTTCCCGACGCGGCGAGCAGATCCTGGCGACGGGTGGCTGCCAGGAGCCGCCGTTCCCCCATGCGTTTGCCGCCGGTTCGCCTGAATTACGCGCTTTCCCGCATACGCAATGGCGCCGGATCAGCAACAGCGTGCAGCGCTCGCTGGGTAACCAGGTAATGAGCTATGGCGATCCACTAGGCTTTATGCCGCTTCGTGAGGCGGTGGCGGATTATCTGGCGTTATCACGCGGGGTGCGCTGTGCTGCCGGGCAAGTCGTTATCCTAACCAGTTCACAGCAGGCCCTGCAGTTACTGGCGCTGATGTTACTGGATGCCAATGATGAAGTGTGGCTTGAGGAGCCTGGCTATCCCGGCGCGCGTAACGCTTTCCTCGCTGCGGGTGCACACTGCCGCGCGATGCCGTTGGATAGCGAAGGCGCGATGCCGCTTGAAGGAGACGCGAGGCTGGTTTATCTGACGCCGGGACATCACTATCCCACCGGTACCGCGATGAGCCTTGCCCGCCGCCTGCAGTGGCTCGACTGGGCGCACCAGCAGCAAAGCTGGTTAATTGAGGATGATTACGACAGTGAGTTTCACTATGACGATCGCCCGCTTCCCGCCTTACAGGGATTGGAGGATAACAGCCGGGTTATCTGCCTTGGCACTTTTTCCAAAACGCTCTTCCCTTCCCTGCGGCTGGCGTGGATGGTCGTGCCGCCAGCACTGGTAGATGCCATGGGTCGCGCGCGCAGCATTCTGGATGGTCACAGCGCGCTGTTGCCGCAAGCGATTACCGCTGAGTTCCTCCAACAAGGCCATTTTGCCAGCCACCTGCGGCTGATGCGCCAGCTTTACCACAGCCGCCGCGACCGATTGCTGGAGCAGATCAACACGCGCCTGCAGCCGTGGTTGACGCCGCTACAGGCGTCTGGCGGGCTACAGCTGACGGTAGCATTGCATCAGGGTGAGGAAGCACAGCTCACGCAACAGGCCAGGGAAATCGGTCTGCTGCTGCCACGTCTGTCGCCGTTGTACAGCAACAGTCAGCCGCAATCGGGCTGGCTGCTGGGCTTTGCCGCGCTGACGCCAGGTGAGATTGTCAGCGCCTGCGATAAGCTGGTTACGCTGTTGTCGCGCTACGCGCAAACGACCAGGTGACGAGAATGCCCAGGGCTGCGCAGCAGGCACCGGCAAGGTAGACCGAGCCATAACCCAACGCCGTGGCGAGCAGGCCGGTCAGTGGGCCGCTGGCACCGTAAGCGATATCCTGGAAAGCGGAGAAACCGCCCAGCGCCGTGCCACGAATTTGCGGCGAGACACGTTTGATCACCTCGACGCCGAGCGCCGGGAAAATCAGTGAACAGCCGCAGCCGGTGAGCGCGGCGCCTACCAGCGCCATCCAGCCAGAGCTTGCACACGCCAGCACCAGCAAACCGGCAGTTTCCACCAGCAGCGAGATCATTGCGACGCGGACGCCACCGTGACGATCCGGCAGGCCGCCAAAGAACACGCGCACCAATACAAAAGCACAGCCAAATGCGGTCAGGGCAAAACCGGCATTGCCCCAGTTTTCTGCGGCAAAATAGAGCGAGGTAAAAGTGCCGATCACGGCGAAGCCGGTGCCCTGTAACGCCAGCGCGATGCCGGGTTGGAAGATGGTTTTCACCACGCTGAACAGAGAAGGACGTTCGCCACCCACCACCGGCACTTTACTGACCCAGCTATTGATCGCCAGCGAGAGCAGTGGCAACAGCAGCGCGACAGCACCGAGTGCCGCGAATCCGCCATGTTGATTGATCAACAAACCCAGCGGCGCGCCCGCCGCCAGCGATCCATAAATCGCCATACCGTTCCACGACATCACCAGGCCGGATCGTTTGCTTCCCACCAGCCCCATGCCCCAGGTCAGATTGCCGGTGAGCAGCAAGCTTTCACCAAATCCGAGTAACAAACGCCCCACTGCCAGCAAACCAAATTTTGCCCACGGCGAAACCGGCAACAACGCCGCGGCCAGATACGCCACACCCACCAGCGCGATGGCGATCATACCGTGTTGGGTGGTGAGCTTCGCGCCGTGCTGATCGGCTCGGCGTCCGGCGAAGCTGCGCGTCAGCAACGTGGCGAAGAATTGAATGCCCACCGCGACGCCCACCATCAGGTTGCTCATGCCCAATTCCTGATGCACGTACAGCGGGATAACCGGGAGCGCCAGGCCTGCGGTTAAGTAAGTGAGAAACACCGCAAAGGATATGCAACCCAAAGGCAGCACAGATTGCGTCTGCGTATCAGCAGCCGTGGTCATGATGGTATGAATTCCTTGTTCAGAGCGTGCACGACAGGCAAAACCAACATACGTTCACACCCTGTATTCAGGCGAAAACGGGTTGTTTGGTTCATACTGTGCGCAAACGATTATTTTGTTTCAGGCAAGATGTGAAGAGTGTAGGCAAGCGGCGGGTGAATTGTCAAAAACAACAGGGGCCGGATAAACCGGCCCCTGGAAAACGGTGATCACGCTATTAAGCTGGCAGCTTACGCATGGTCAAGGTGGCGTTGGTGCCGCCGAAACCGAAGCTGTTGGACATCACGGTGGTCAGCGCTTTTTCAGTCGGCTGCGTCACGATGTTCAGGCCTTTACCCGCTTCATCAATCTCTTCGATGTTGATGCTTGGTGCGATGAAGCTATGCTCCAGCATCAGCAAGGTGTAGATCGCTTCCTGCACGCCCGCTGCACCCAGTGAGTGACCGGTCATGGCTTTGGTAGCAGAAATGTACGGTGAGTTGTCACCAAACACTTCGCGAATCGCACCCAGCTCTTTCACATCACCAACTGGCGTAGAAGTACCGTGGGTGTTGAGGTAATCGATTGGGGTATCAACGCCCTGCATCGCCATCTTCATGCAACGCACTGCGCCTTCGCCTGATGGTGCCACCATATCAGCACCGTCAGAAGTCGCGCCGTAGCCAACGATTTCTGCGTAGATGTGCGCGCCGCGAGCCAGAGCATGCTCCAGCTCCTCAACCACCACCATGCCGCCGCCGCCAGCGATCACGAAACCATCACGGTTCGCATCATAGGTACGGGAAGCTTTTTCTGGCGTCTCGTTGTATTTGGTAGACAGTGCGCCCATCGCATCGAACTCACAGGCCATTTCCCAGCTCAGCTCTTCGCCGCCGCCAGCAAACACGATGTCCTGTTTGCCCAACTGAATCTGCTCAACCGCGTTACCGATGCAGTGTGCGGAAGTGGCACAAGCAGAGCTGATTGAGTAGTTCACACCGTGGATTTTGAATGGGGTAGCCAGACAAGCTGATACACCTGAACCCATGGCTTTGGTCACCACATAAGGGCCAACGGCTTTCAGACCACGCGGGCCACGCATCGCATCGGCACCGAAGACCTGGTAACGCGGAGAACCACCGCCTGAACCGGCAATCAGACCCACGCGTGGGTTGTTCTGATACTGCTCGTCAGTCAGGCCGGAATCCTGAATCGCTTCTGCCATAGACAGGTAAGCGTAGATTGAAGCATCACTCATGAAACGCACGATTTTGCGATCGATGAGCCCGTTGGTATCCAGTTTGACGTTGCCCCATACGTGGCTGCGCATACCGATATCTCTCATCTCTTCAGAGAAAGTGATACCCGAACGGCCTTCACGCAGAGAAGCCAGCACTTCTTGCTGGTTATTACCAATGCTGGAAACGATACCCAGGCCAGTAATCACTGCACGTTTCATTCAATAGTCCTCATTCCACTTCTTTTGGATTGACGTGCACTCTAGCTTACAGTTGTAAGCCGAACAAGTCCGATCAGCCATTTCCTTTTGTAAATTTGCGTCATGTGACGGCAGTCGTTAAAATCGCGCCACTGCCTGAAAAACGAGCCTTTCCCGTGAAATTAGCCCCGGTTGAACACGCGCAATTAAACTGGAATGATCAGGGTACACCTGTTTCCCGAGCATTCGATGACGTCTATTTCTCCAACGACAACGGGTTGGAGGAGACGCGCTATGTTTTCCTCAACGGCAACCAAATTCCTCTCCGTTTCGCTCAACATTTTCGCGATATTTTTATTGTCGCGGAAAGCGGTTTTGGGACCGGTCTGAACTTTCTTACCTTGTGGCAAGCGTTCGATCGCTTCTGTAGCGAACATCCCGACGCGACACTTAAGCGACTGCACTTCATTAGCTGCGAAAAATTCCCACTGACGCAAACCGATTTGGTCGCAGCGCACGCACACTGGCCTGAGCTGGCGCACTGGTCAGAACAGTTACAGCAACAGTGGCCACAGGCGCTGCCGGGTTGCCAGCGTTTACTGTTCAACAACGGTAAAGTCACGCTCGATCTCTGGCTCGGTGATATTAACGCGCTAATTAATACCTTTGATGACAGTCTCAATGCTCAGGTGGATGCATGGTTTTTAGATGGTTTTGCGCCGTCTAAAAATCCGGAGATGTGGACGCCGGAACTGTTCGCCGCCATGGCCCGTCTGGCCCGGCCGGGTGGGACGCTGGCGACCTTCACCTCGGCAGGTTTTGTCCGTCGGGGATTACAGGAAGCAGGTTTTACCGTGGCTAAGCGCAAAGGCTTTGGTCACAAACGCGAAATGCTAACGGGCGTAATGGAGCAGGTTGCTGCCCTGCCCCATAGCCAACCGTGGTATGCCCGCCCTGCGGCTCGCACTCAGGAAGTGGCGCTGGTTGGCGGTGGCGTGGCGAGTGCCGTACTGGCGCTGGCGCTGTTGCGCCGGGGCTGGAAGGTGACGCTTTATTGCGCGGATGCAGCACCTGCGCTCGGTGCTTCCGGCAACCGTCAGGGCGCACTATATCCGCTGCTCAATCAGCACGGTCCCGCTCTCGCCACGTTCTTCCCTGCGGCGTTCACCTTTGCCCGCCGTTTGTATGACCAGCTACCGGTGATGTTCGAGCATGACTGGAGCGGTGTATTGCAACTCGGCTGGGACAGTAAAAGTGCCGATAAGATCGCCCAAATGCTGGAGATGGGATTGCCGCATGATGTGGCGTACGGCGTAAGTCAGGAGGACGCGCAGCAATTAGCGGGCGTCGAAACCGGTAGTGGTGGCATTTTCTATCCTCAGGGCGGCTGGCTCTCTCCGTCGCAACTGACCAGCAACCTATTGGAGCATGCGCAAACGCTGGGTTTACGCCTGCACTGGCTGCATCGCGTCACCACGCTGGAAACCACGACTGAGGGCTGGACCCTGAACTTCAGCGAGCAACCCTCGGTAAATCATCAGCAGGTGGTGCTCGCCAATGGCCATGCGCTGCTGGAAATTGAGCAAAGCAAAGACTTGCCCGTTTACGCGGTGGCGGGTCAGGTCAGTCATGTGCCGACCAATCCTAAGCTGGGCGCGTTAAATACCGTACTCTGCTATGACGGCTATCTCACGCCAGTCAGCCCGAATTTCAGCACCCACTGCATCGGGGCCAGCTACCATCGTGGCGATACCACAACCGATTTCCGTGCTGACGATCAGCAGGAAAACCGCCAGCGCCTGGTGAACTGTCTGCCGGATGCAGAGTGGCCACAGCAGGTGGATATCAGTGATAACGAGGCGCGTGTTGGCGTGCGCTGCGCAACGCGCGATCACTTACCGATGAGTGGCAGCGCGCCTGATTACGCCGCAACGCTGGTGCAATATGCTGATTTGCCGGGGCAACGAGCACGGGGTGAAACCCTTGCCGATGCACCGGTTCATGCCGGTTTATTTGTGCTGGGTGCGCTGGGTTCACGCGGCTTGTGCAGCGCGCCGCTGGCGGCGGAAGTACTGGCGGCACAGATGAGTGGTGAGCCGCAACCGCTGGATATCACCACGCTGGCGGCATTGAATCCGAATCGTTACTGGGTAAGAAAATTGCTGAAAGGTAAGAAAGCGGGACGCTAGGATGGCGGGGCGAGCGGCCGCCCCGACTTATCAGGCGGTCTGACGCGCCTGCTGGAACAAATTATCCCACATGCCAATCACCAGCGCCTGATCGCGTGGTGACAGTTCACCTGCGGCAATCGCATTTTGCAGGCTGTTGGTCACATGGATTTGCAGCGCTTCTGGCGTGTGCTCACCGCTGATTTCAATCTCAGCCACCGCCAGGGTCAGATGACCACGCAGATAGCCACCGGCAAACAGCTCGTCGTCACTGGCGTGATCAACCATATCGTCAATCAATGCCAGGATGCGGGATTCGAATTCTACGATCATCGTCTTGTTCCTTATTGCCCTTGATACGCCGCGCCGCTACTGCGCTGGCTTCATGCTCTTGCCCCGTTACACGCTGGTTCGCGTTCCCGGGGGTCGTTCATTCGCCGTTATGCTGCAACGCGGGTGACTTTGGGTCATTAATAATATGTTTGCGAATCACAGATCTTCCGGCCACGGGAAGTGTGCCGCCGTCAGCGCTGGCGTACCGTAATAGCTGGCTAACGCATCGATAAAACGTGCCGGACGTGCCGGGATACCCTGCTCAAAATAAGTCATCACCTGAGCATGGACCTTGCGCTGGAACGCGATACGATCGGGTTCACAATCGCCTTCGAGGTTGTCACAGCTGACATTGAAGGGAAAGCCCGCCGCGACACAGAACAGCCACTCCAGCGCCTGTGGCTTGACTTCCACTGACTCGAACTGACTTTGCGTTTGCGCATCCCGCCCATCCGGGCAGTACCAATAACCAAAATCCACCAGCTTGCGGCGCGCTTCACCGGCAATACACCAGTGAGAAATTTCGTGCAGCGCGCTGGCGTAGAAACCGTGAGCAAACACCACACGGTTCCACGGCGATTCCTCATCCGCTGGAAGATAAATAGGTTCGTCATCACCTTTAATTAGACGGGTCTGAAAGTCTTCAACAAAGCAGCCATCAAAAATATCCACCAGCTGCTGGTAATGATGTTCTGTACTCATAATATTTTAATCTTTAAAAAAATTAGCGCCATTGTCGCATTGGCAGCCGTTCTTGACGAGTACTGCTTTACAGCGTGGCTATCCACGCCAGCAACGCGCTGCCATGGCTATCCCACAATAATTTGGCGCTCATCACAGCGGATACAGTCACCACCATCGGGCGGATCAGCTTCTGACCCCGGCTCAGCACCAGTCTGGCGCCGATACGCGCGCCCACGAATGCGCCAATCAACATGATCACGCCCGTGCCCCACACTACCTTTCCGCCGAACATAAAGAACAGCAGACTGCCGAAATTGGAGGTGAAATTTAGGACTTTGGCGTGGGCGGTGGCCTTGGCAAGATTGAAGCCACACAGCGTCACAAACGCCAATGCATAAAATGAACCGGCACCCGGACCAAAAAAGCCGTCGTAAAAACCGACGCAACCACCGCCGACCAGCGCAAAAGCGATCCCCTGCAGGCGATGCTCACGGTCCGACTCGCCCAGCCGCGGCATTAACAGGAACCATAAACCGATGCTGATCAGCAGGAGCGGCAAAATCTGTCGTAGTACATCCGCCTGGATATGCTGAATCAGCACCGTGCCACACACCGCACCGATAAAGGTCATGGCAATGTTCAGCCGCTGTTCGCGCAGATTCACCGCGCCGCGACGCACAAAGTAGAGGCTGGCAGAGAAAGATCCGCCCACCGACTGTAACTTATTGGTGGCTAAAGCCTGAGCAGGAGAGAGTCCCGCAGCGAGTAATGAAGGAACGGTGAGTAAGCCACCGCCGCCGGCGATGGAGTCGATAAACGCTGCCAGCACCGCAACCAGAAACAACACGCCCAGCAATAGGGGGCTAACAACAAAGAGGTCCATTTTTTTCTCGTAAAGTTAACCCGACCATTCTTATTGCAGGCTGGGCATCCGTGCTCTCTCCTGGTCTCACACATATCTGTGTCTGGGAGAGAGAACGTTGCCAATACTGCTGCAACAGGAAGCGTCACGGCTAGAGTAAATGACGATCTAATAGTGCCTGACAGGATGGCGGCAACGGCGGCGGCGTTTTCTTCACAGGCGGCGTGCTACCCGGTTTTTTCGGCAGGAACCAACTGTCTAACTCTGCACCACAACCATCACCCGGCGGCGGTGCAGCCTGATCTTCACACTCCAGACTGCCTGCCGGACAGCGCAGACGCACGTGCATGTGGGCACGATGGGCAAACCACGGCCGCACTTTATTCAGCCACGCGCGGTCGCTTCCGGCATCCGCACAAAGCTGCTTTTTAATCGCCGGATTGACAAAGATACGTGTCACTTCATTATCTTTAGCCGCCAGCTTGATCAGGCTGTCGATCTGCGGCTGCCAATGACGCGCAATCACTTGCTTATCATCCGGTGCCACCAAATCCAGTGGCTGTGGCTTCAGCAGCTGCTGCGCCGTCCAGCGGTTTTGCGGCAGCTGCAACCAGATATCGACATCCAACCCGGTTTGATGGCTGGCATGCCCACTGCTGAAGCGCCCGCCGGCCGCCATGCCCATATCACCAATCAACACCTGCCCCAGCTGCAGTTGATGCACCTGGGTACTGAGACGCTGAATAAAGGCAATCAGATCGGGATGGCCGAAATAACGCCGCTGATCCTGACGCATGACCTGATAATTGGGTGAATTGAGTGGCAGTTGCTGTGCACCGACAATACAGCCGTTGGCGAACCCGCCAATCGACTGTGGGCTGCCAGCAATCGGCTGATGGATTTGCTGCCAGGGCGTGGCAGCAAACGCGGCCGCACTGCACAACAGCGCGGCAACGGTGGTGAGCAGGCGGCGCATCCGTGGCTTACCAGCGCGGAACGCTGCTGTTGACGTCACCGTTCTGCGCACGCTGGCGCAGCAGGTGATCCATCAACACAATCGCCATCATCGCTTCGGCAATCGGTACCGCACGAATGCCCACGCACGGATCGTGGCGACCTTTAGTAATCATCTCCACTTCTTCGCCCTCACGCGTGATGGTTTTACCCGGCACGGTGATGCTGGAAGTCGGTTTCATTGCCAGGTTCGCACTGATGGTCTGGCCGCTGCTGATGCCACCCAAAATGCCACCCGCGTGATTGCTCTGGAAACCGTCGGCGCGAATTTCATCACGATGCTGGCTACCACGCTGGCTTACCACGGCAAAACCGTCGCCGATTTCAACGCCTTTCACCGCATTGATGCTCATCAAGGCATGCGCCAGATCGGCATCCAGACGATCAAATACCGGCTCGCCCAGTCCCGGTGGCACGTTCTCTGCCATCACCGTGACTTTAGCGCCGATCGAGTCGCCCTCTTTCTTCAGGCCGCGCATCAGTTCATCCAGCGCTTCCAGCTTCGAGGCATCCGGGCAGAAAAACGGGTTCTCTTCAACGATGCTCCAGTCTTTCAGCTCGCAGGTTACATCACCAATCTGTGCCAGATAACCACGTACCTGAATGCCGTGCTTCATTTGCAGATACTTTTTGGCAATCGCACCCGCCGCCACGCGCATCGCGGTTTCACGCGCAGAGGAACGGCCACCGCCGCGATAGTCGCGCAGGCCATATTTTTGCTCGTAGGTGTAATCCGCATGGCCGGGGCGGAACAGATCTTTGATTGCGCCGTAATCCTGTGAACGCTGATCAGTATTTTCAATCAGCAGGCCGATAGAGGTGCCGGTGGTGACGCCCTCAAACACGCCGGACAAAATTTTCACCTGATCCGGTTCGCGGCGCTGGGTGGTGTAGCGCGATGTGCCCGGACGGCGGCGATCGAGATCGTGCTGAATATCCGCTTCCGTAAGAGGAATGCCTGGCGGCACGCCATCAACGATGCAGCCCAGCGCAATACCATGCGACTCGCCAAAGGTGGTTACGCGAAAAACTTGTCCAATGCTGTTACCGGCCATTGTGGTTCCTTGTTGCGATGTTGCGGGCGATGTCTCGCCCCATTTTTAGTCTTTGTAGAAGGAGAAGTGATGCTGTGCCGCGACGATCTGCTCGCGCGTCAGCATAAACACACCGTCACCGCCGTTATTGAACTCCAGCCAGGTAAACGGCACATCCGGGTACTGATCCATCATATGTACCATGCTGTTGCCCACTTCACAAATCAGCACGCCCTGCTCACTCAGATAATCCGGGGCACAGGCAAGAATACGGCGCACCAGTTTCAGACCATCACTGCCTGCTGCCAGACCCAGTTCTGGTTCGTGGCGATATTCATTCGGCAGATCGTCCATATCTTCCGCATCCACGTACGGTGGATTGGTGACGATCAGATCATATTTGACCTGCGGCAGGCCACGGAACAGATCGGAGCGAATGGGCGTGACGTGGTGGATCAAACCGTGTTCTTCAATGTTTTGCTCGGCCACGGCCAGCGCATCGGTGGAGATATCCACCGCATCGACTTCCGCTTCCGGGAAGGCATAAGCACAGGCGATCGCGATGCAGCCACTGCCGGTACACATATCGAGAATGTGGTGCGGTTGTTCACCAACCAGACCGGCAAAACGGTTTTCAATCAGCTCACCAATCGGCGAACGCGGCACTAACACGCGCTCATCGACATAGAATTCATGGCCGCAGAACCAGGCTTTGTTGGTGAGATAAGCCACCGGAATGCGCTCGTTGACGCGGCGAATCACACGTTCAACAATGCGGTGACGCTCGCTGGCCGTCAGGCGCGCATTGCGCATATCTTCTGGGATATCCAGCGGCAGCCAGAGCGTGGGCAGAACCAGTTGGACTGCTTCGTCCCAGGGATTATCCGTGCCGTGGCCGTACCAAATGCCTGCCGCCGAAAAACGGCTGACAGCCCAGCGCAGCATATCCTGAATGGTGTGCAGTTCACTCACTGCCTCATCGACGAAAATCTTGTCCACGTAGCCCTCCGCAGGCCTTAAAATCAATCGGCCGATAGTGTGCCACGAAGCCGGGCAGAATTCAGCGCAGCGAGGCGAAAAAGCTGACATTTGTTAACGCTAAGCGTTAAGGTATGCCACCGGCTATTAACCAGCCCTTTAACCCTAATTTGAGCCATGAGTAAGAAGACGCCCCTAAACCAGGACGATCAGGCGCTGTTTCGTGAGTTAATGAGCGGAACGCGTAAGCTGAAACAAGACACTATCGTGCACAAACCGGTAGTGAAAACCCGCGAAGTCCCGCTGAAAAGACTGCTTTCCGAGCAAGCCGATAACAGTCACTACTTCTCAGATGAGTTTCAGCCTTTGCTCTCCAGCGAGGGGCCGATGCGTTATGTGCGCGCGGATGTCAGTCATTACGAGCTGAAGAAATTGCGACGCGGCGATTACACGCCGGAAATTTTTCTCGATCTTCATGGTTTAAGACAGCAGCAGGCCAAACAAGAGCTGGGGGCGCTCATTGCCGCCTGCCGCCGTGAACACCTGTTCTGTGCCAGCGTGATGACCGGGCACGGCAAGCATATCCTCAAGCAGCAAACACCGCTGTGGTTGGCGCAACATCCGCATGTGATGGCATTTCACCAGGCACCGAAGTTATTTGGCGGCGATGCCGCGCTGCTGGTGCTGATTGAAGTCGAAGAGTGGCAACCACCGGAGCTGCCTTAATCCTTAAAAAGGAAAGGGCCGCAGAAGGCGGCCCATAGAGATATGACTTTTGGTGACATTACATCGCTTTGGCCAGTTTTGACGGGCTGACCTGCCACTCCAGTTTGCCTTCACAGGCGTCTGCATCAAAGTTCACATAAGCAATTGCCGACGTAGCAAACATCGGTGGCGCTTCCTGCGGGCAAAGCTCTGAAACCAGATAGCCCACCAGCGGCAGATGCGAAATGACTAAGGCTGATTTCACACCCTGCTGCGCCAGCGCCTGCAGATAACAGGCCACCATGCCCGGATCGCCACCTGGCGTCAGTTCTGGTAGCACGTCCTGCCCTTCTGGCAGCTTCAGTGCCTCACGAACCGTGGCGAGCGTCTGCTCTGCACGGAGATAAGGGCTCACTAACACCCTTTCGATATCCAGCGCCTGGCCGTTTAGCCAGCTCGCCATCTGGCGCGATTCGTCACAGCCACAGATTGTGAGTGGGCGTACTGAATCACTCGCTGCTTCCAGAGCTGCATCGCCATGACGCATGATAAAAACTTGCATAAAGCACCGCTGTTGTTTGTCGATATCGTCGGGTACCACAGCACCAGACGCTTCATTCTGCGAATGAACGCTGTGTTTTACCCCAATGGCTTCAGTATAGTCAACCGGTTGTTTATTAAATAAGCACATCTCAGAATGGTGCCGCACCACCTT
This sequence comes from Pantoea sp. Seng, assembly GCF_009829935.1. Taxonomy (NCBI): domain Bacteria; kingdom Pseudomonadati; phylum Pseudomonadota; class Gammaproteobacteria; order Enterobacterales; family Erwiniaceae; genus Pantoea; species Pantoea sp. Seng. The sequence goes on along the minus strand of NZ_SZZV01000008.1, from coordinate 44,827 downwards.
CTTCATGGCACCATAACTAACCCGCTGAATCTGTGCGCCTATTCATATTTGTGCAGAAGTGTAAAAATTCGTTTGCGCTTCTGACATTGCCATTAAAGCGTCACAGGGCGCGAAACGATCGCCATGTTGCTGCATTAATGCACGTAATGTATTGACGATTTGGCTGACGCCGCGTTGATCCATATAGCGGAACGGCCCGCCGAGAAAGGGCGGGAATCCGATGCCAAATACCGCCGCGATATCACCATCCCGAGCATTGCGCACCACGGACTCGTCCAGACAGCGTGCGGCCTCATTCAGCATCATCATCACGCAGCGTTGCGTAATCTGTTCTTCGTTCTGCTTTGCCTGCGGCCTGACGTTAATCAGGCCATAGATAGAGGCATCCACTTTGCGTTTTCCCGGCCAGCGAGCCGCGTTGTAAAGGTAAAATCCTTTCTGGTTTTTACGCCCTTTGCGGCCATCGGCCAGGATGGCATTGACCGCCTCGGGTGCGCTGAAACGCTCGCCATAAGCCTGCAGCAAAATCGGACTGATTTTGCTGCCGACATCAATGCCCACTTCATCCAGCAACTGTAACGGCCCGACAGGAAAACCGAACTTCACTAACGCGCGATCGATATGGTCCACCGGCTCCCCTTCCAGCAAGCAGCGCATGGCTTCATTTATATAGGGCGCGAGAATGCGGTTGACGTAAAAACCGGGTTTATCGGCCACCACCACCGCTGTTTTGCCTTGCTGACGCGCCAGCTGCACCGTGGTCGCCAGCGTTTCAGCCGAGGTGCCCGCATGCGGAATCACCTCCACCAGCGGCATTTTGTCCACCGGGCTGAAGTAATGCAGACCAATCACATTCTCGGGGCGCTGCGCGTTGGCGGCAATATCGCCAATCGGCAACGAAGAGGTGTTGGAAGCAAAGATGGTGTGTGGCTGGCAATGACTTTCGATATCCGCTACCATCTGCTGCTTCAACGTCAAATCCTCAAATACCGCTTCAATCACCAGATCGCGCTGGCTGAACCCCTGATAATCGATACCGCCGCTGATGCGCGCCATCTGTTGTTGACGCTCAGCGGGTTTCAGCTGGCGCCGCTTCACTTTTTGACTCAGCAGGTCCCAGCTGTATTGCAATGCATGGTTCACACCATTGAGATTGACGTCTTTAATTCGCACCGGAAAACCGGCTTTCAGCGCCGTTACGCTGGCAATACCCCCGCCCATCAATCCGCCACCGAGCACGCCGATGTGTTTTAATGCGCGCGGTTCAGCCTCGGCCACCGCTTCTTTCTTGATCGCGGTCGAGGCAAAAAACAGACTGCGCAGTGCCGCAGATTCAGGGGTCATCGCCAGCTGGCCGAAGGCGCGCGCCTCCGCCGCGTGTCCGGCGTGGCTGCCCTGCTCCAACCCCGTGCGCACCACTTGCAGAATGCGATCCGCCGCCGGGTAATTCCCCTGCGTTTTGCGGTCGGTTTGACGTTTTGCCATCGCGAATAACAGCGAGCGCGCCAGTGGCGCCTGCATCAGGCGATCGCGACGTGACAACTCACGGCGAACAACCTTTCCTTTATGCACACGCGCAATCGCCGTTTCCAGCAAGATGGATTGAGGCACCGCATCGTCAACGATACCCAGTTTCAGTGCCTGTTTAGCACGCAGCTGCTTACCACTCAGAATCAGCGGTAGCGCTTGCGGCACCCCAATCAGTTTTGGCAGGCGCTGCGTCCCGCCTGAGCCAGGTAACAGGCCCAACTGCACTTCCGGCAGGCCCAGGCGGGTTTTATCATCCAGCGTGCAGATACGTGCGCTGCAGGCCAGCGCCAACTCCAGGCCGCCGCCGAGACAGGCACCGTGAATCGCCGCGACCACCGGGAAAGGCAGCGCCGCAATCTCCGCCATTACCTCTTGCCCCTGGCGGGCTAAAGCTTCCGCTTCTTCTGCCGTCTGGCAATCGGCGATCATGCTGATGTCCGCACCGGCGACAAAGTTATCGCTTTTACCCGAAATCAGCACTAATCCCGCCAGCTTCGGATTGCTGCGCGCTTCAGCCAGCACCGCTTTTATTTGTGGGACAAACTCCGCTTTCAGCGTGTTCATCTTTTCGCCCGGCACGTCGATGGTAATGATGCCGACATGATCGAGGCGCATGTGTAAATGGAATGCAGATGCGCTCATTATTCGGCCTCCAGAACCATTGCGCTGCCTAATCCGCCCGCTGCACAGGCGGTCACCAGTCCTAATCCTCCGCCGCGCCGCCGCAGTTCATGCAACGTTTGGGTGATCATGCGCGCGCCAGTGGCAGCAAACGGATGGCCGTAAGCAATGGAGCCGCCCAACACATTGAAACGTTCTTCATTCACTTCACCCAAGGCATGCGGGCGATTCAGTACCTCTCGCGCAAAACGCTCATCACGGAACATTTTCAGATTGGCCAGCGTCTGTGCCGCGAAGGCTTCGTGCATATCGATCAGCGTCAGGTCGTTGAGGGTAATGCCAGCGCGATCCAGCGCCAGCGGTGAGGCATAAGCGGGACCCAGCAACATATCCTGCCAGACATCAATCGCAGTAAACGCATAGCTGCGCAGATAGCCAAGCGGCGTAATTCCCAGTTCTCGTGCACGGCCTTCACGCATCAAAATCACCGCGGCCGCGCCATCGGTCAGCGGTGTGCTGTTGGCTGCCGTGACGGAACCGTGGCGACGATCAAAGGCCGGTCGCAATTTTGCGTAGTCGCTAGCGCTGGCGTTAAAGCGAATGTTGTTGTCCTGCTCAATTGGTGCTTTCCATGGCGGTACAAAGGCCGCCATCACTTCCTGCGCCAGCACGCCTGACTGCCAGGCACGTGCTGCGTGCTGATGTGAGCGCAGCGCCAGAGCATCTTGTTGTTCACGTGTGATGCCGTGGGTTTTCGCCATTTGTTCGGCGGTATCACCCATGCGTAAGCCGGTGGAATACTCTGCAACCGCAGGCGGCACGGGCAACAGATCGCGTGGGCGAAGACGGCGTAAGATTTGCAACTTTTTGCTGAAGGTTCGTGCTTTGTTGAGATCGACCAGCGCGCGCGCCAGCGTCTTGCTGACGCCAATGGGCAGTACTGATGAGGAGTCTGCACCGCCGGCAATACCCGCATCCATGGTACCCGCCATAAGGCTTTCCGCCACATTCGCCACCGCCTGAAAACTGGTAGCACAGGCACGACTGACGCTGTATGCATCAGTGTGCACGCTCAATCCGCTGCTCAGCACGATTTCGCGCGCAATATTGGGCGCTTCCGGCATTTGCACCACCTGGCCAAATACCAGTTGATCGATAAAGTCGACCGGCAATTCGCTGCGCGCCATCAACTCTGACACCACCATGCGCCCCAACTCCAGCGCGGGAATGCCATGAAAATCACTCGCCTGACGGGCGAAAGGCGTGCGTAATCCATGGGTTATGGCGATTCGTTCGCCCTGACGCGTCAGCAGCGGCTGCGCTTTGCTCATTGCACTCACCTGTAATTTACGACCGTAGCATCATTGCCAAACAGGTCTGACCTGATCATCAGTGTTAACCAGGTGTTGCTAAGTCGCCAATAACAGAAGAAAAAAAGTGCGAGGGAAGACACGAAAAAGAGAAAACGCTGCCGGAAGGGCTTCCGGCAGCGACAGGATTAGCGTAAGCCGAGTTGAAAAATCAAGGTTTCGGCCTGGCAGGCAAAAGTGAAATCAACATTCAGGCGAAGCCCTGGCGCTTCTTCAACGAATTCTGCGTGAATCTCGCAAGGCTCGGATTCAACCTGACGCGCTTTGTCCGTCAGGTGCTTCAGCATCGCTTCAGCCGCATGACGATCGGCAAAAGCGCCAGACCAGCTCGCCGTGCAATCGGTATTGTCCATTACGGTGCCTACATCTACGCAGCAGCACGCCGCCGTTTCCGTGGCACTGCATTTTTTAATGGCATCAGTCATTGTTTTCTCCTGACGATAAATCGACACAATCGGATCATTTTCTGACACAAAGTGTACGCCCCGCGCGGCCTGGCTTCTATCTCTCAGCGGCTAAGTGACGAATATCACACTAAAAATTGATCCAGAACAAATTTGACCGCTATGCTAGATGGGCATCGACAAGATTTTGTTAAGCAGATCTGATTTTATCGATCAAATCGGAAATATTTAAAAAACATTATTGCAACAAATACACAGGTCAGACCTATACTCGTCGCACTGGTCTGATATGTGCCTATGTCATCAGTCCCTACAATCCGCCGTCCTTTGTTACGCGACGTAACAACGTTTAATAATAAATCTAGATGAGGTTGTGGTCATGAACCATAAGAACCTGTTTGCAAAGTCAGCTGTGGCAGCTGCAGTGGCGCTTATCTCTTCCCAGGTTTACGCCGCAGGCTTTCAACTTAATGAATTCTCAGCAATTGGTTTAGGTCGTGCTTATTCTGGTGAAGGTGCGATGGGCGATACCGCCGCATCTGCCAGTCGTAACCCGGCGACCATGGCATTGATGGATCGCCCTTCTTTCTCCATCGGTACCGTTTATATTGATCCAGAAGTGGATATCAGCGGCCAGAGCCCAACCGGCAACAGCCTGAATGCGAAAAACATCGCACCGAATCAGTGGATCCCTAACCTCCATTACGTTCATCCGATTAACGATCAGTGGTGGGTAGGCGCATCCGTCACCTCTAACTATGGTCTGGCGACAGAGTTCAATGACGGTTACACCGCTGGCGGTTACGGTGGTAAAACCGACCTGATGACCGGTAACTTTAACCTTAGCACCGCTTATCGTTTGAATGAGCACTTCAGCTTTGGTGTTGGCTTTGATGCGGTTTACGCTAAAGCAAAAATCGAACGTTATGCGGGTGAAGCCGGCGCTCGCGTCGGCATGCCAGCGGATACTCAGGTTGCCCACCTGAAAGGTGATGAATGGGGTTACGGCTGGAACGCTGGCATCCTGTATGAAGTGGATAAGAACAACCGCTTCGGCTTCACCTATCGTTCAGAAGTCAAAATTGACTTTGACGGCGATTACAAGAGCAGCATTCCCACCGCTTACAACGGTACACCGCAGGCGATTGCTTTAGGTCTGCCTTACGGCACCAGCGGCCAGACCATTCCGGGTTCACTCACGCTGAACTTGCCAGAGATGTGGGAAGTGTCGGGCTGGCATAAAGTGGCACCACAGTGGGCCGTACACTATAGCCTGACCTACACCAGCTGGAGCCAGTTCCAGGAGCTGAAGGCCACGGGCAGCAACGGTCAGACGCTGTTCTATAAAGATGAAGGCTTCAAGGATGCGTATCGCATCGCGCTGGGTACCACTTACTTCTACGACGATAACTGGACGTTCCGTACTGGTATCGCGTTTGATGACAGCCCGGTTCCTGCCGATAAACGCTCAATCTCAATTCCGGATCAGGACCGTCTGTGGTTGAGTGCCGGTGCTTCTTACGCCTTCAACGAAAATGCGTCAGTCGACCTTGGTATCTCTTACATGCACGGCCAGAAAGTCACGGTGAAAGAAGGCCCTTACACCTTTAACTCCGAAGGTAAAGCCTGGCTGTACGGCGCGAACTTTAACTACAAGTTCTGATGCTGAACACAGTGTGAAAAACGGCGACAGTGATGTCGCCGTTTTTTATTGCCGGCGCGACACCGGCCAGTGTTCTGCCAGAAAATCGATAAAGCAACGTACGCGCGGTGATAAATAGCGCCCTGGCCAAATGGCCGAAAAACCACTTTCGCGGATACAGCTTCCCGGCAGCACTTCAATCAACTCGCCCTGGTCCAGTAATTCCCGGACGACGAAATTCGGCACATAGCTGATCCCCATTCCGGCCAGCGTACTCTGCACCATGGCTTCAATGTTATTCACCGTCAGCTTTTTTACGGGTTGGAAATCCCCCGTCACCCGCAGATCGTCCAGCTCCCAATGTTGAATCAATCCCGTGGCGGGAAAGCGGAAAAGGATACAGTGGTGATCGATAAGATCTGCACTTAATGCTGGCCTGCCGTGCGCGGCAATATAGGCTGGGCTGGCGCACAGCACAAAACGAAAAGGCCCCAACGCTCTCGCCTGTAAACGTGAATCCTGCATCTCGCCGCTGCGAATCGCGACGTCAAAACCTTCATCGATGACATTGACCAGCCGATCACTAAAATCACAATCCAATTCAACATCAGGATAGAGCTGACTAAATTGAGGCAACAGTGGCGTGATGAGTCGATATCCCACCACTGGCAGCGACACATGCAGTTTACCGCTCGGATGCGCCACCGTTTGAGTCATCTCGGCCTCAACATCACGCAGCTGTTCCAAAATGGGACGCGTGCGTGCCAATAGCAACGCACCTTCAACCGTCAGGCTCACGCTGCGCGTACTGCGGTTGAACAACCGCACGCCCAACTGTTGCTCAAGCCGGGCAACATTTTTCCCCACTGCCGAAGCAGAAATTCCCAGTTGCTGCGCCGCCTGCACAAAACTGAGCGTTTCAGCCGTGCGCACAAAGGAGGTTAATGCCGAAATACTGTCCATGATAAGAAACCTTTTGTCCGCAAAGTCTGGAGCCAAACCCCATTTACCCCCTTTTATATCCTCAATAATATGCGGCGTCATCTATCCCAACATTTGCGAGATAAACGATGGCAGAAATCAGTTCTCCCTCTTTGACAGGCGTCAGGATTAGCGCAACCCTGGCTATTTTGCTGGCGGCACTGTTACTCCCATTAAGTTTTACTGGCGGCGTGGTCACCACTCCCGCCATCAGCCACGCCTTACACGGTGGGCCGCTATCGCTGGCATGGTTAACTAACGGTTTTATGTTGACCTTCGGCAGCGGCTTGCTGGCGGCGGGTGTGGCGGCAGACAAACTGCGTTACAAGCGGGTGTTCATCGCAGGGCTGGCTCTTTTCTCCCTCAGCTCATTGCTGATTGCCCTAACAGACAGCACCTTTACCCTCGGTATTTATCGTGCATTACAGGGCATCGCCGCAGCACTTACGTTGGCCGGCGGAGCAACGGCACTGGCCCATCTTTATAGTGGACCGGCTCGCACGCGGGCATTTAGTTTGCTCGGCACACTATTTGGCGTCGGGCTGGCGTTTGGTCCACTATTAATGGGCGTGATCACCGATGCATTCAGCTGGCGTTGGGTGTATGCGCTGCTGTCCACTCTGGCGGCCATCGTGGGTTTGGTGGGTCAGTTCAGTGTGGTGTCCGCGCCAGCAACACATTCCCCACCGGCAGATATTCGCGGCACGGCATTGTTTAGTCTCGCTCTCCTTGCGCTCACCACCACGCTGATCCTGTTACCCCAATATGGCGTATCGTCCTCAGCCGCGATCGTCGGCATTGTCGTGACGTTGCTGGCGGGTTGGCGCTTCATTCGCCATACGCAGCGTATCGCCCATCCCGTGTTTAGCCTGGCATTGCTACGTCAGCCGCACTTTGCTGGGGTGTTGCTGTTGCCTGTGGCCACCTGCTATTGCTATGTGGTTTTGCTGATCGTTATCCCACTTTTTTTAATGGGCGCACGTCATGTCAGCGAAACCCAGAGCGCAATTATTTTGCTGTCGCTGACGGCACCGATGCTGCTGTTCCCCAGCGTTGCGGCTGGATTAACGCGTTGGTTTGATGCGGGTAAAATTTCGGTAGCAGGCCTGTTGCTGGCCACGCTTGGATTGTTCGGCATGGGGTATGCCATCACCCTGAATGAGCTGACTCTACTTGCCTTTTCCATGGTCATCACTGGTGCGGGAGCCGCCTTGCCATGGGGATTAATGGATGGCCTCGCCGTCTCGGCGGTATCCGTAGATCGCGCAGGCATGGCTGCGGGATTGTTTAATACCGTGCGCGTGGCTGGAGAAGGCATTGCTTTGGCGATCGTCATGGCGATGCTGGCACTGCTCAATCGCTTTGGTCTACAGCAGCGCTTACCAGACGTGGATGTCGTCACGCGTGACAACGCTGCCGTGTGGTTATCCGGAAGTCATATTCATCAAGCACAGGAATTACTGCCGCAGATTTCCGCATCACTGCTGAGACTCAACGTGCAGCATGCGTATCAGATACTGCTTTATGGCCTGGCAGCCATCACATTCGGATGCGCAAATGCGGTGGGGATTTTGCTAAAGCAACCCGTCAAACGGGAATAAAAAACAATGGCGGCTGAGAAAGCCGCCATTCAATTTTACTGCGAATCGATGTCCTTCAAATCATCCTGAATCGCACTGGCGTTCGGATTCTCTTCCGGTTTTAACTTCCCGCCGTTGGCGAGGAAATCATTACGCTGGAAGTAGGCGTTGCGGATAAACGCATAGGGATCCTGCTGCTGTTTCAGGATGGCGTCGGAATCCAACAGCTGTGCACGTGTTTCCACACCTTCCAGTGTCCATTTACCAATCGACATCGGCCAGGTCAGCCAACTCAGTACCGGATAAAGCGTATCGACATAGTCGCCGCCATCCTGACGCACCGTGAAGCTGCCATAACCCGGAAGAACCACATAAGGACCGTAGCCCACACCGTAACGACCCAGCGTGCTACCGAAGTGGTGCGGGACTTCTCGCGCCAATTCAGGATTCGCTTTGCCCGCCACATCGATAAATCCGCCCAAGCCCAATACGGTATTGAGGAAGAAACGCGTGAAGTGGATTCCTGCCTGGCGCGGTTCACCCACCAGAATCGAGTTCAGCATGCTGGCCGGTTCGTCCAGGTTGCCGAGGAAGTTGCTCATACCACTGCGCGCAGGCACCGGCACGTAATCGCGCCAGGCAACCGCAACCGGGCGCACCACATAAGGATCCAGCACGTTCATGTTGAAGTTAAACATGGTGCGGTTAAAGCCTTCGAGCGGATCGCTACGCTGGGCAGGCTGCGTTGGATCGGCCGGTTTGGAACTGGCACATCCCACCAGCAGCAAGCTGGCCAGCGCCAGACCGGTCAGGCGGTTATTCATTCTTATCTCCCTGTGCGGTTGAATAGTGTATCGCTTCAGGGCTGCTGTTGATTAATCTCAACAGCCAGTTGCTGATGACCATCCCAGGGGGTGATCGCGCTTAAGCCAAACCAGTCTCCCGACTGAGGATTGGCGCTACCATCGCGCGATATACGCACCCTGACCTGCACCTGATGCTGCGCCGAAAGCAGGCGATCGGGCATCATTGCGTTGCTGTCATCCAGCGTGAGCGATAACGGGAAATGGCTCAGCGGTAAACGCTTCACAGCCACAGGCACCGGTGAAACACCGTCAGACACAGAAATATACAACACTCCGCCTTGCGGTAACATTTTTTCTGCCTGCGGAGTTAAACTCACCGTCAATGCCAGGTGACTATTTTGCTGTCCCGCATCAGTTTTCGCTTGTTCAATGCTGCGCTCTATCATGGTAATGCGCTTGTCACCCGCGGGCAGAAGCTTCAGCATCACCTGCCAGGCACCAATCGCTTGATCATATTGCTGCTGCTCAAAAGCATTAAATGCCAACAAGCTCAGGGTGCGCACGTTGCTATGATCGCGTTTTAGCAGATCTTTCAGCATCACATTGGCCTGGCGGTTGTCCTGCGGATCGCTGGAGCGCGTCAGGACTTCGGCATAATCCTGCTGCAGTTCCAGATTATCAGGTGCCAGTTGCAATGCGCGCTGGAAGGCCTGGCTGGCATTCGTCGCGTTATTCAGCACCATGCCAAGGCGGCCCAGCATCGTCCAGTCATTGAGGTTTTGCGGATCGTCTTGCAGAGCGGTGCGCAACCCTAATTGTAGGCGAGCCAACTCTTCCATGGTTAAGGGCGCCGCTTTGGGATCCATCACACGGGCGCGCAACTGGGGGTATTCCTGCTGCACGCTAACCCAACCGGCCAGTTGCGCCAGTCCACCTGTCTTCAGGTAAAAGCCAACCGACACCAGCAACAATACAATCAGTCCCGGCAATAGCACCCAACGGCTACTGCTATGGATGCGCGCGGCGTGCTCGTTCGGCACATCGGTGAGCAGCGTTTGTTGCAGTTCACGCACCATCTCCGGGCGCTCGGCAACCACGCCTTCCTCTTCATCACGCGCTAATTCGCGCAGGCGCTGCTGGTAGAAATCGGTATTCAGACGATCGCGATCGCCGCTAGTGGCTTGACGTTGACGCCAGCCTGCACTGAGAAACAGCGCCGAGGCCGCCACCAGCAAAATAATCAGGGTAATCCAGAATCCAGTCATTACGGCTTCCCGTCACGCTTAAGAATCGCCGCAAGGCGCTGTTGTTCATCGTCGTCGAGATCGCTACGGGTTTTCCCCCGGCGATTGCGCAGAATAATAATCAAGCCGCCCAGCACCACAAACAGCGCCGGCCCCACCCACAAAATCAGCGTTGAAGGGGTAACCGGTGGTTCATAGGTGACGAAGTTGCCGTAGCGCGCCACCATGTAATCGATGATCTGCTGGCGACTTTGGCCCTGCTTCATCAGCTCATACACTTTCAGACGCATGTCCGCGGCAATCATCGCATTGGAGTCGGCAATGCTGTTGTTCTGACACTTAGGGCAACGCAGTGAACCGGTGAGATCGCGGTACTGCTCTTCCTGCTGTACCGAATCGAACTGGTAAGTATCAATGGCAGCCCACAGGCTGGTGCTGAGCAGAATGCCCGCGATTAACAAAAGAAGCCGTTTCACGCGCCCGCCCCTTTACTGTATTTGTCCCACAACGGTTTCACTTCTTCGTTCCACACGCGGTCATTCATATCGCCCGCGTGGCGATAACGAATAATGCCATGGCCGTCGATCAGGAAGGTTTCGGGTGCACCGTAGACGCCGAGGTCCAGCCCTAACATGCCGTCACCGTCATACAGGCTCAGCGCGTAAGGGTTGCCCAGCGTGTTCAACCAGGTGACCGCTTTGGTGCGATCATCTTTGTAGTTCAGCCCGACGACGCGAATGCCCTTCTCGGCCAGCGTGTTGAGATACTGATGCTCAGCACGGCATGTCGGGCACCAGGTGGCCCAGACATTGAGCAGGATCGGTTTGCCGTCGGTCAGAACTTGCTGATCGTAGATTTTGCCCGGCTTATCGAGCGCTTCCAGTTTGAAAACCGGTACCGGCTTACCAATCAGCGCCGATTCCAGACGCGTGGGATCATCCCCATTAGCGTTGCGAGACAACTGCCACAACAGCGCCGCCGCCAGCAGCAGAAACAGCACTAACGGGATGAACAGGATTTTCTTGCTCATGCCAGCTCCTCCTGCTGCGCTTTTTTGCGCGAACGATAACGTGGGTCCAGCAGGCACAATAGGCCGCCGACCGCCATAAACACGCCGCCGAACCAAATCCAGCGCACGAACGGTTTGTAATAGATGCGCACCGCCCAGGAACCGTCATCCAGCTCTTCGCCCAATGCCGCGTAGAGATCGCGAGTGAAACCACCGCTGATTGCCGCTTCGGTCATCATGGTACGGGCTGCGGTATAGAACCGTTTTTCAGCATGCAGTACCGCTTCAAATTTTCCGTCACGCGTCACATCGATAATGGCGACACCGCCGCTGTAGTTCGGTCCCTGCAAATTGTGTACGTCGCGGAAAATGAAGTGATAGTTGTGGATATCCACGGTATCGCCTGACTTCATGCGCACATCGCGCTCAACGCTGTACTGAGTGCTAAAAGCAATACCCACCACTGTTACGGCAACGCCTAAATGACCCAGCACCATGCCCCAATGGCTGCGGGTTAAATGACGCAGACCTTTGAAGAAGCTGTGGCGATGGGTAGCGCGCTCGTGCAGTTCCATCAGCGTCAGCAGAATCACCCAGATCGCCATCAGCAAGCCAATCACTGTCATCGCTTCAATGCGGTCCTGCAGCAGCCACGGCAGCGCGATCGACAAGATCAGTGTGACCAGCAAACCGACACCCAGGCGTTTCCACAACTTCTGCGGCTCATCGCGACGCCAGCGCACCAGCGGCCCAATGCCGAGCATCAGAGCGAATGGTGCCATCAACCAGGTAAACATGGTGTTGAAGAAGGGTTCGCCGACAGAAATACTGCCCAGTCCAAGCTGCTTATGGACTAACGGCAACAACGTGCCCAGCAGCACCACCAGCATGGCCGCAATTAACAGCACATTATTACCCAACAGGAAGGATTCGCGTGACCAGGCTTCGCTCTGCACGCGGCTGCGCACCTTGCCACCTTTGATGGCATAAAGTAGCAGCGAGCTACCAATCACGATCACCAGGAAGGCGAGAATGAACATGCCGCGCGCCGGATCGGAAGCAAATGAGTGCACTGACACCAGCACGCCTGAACGCACCAGGAAAGTGCCCAGCAGGCTTAATGAGAATGCCGTGATCGCCAGCAGCACCGTCCAGGATTTGAAGCTACCACGTTTTTCTGTCACCGCTAGCGAGTGCATCAACGCCGTACCGGCCAGCCATGGCATGAACGAAGCATTCTCGACCGGATCCCAGAACCACCAGCCGCCCCAGCCCAGTTCGTAATAGGCCCACGCAGAACCGAGCACGATACCAATGGTCAGGAAAACCCAGGCTGCGGTGGTCCACGGGCGTGACCAGCGCGCCCATGCGGTATCGAGGCGCCCTGCCATCAATGACGCAATTGCAAACGCAAATGCCACCGAGAAACCGACATAGCCCATGTAAAGCAGAGGCGGATGGAAAATCAGCCCGATATCCTGCAGCATCGGATTGAGGTCGCTGCCATCAACCGGGAAGTTCGGCAGGGTTCGGGTAAACGGATTCGAGGTGAGCGTAATAAACAGCAGGAAGCCGAGATTGATCATCCCCATGACTGACAACACGCGCGCCAGTGCATCCTGCGGCATGCCGCGACTGAAAATCGCGACGGCTACCGTCCAGGTGCTGAGCAACAGCACCCACAGCAGCAGTGAACCTTCATGCGCGCCCCAGGTGGCCGCGATGCGGTAGTAAACCGGCAGTAGGGTGTTGGAGTTGGTGGCGACATAGGCCACGCTGAAATCGTTAACGATAAACGCATGTACCAGCACCACGAAGGCGGCAACGATACAGGCGAACATGCCCCACGCCAGCGGACGTGCCATCGCCATCAAACGTGCATCCTGACGCGTTGCGCCCCACAACGGATAAATACTTAATAGCAGCGCGAGTCCCAGCGCCAGGCAAAGCAGAAAGCTGCCAATTTCCGGCATCATGATTGAGCACCTGCCTGCTGATAAGTCGCTGCAGGTCCTGTGTGGTTTTTCTTCATCGCATCTTCAATTTCTGGCGGGGTGTATTTTTCGTCATGTTTTGCCAGCACTTCTTTGGCATTGACCAGGTTGCCGCTTTCCAGCACGCCCTGCGCCACCACGCCCTGCCCTTCACGGAACAGATCCGGCAAGATGCCTTCGTAACTTACGCTGATCACGCCGTTGGCGTCATACAGCTTGAAAGAGACAGCCAGCGTTTTCGGATCGCGCTTCACGCTGCCAGGCATCACCATGCCGCCGACGCGCAGACGTTGCCCGGTTTCCGGCATCTGATGCGCTTCACCTTTGCCGTACAGAATTTCACTCGGGGTGTAAAACAGGTCAATGTTGGAACGCAGCGCATACATCACCAGCGATGTGGCCAGGCCTAAGCCGACCAAAATCGCGACCACCACATACAGGCGGTTACGACGACGGATATTCACACGGTTTCTCCTGCTGCTTCACTGGCAGCTTTTTTCGACTTGGCCGCGCGAATGCGGCGCTCCCTGGATTGACGCTGGCGAATTTCTGCCAGCAAACGGCGGCGGAACAACAGGGTATGCAGCACCAGACCGAATAAAGGGATTAACGTGAGGATGACGGCGAGCCAGACATAGAAGGCATAGCCGCCCATGGCGAAGAAGTCGCTCCATGATGAGAAAGCCGGTGTCATGCTTTGCGCCCTCCCTGAGCCACATCGATCGCCCATGGACGATGGCGCTCGCTGAACAGGATCAGGTTACGCAGGCGCATTAGCGTCAGCGCGCCAAACACCAGCAGATAACCGAGAATGGCCCAACGCAGCGGCGTCCGCATACTCGGCGCAATTGCCTGCTGCAAAATGCCTGACGATCCCTGATGCAGGGTGTTCCACCACTGTACCGAGAAGTGGATGATGGGCAAGTTAACCACGCCCACCAGAATCAGAATGCCTGCGGCACGACCGGCGGTGCGACGATCCTCAAACGAGTGATAGAGCGCAATCACGCCCATATAGATGAACAGCAGCACCAGTTCCGAGGTTAGGCGCGCATCCCAAATCCACCAGGTGCCCCACATCGGTTTGCCCCAGGCGGAACCCGTCACTAACGCGATAAAAGTAAATACTGCGCCAATCGGCGCCATCGCTGCCGAAACCAGATCCGCCATCTTCATTTGCCACACCAGGCCGATAAACGCGGCAATCGCCATGGATGCGTAAACGCCCATTGACCACATCGCGGCTGGCACGTGAATGTACATAATACGGAAGCTGTTGCCTTGCTGATAATCGGCCGGTGCAAAGCCGAAGCCCCACACCCAACCAAGCAGCAGCGTTGCCACGCCAAGCACGGCGAACCACGGAATTAAGCGACCGCATAGCTGGTAAAGCCGCTCAGGCTTTGCCCACTGGTGTAACCATTTCCACATTTGCATAGCTCACAATAAAAAAGAATTCGGATACCGGCGGCTCTGGGGCAGCACGGATTAATGCAGACTAATGCGCAAAGCCGCGGCAGTTGCGAACGGCGAAAGTGTTGCGCTCACTGCCAGCATCGCGCCAAGAATTGCCAGATAGCCTCCGATCGGCAATCCCTGACCGGCGGCATCGATGGCCGCGCTGGCAAAGATCAGAACAGGTATCGACAACGGCAATACCAGTAAACTCAGAAGTACGCCGCCACGCCGCAGCCCAACGGTCAGACCGGTGCCAATAGCACCAAGAAAACTCAAGGTTGGCGTGCCGAGTAAAAGCGTCAGCGCCATCGCGCGCCAGCCAGCAAAATCCAGTGACAGCAGGAGTGCCGCCAGAGGCGACAGTAAAATCAGTGGCAAGCCCGTAATCAGCCAGTGAGCAATCACTTTTCCCAGCACCGTGACGGGCAACGGTGTCGGTAGCAAAAGTAGTTGCTCCAGCGAACCATCCAGAAAATCATCACGGAACAGTCGTTCAAGCGCCAGCAGTGAGGCTAACAATGCCGCAACCCACGCCACGCCTGGCGCAATGCGCGCCAGTTGCTGAGGATCCGGCCCGATACCTAACGGAAACAGCGTGATAACAATCAGGAAAAACCACAGCGGGTTAATCACCTCGGCACCGCTGCGAAATGCAATTTTCAACTCACGCTGAATCACGCGACCTAACATCAAACCCACTCCGAGATGAGGCGGATTTTGCGCACGCGTTCACTCTCATCAGGCAAATCCTGATGGGTAGTCAAAATCACTGCGCCTCCGTTATCGGCATGTTCAGCGAAACGCGCCATTAATTTTTCCACGCCGCCTTTATCAATGGCCGTGAGCGGTTCATCCAGAATCCAGATTTTTGCCGGGCTGAGCCACAGGCGAGCCAGGGCTACACGCCGTTGCTGCCCTGCGGACAACTGCGCAACCGGCACCTCTTCATATCCCAGCAAGTTCACCTGCTCCAGCGCGTCGAAAATCACTTCTTCATCACGATCGCCGTGCCAGAAATGCAGGTTTTCCAGAGGTGAGAGTACCGACTTCACACCAGGATGATGGCCAAGATAGAGCAAGTTTTGATGCCATATTTCGCGCTGCTGACGAATCGGCTGCGATTGCCACATCACCTCGCCCTCTTCTGCCCGGCTTAATCCAGCCAGCAGACGCAGCAGTGAGGTTTTTCCTGCCCCGTTAGGGCCTTCAATTTGCACAATGTCACCCGGTTGCACATGGAAGCTCAGACCATGAAACAGGGTTCGCTCATCACGAACGCATGAGAGATTGATGACTTCGAGCATGAAAGAGGGAATCGCAGCTGTGAAATAAGGCGGGGATAATACCACAATGAATCTGTGGGCCGAAGTCTGTGAGGAAGCTCTCACTTCCCCCAAAGGGGGTATTCGTGCGCATCAGATCAAGGAATTGCGCAATAAATCGCCTCAGTTAAAATCTTGTTACTCTTAAATTGAATCTTCGTAACATTTCGCCCTTGATAAAACCGTCTACGCTTATTACGCATTGGCATTATCACCAGGAGAAAACATGAAACAATCACCATCCATTTCAGAACATGACAATGATGTCGAGAGCGACGAAAAGGACCAGGGGAAAGAGATAGAAGTGGATGAAGATGCCCTGCCCTCACGGGCTGCTGCCATTCATGAAGAGATTCGCCAGGATGGCGAGAAAGAGCTAGAGCGCGACGGCATGGCCTTATTATGGTCTGCCGTGGCTGCGGGGCTCTCCATGAGCGCTTCGCTGATGGCAAAAGGGATTTTCCATGTGCATTTAGCTGATGTGCCTGGCGGTTTCCTGCTGGAGAATCTGGGTTATACCTTTGGCTTTGTCATCGTGATAATGGCCCGTCAGCAACTGTTCACTGAGAACACAGTTACTGCGGTATTACCGGTGATGCACAAACCCACTGGCGGTAATTTTATGCTGTTATTGCGTCTGTGGGGCGTGGTGCTGGCGGGGAATTTGATCGGCACGGCGCTCGGCGCATTGGCGTTTAATCATATGCCGATTTTTGACGAGGCAACTCGCCAGGCCTTCACCGTGATTAGCGAAAAGGTGATGGACAACTCCCCCAGCGAAATGTTTGCCAATGCCGTGATTTCAGGTTGGATTATCGCCACCATGGTCTGGATGTTCCCTTACGCGGGAGCAGCCAAAATCGTGGTGATCATGATGATGACCTGGCTGGTGGCGCTTGGAGATTTGGCCCATATCGTGGTAGGTTCAGTAGAAGTGCTGTATCTGGTGTTTGCCGGCACACTGCCCTGGCAGGAGTTTCTCTGGCCGTTTGCGCTGCCTACCCTGCTGGGAAATATCACCGGCGGCACGTTGATTTTTGCACTGATTAGCCATGCGCAAATTCGCAACGATATGAGCGAGGCGGCGAAGGCCAAAGCGAAGGCGGAACAGAAGCGCAAAGAGAAAGCGCAGAAGAAACAACAGTGATCTGTGGCACGACATTGTTGATAGATTGAGCAAACAGGATTAACACGGTTAAATTCTGCTGGTCGGTACTCTATACTGCGCGCCGCGTCTCCTTAGTTAAATGGATATAACGAGCCCCTCCTAAGGGCTAGTTGCAGGTTCGATTCCTGCAGGGGACACCATATAGCCGTTCACCACCCTCCTTACCAGTTCGCCAAATCCCCATCACATCAGGCATTCGCCAAAACTACCGTTCGCATAAGTTCGCCATAGTTCGTTGACAGCCAGTTAATCGCCTGGGTAAATTCTGGGTAAATCAATTTTACCCACCCGGATTTTACCCAATGCTCACCATCAAGCAGATTGACGCCGCCAAGCCCAAAGAAAAACCTTACCGCGTGGCGGATGGCAATGGCCTGTTCCTCTACGTGCCGGCATCAGGGAAAAAGGTGTGGCAAGTTCGCTATCAGTTCGAGGGTAAAGAGAAGGTTCACACGATCGGGAAGTATCCGGAGATTGGACCGGCAGACGCCAGGAGTATGGCGTTTGAGCTGAAGAGGGATTTGGCGATTGGACTGAACCCTGCAGTAAAGAAGAAGCAGGATAAAACGCCAGACTCGTTCGGAACGATTTTCGAGGAGTGGTACAAGCACAAGCGCCAGGTGTGGTCGGAGACTTACGCCACTGAACTCAGGAAGATGTTTGAGGCTGACATTCTTCCCTTTCTGGGCAAGATGCAGATGGACGAGATTGAACCAATGGCGCTGCTAAAGGTGTTACGCAGATTTGAAGAGCGTGGCGCATTAGAGCGGGCCAGCAAAGCGCGCCGCCGCTGCGGGGAGGTATTCCGGTATGCAGTCGTGACCGGTCGCTGCAAATACAATCCGGCGCCAGACCTTGCTGATGCGATGAAGGGATACAGGAAGCAGCACTATCCATTCCTCCCCGCCGAACAGATACCGGCATTCAATGCCGCGTTAGCGACTTATTCAGGCAGTGTAATTTCCCGCGTTGCCACTCAGTTTTTGCAGTACACCGCCATGCGCACGAAAGAGATGCGTACCCTGCAATGGGTAGACATCGATTTTGAAAACGACATGATTACCATCGCCGCCGAGGTGATGAAAAATCGCAAGGCGCACGTTGTGCCAATGTCACGCCAGGTGAAGGAATTACTCAACTTCATCAAGCCGATCACTTCCAACTCTTCTTTCGTGTTTCCGGGCCGCAATGACAAAACGAAGTCGATCAGCGATGCCGCCGTTCTGCTGGTGATTCGCCAGATAGGTTACGAGGGGCTTGCGAGCGGGCACGGATTCCGGCACCAGTTCAGCACAATTCTGAATGAACACGGCTGGCCCCATGACGCTATCGAGCGGCAGCTGGCGCACGTTGACCGCAACAACATCCGCGGCATCTATAACCACGCTCAGTACCTCGATAAGCGCAGAGAAATGATGCAGTGGTGGGCTGATTACATCGACGGGGAGTAATCCCCTATATCGTCGGCCGACACTTCTCATCCAGCGTCAGCACTTCCACCGTCACCGCACCCAGCACGACCACCTCTTCCAGTTGCTCACCCTCAATCAATCCGTCTTCCGTCATCAGGTGCTTCGGGTACCACTTGCCAAGCATAGGGTTGCCTTCAATCTGGAACGCGACTAAATCGCCTGGACGAACCTTCGCAGCGGAGTCGACAAGCATAAAGCCGGTAGCAGTTTCGATCCGGAACGTGCTGTTACGGTTAAGCATGAATAGCTCGTTCAGATTTAGGCGGGACTCAACGTAGTCCTGCGCCGGAGATGGGAAGCCCATAAACACCTCACAAATTAACTGTATGCGCATACAGTATTATTGATCGGCAGAACTGATCAAGTGGAAGACGTTGAGGAATTGGGAAGGGTCTGGCGGGAAAGGAAATTTAGTTGGAGGCACAGAATATATACTCGCTCTTCTTTTAGCGGGCGATCCACTCTGTTAAGATTTAGTAAACAGCTAACAAGGAAGGAAAAATATGTCTTTACGCTATGAGCAAGCAAAAATAATTGATGGTATATATAAGGAATTTTTAGGCAGGGGGGCTGATGCCGATGGAATTAGATATCATTTAGGATTCTTTTCCGAGTTAGGTTTATACCGAGGCACTCAAAAATCAATTCAAATATTGATGAATTCTGATGAGTTCCAAGAAAACAAAGCTCATAAAAATAAAATAAAAATAGATAATGGACATAAACTAATAAACGGAAATCCTGTATCTCACTTGGTCTCACTTGGATCTCATTGCTTACCGGCAATAGTCTTAAGAAAGTATGGTTTAAAAAGAGAAACTACACCATTTGATTGGTGTTATGCTCCTCCTTCAATGGTGACGCATTGTATAGATGACAACTTCGAAACCCTCCTTAACAAGGATAATATAATAAGCGTCATGGATGGTCGAAAATCTGTTAACAGGCACTATTGGCCCGAGAGTGTTCACCATAATTTCCCCCACCACGATTTAAATCGTGCCGATGATTATGAAAGGTTCAAGCGATACGTAAGTAGATTTAATTCAATACTAGATAGTAAGGAATCAAAGTTATTCTTAATTGTAACAAGAAAGATGTATGATCTTGAGGGCAACTTTGAAAAGCTAAAGTCATCCATTCGCAACAGGACGTCTAATTTCAAATTAATTGGAGTTCAGCTTGGTAATGACGAGGAAATGGAAAACAAATTTTCTATGCAAACCATTTCCTATGATGAGTATGGAGACCTCTACAGGTTTAACTCAAGATCTTTAGAAGAAGGCCGGGGAGAGTATGAATTGACCTCGGATGAGATCATTTTGCTTTCTCTCATTACAGATTACAGGCTTGAACTTCAAACCTGTTAATTCCTATTACGGTGAAGCTGGCCAAGTAATGTCTGGTGCTATTGATGTATCTAT
The DNA here is from genome assembly GCF_009829935.1 of Pantoea sp. Seng. Taxonomy (NCBI): domain Bacteria; kingdom Pseudomonadati; phylum Pseudomonadota; class Gammaproteobacteria; order Enterobacterales; family Erwiniaceae; genus Pantoea; species Pantoea sp. Seng. The sequence goes on along the minus strand of NZ_SZZV01000008.1, from coordinate 24,802 downwards.
TCGGTTAAGTAGGACTCGATACTTCTTCCATGCTGTTAGCTGAGTTTTCTCACTGTCTGTTGCCTCGTCAAGATCAACGGCATCCTGAAGGGGTGCTATTGCCACAGTTGCCTGCGCCATTAAGGATGCCTTCTGACCTTCCGCAATCTCAATCAGTTGGGCTGAGGTAAGTGGTGGTGCGTCATTGGCTACTGGGATTCCATTTTCACCCGACGCAATGATTTTACCTTCAGATTGCTGCTTTAGAAGATCAAGCCACGCCTCATCAGTGATTTCTACCGCATCATCAGGGATTGAGGAACCATTGATATCGAGTGAATAAAATGCATTGACGGAGGGTGAATAGTATTTAGTCATGTCAGTTGCCTATTGCGAAATAACGGAAAGATAAGCTTCCAATTGCTGAGCCGACTGCGGATACTTTTATGGTACTCAATTGTGTAGTTCCGCTTTGATAGTTTGCATAAAAACTCATTCCTGAAGATGTACCGCCTGACATATCCCTAGGGCAAGCCACAGCCTGGAAAAAGTTATTAGGGAATGCTATTGGATAGCTAACCGTAACGGTACCCGAGGCGCTTCCGCCTCCAGTTATAGATCCAGATCCCCACTGAAGAATTACACCGTTGGGAAACTTAATGTATCCGGAATCACCCGACAGCAGCGTAAATTGCCCTAAATTCACAGCCTGATTTGATTGTGCGGCAGGGGCCACTTGCTGTGGTCCTGTAGTGTTCTGGGCGACAATTAAGAAAGAGCTTTTTGCAGCAGACCAGACAACACGAATAACACCCTTCGCCGCACCAATTTCACCTCCCTGCAATGCGCCTACCGGACCAATGAGCGGATAAGCTGTCAGTGCATTTACTTTGAGAGTCACTGCCCCCGTATTTGCTGCGGCAACGGCAATATCGAATACCTGACCATCAACCAGAGCAGTAATAACTGGTGATGGAGTAATCACTATTGCATTAGCGGCACCTGCATCAACGAAATATTGTGGATTAGTCGCAACAACATTCCCTTTTAGGGCAAGTAACAGATTTGTCAGAATTGTTGATGTGCTGCCATTATCCAGAACGTCATTACCGCTTTTATCTGCAATGAACTGTGCCAGAACCGATGCTATCGCCGATGACTGGCGCAACGCTTTATTTATTTGGGCTGATGAAGCTTTTCCACTTTGAAACCCAGTTAGCAGTGCTGCAAGGGCTTCATAGTCCGCCTGTGACGTTACGTTCGCACCTGATGCCTGTGCGAATGGTTTGAAATTGTTAGTAGCCATTAGAGTGCTTTCTCCCAAGCGCCATCATCAAATCCGGCGATGTAGTCATTATCCATGTCGAATCCAAAGAAGCGGTTTCCGACTGATGGTGTTTCAATTGAGGGTGTCTGAATGTCACCGGCCCATACCCCGGCAGCTTTGACGGTCAGGTAGCCTTGTTTGATTGCTGCAATCAGTTCGAGCGAAACCTGGCTGATATCTTCTTCCGGAAAAACCCAAACCGAGATGGTCATGTCCTGATTGTCGACGATCTGCATCTTGAGGCCGGAGCCAGCCAGGGCTGTTTCAAGAATCGGCGGTAATGTGTCGTTTTGCCCATTCCAGTTGTTGATCGCTATTTTTGCTTTCAGGACAATGCGGTAGGTGTCGTCGCTCAGGCTGGTGTAGCCGGCATCCGGGTCATATGGTCCCTGCCACACACCCTGATCCCAGCCCAGCCCGTCCGTATCAAAAGAGAAATAAACGCCCGCTATTGGCTGGCTGACGATGCGAGTCCGACCAATCCATTCGCCCAGCACGTCCAGCTGCACACCTACTGCGCTGTCGATGTCGAATGCAGAAACCAGACTTTGCAGCGAAGTAGATGCGTCGGTGAGCGGCCGGGTGGATAGGTCAACGTGGGCGACAAACTTCGGCTTACCGACGTGGTAATTCGTAATCAGGTCGGTGTACTTACTCATGATGTCACCGTGAGCGCGATGTTAGCCGTAGAGCACGACGCCGACTCATTGAACGCAATATCAACGTTGCCCACTGCCACTGAACCAGCACTTTTGCCAATCTGCAGTGACGTTATGTCGTAGTATTTGGCATTACCGCCACTGACGACACCGAGGTTGGCCGGTGAGTAAACGCGACTCAGAAGCACATCATCTCCAATCTGAAGGCTGTTGATGTAATCGGCGATCGCCTGCTTAATCTGTTCGCCAATCTGCGTTGTATAGCCAGTGAAAACTTTAAGTGCCAGTGAAATGTAAATCGGCACATCGGTGGATCGGTAAAAGCTGATTACATGCGGGTTGCCGTAGGTATCTGCAACAGTCACTGACGTTGTTCCGTAGGTGGCTACGCCCTGCCCCTTCTTGCCGCGTATTGTCTGCGCGATGACGGTTGCATCACCGCCATCGACAATCGCTGAAATTGAATGTGCCGGTAGACCATTGGAATCAGCTGAGCCGCTATCGTTCTCATACAGCTTATGCCGCGTCACGCCATCAACGTTCGCCAGCGCACCGTCTACCGCATCGAACGGCGTTAGTGATGGCAGCGCCACGCTCTGTCCCTGACGGATGCGCAGTGCGGAGTCGGATTCAACTGAGGTACCGACTATTGCTGAACTTGCGTTAGTAACTGACGTCCATCCCCGCGTTGGCGTGTTGATTTGGTTCACCGAGCCAATCACCGCCGCCACTGCGCCAGAACTGGCACAGGTCGCCGTAGCAATGACTGACCCGCCAGTATCAATCGTCACGCTTGCTGGCAGGTTCCAGATGATGCCATTGGCATCTTTAACTGAACCGTTGGTGATCGTGGTGCCTGCGGTACCGGTAAGTGTCACGTCAACCGTCGAGTTGGTCGCTGATTTGCGAGTGATGCCATTGATCTTCACGTTGCGCGTCAGAGCGTCGGCCATACCGGTTGATGGAGAAAACGAGCCATAGACCTGTATTGCGGTGTTGTTGGCGTCATTAATAGCCAGCGAAACTAGCGCCACCATCTGACCGTCTTTGCTGTCCGGGTCGAGGTAGGCATCTGTGCCGTAAATCTGCTGAAAATAACTGGTGACAGTGGAGAGTATCGTCTGGTAATCAGGCGCACTAATCCCTGAGGCGGTCACCGTAGCGGAGAGCCCCAGCGTATCGAGATCAAGAGCCATTATGCCTCGCTTGTGACGGTCGTCGTTCCGTAGATGGTGTCGATGGTCGCCGTGAACACTACCCGGCGTGATGAGGTGTTGAGGTTGGTATCAAATGACTGAATCGAGTTAACGCCCTGCGTCTCAAGGATGCGCTGGCGTATGGCAAGGTTGTATGTTTCAGGTTTCTGTTTGCCCAGCACCGACTGAATCCACGGCGTTCCGGAAGTGGTATCAAGGAACCATTGCCCGTACCATAGCAGGAACCGTGTTTTCACTGCCTGCGCCACCGCTTCAGGTGAGTTAATCAGCCAGGTATCATCGCCCTGCCCGAAGGTGTAATCACCATCGTCATCTTCGCGTCTGTATCGCATCAGTTCACCTTGCCGGAGTTGCCGCTACCAGTCTGAACACCGCTATGCGTATGCTGGTCGCTGATGTCTTTGCCGTTGGATGTGAGTGTGCCGAGGAACTGAATAGCACCGGTAATTTTGGCGGCGGTACCGGATGCGATACTGCCCACCATGCCGCCCGCCCACGTCAGCAAGCCCGTGATGGTTACCGCCTGGCTGAATTTCGCAAGCGGCGTAGTGAAGTTTACGCCGCCCGGTGCCACCATGTTAATGGCATGGCTGTTTGGGTCGAGTTCGATGTAGGCCAGTCCGTCATCGGTGCGCATCTGCATCGTGGTCGTGCTGATATTGTTGATCACGTTAGGCTGTGACATCGGTCCAACGAAAGCGAAAGCATCAGATAAGTCATGTTGGCGCGGGTCGACAGGCTCCTGCACTCCGCCGCTCTGCCACCAGAAATCGATGCAGCGATCCGAGAACACCACCAGGCATTCGTCACCTTCCTTTACAGGGAAAGTGATTGAACAGCCTCCGCCTCGTGGAAACACCACCGGCACATCGACCAGCAGCGGCAGCGGAGCAGATGTGTAGTTGCCAAGCTCATCGGCGGTCTGCCCTTTTAGCGCTGGCTGAACAGTGCAGGTATTAGCGATCGGGTCATAGGATTCGATGATGCCCGGCAGAGATACGCGGAGCATTGAAAATATGGTGTCAGATAACACCTTCATAGCCTGCTGCTCGCCCCCGGCCAGCGATTGCGGTGAAACTGACATAATTTCTCCAGGCATTAAAAAACCCGCCGAAGCGGGTTAGTGAAAATGAATTGCTTACTTTTAGAAAAGCAATTTAGCGATTGCCATAGATGCGCCGGCAATTGCAATCATGGTAGCAGCCAGCCATTTAGTTTGGGCTGAAATCGACTGGTGTACCTCGATTCGAACTGAGGCAATATCTTCTTTGGTGGCATAGTTCGATTTCATGACAGCGATATCAGTTCGCATTGCAGCCACATCATCCTCAAGCTGCTTAACTCGTTTCTCAAGCATGTCCTCACCTCCGCCACCGCCACTCCCATAATCATTGGGTTCATCATGGAAGGATTCAACCACCTCGCCATTCGATGGCACCAAGTACATTTTACGCATTTGGTTTTACCTTGGTCTGAACATAAAACTGAGTGCAATAGCTGTCCAATACCTTATCAGTTTTATTACCTTCTTCATCCGCTTCGAAAAGCTTAACTGAGATTTCATAATAACCTGAGGACTTTACCTCAAAGTCTTGCATATGGAAGCTTGCTAAAAAGATCCCCAATTTATTCTGGAAAATACCGCCTTTTAGGGTTTCCACTCGACCATTTTCAATAATTGGGCCCGGTTCGTCGTTCTCTCCTGATTTGTATACGTTTATCAGAATATAACTACGACGGCCAAAGATGATTGAGTATCCGACAGTGACAACAATTGAGCATATAGTGTTCTGCTCTAATCCTGTAAAAAAAGGGGAAGGGATGCACATATCCTCCTTCGTCATGTCGTCTTTATGCGTCACAGGATAAGCGAAGAGAATTTTATTTTGAGCTTCCATGGTCCCACCGCGATTGGGCTAGTTTGGGGCGATTCTATCAGAACTATTTGATCTTCACGCAATCAAAAGTACCAAACACCCGAGGCTGATCCATATTGCTGCGGATCGCTACTGTCACCTAGTATCCTTTTGACTTAGCCACGCGTATCCCTGCAGCCCAGCCATTGAAGTCCCATACATTTTTACTCGCCACTGGGTTCGAAGTGTCAAATGCGTAGTTAACCCCTATGCTCCAGGCGTGCTCACTTACAGATTTGTCGCGAGAAAGCTCGACCCATTCAACCATCCCTTGATAGATATGCGCTTTGCATCTATCTGTTGCACCTTTCTGATTGTAGTAGGCATCAAAATCGTCACATTGCGCAAAAGTATTTCGCACAATGTCCGCAAAATCGTTGATAGTCAGATAAAAAAACCTTCCGTTCATCACAAAAAATGGAGCTGCAGAGTATTTTGGCTTCCACTCTTGGAATTTTTGCTTATCCATCAAGTCCGATGCCATAACCTCATATTTTCCAGGTGAAGCGATGGCGTTAGAAGAGGCAATAAACAAAATAAGAACAAAAAAATTGAGAGAAAAGCGCATTTCCTAACTTGTCCTGTTAAAGGCAGAGCTTGATTGCAGATCAGCAGAACCGCGAGCAATGCACATCAAATCCATGTACCACGGCTGACCTCTGGTATCACCAGTATAATCTATAGCCGATACGATATACACGCCGTCAGCCGCAATACTTGCGGGCTGTTGCAGTGTTCCGTTCACCGTCAGATTGCCATTATTGTTGCTTTCGCTGGCACGGCTCGGGAGCGCTTTTACCTCATCCGCTGACAGACTAGCTCGATACACTGACGCCTGATCTATCTGTACCAACCCCTTAAGCTGAATATTTAGGTTGATGAGACAGCGTACATTCACCCCGCCGCCCATGGTCTGTTGCGGCATGCCAATCAGCCCGGTATCGCTGTTCAGCACAATGGCGTTTTGGACGTATTTATCTGTCGGTACCATTTGCGCCTGACCGGCCACCAGTTGCCACGTTGCGCCACACTGCGCGGCCACGTTATCCATGATGTCGCGCGATGACTGGTAAATGACTCTCCCGCGCGGGAAGACAGTTGCTGGCATGTCGCCAGTTATGCCCTGCGTCACGCCGTATGGGTTGAAGCTGTCCATCGCGGCGGAATGCACATCAGCAACGGTATAACCGGCTGCGAGGGTCTTGGTCACGCTGGCATTCATAAACGCCTGATGCCCGTCTACAGCCTGAATCAGTACCCACGTATCGGTCGGGTTATCACGACCGGTCACAGTAAAGCGGATGTCACCGCTGAATATCTCGCCGAAGTTTGTGCCGTTAGACTGCCCGACCTTAGACGAGTCAATCTGTGCGGCTACTCCAACCTGGCTGGCGTCAACGGTCTGCGCCATACCGTCATAGCCCGCGATGATTTTAATCTTCGCGAACTCTTGCCCCAGAATGCGTGAGGCGGTGTCTTTCGACAGGTTGTAGATCCGCACCATCGCAACGCGCGGCCAGCGCGTATCTGTCCAGGTGATGTTAAACACCACCTTGAAGTCGCTAAGGCTGATGCCGTCGCCCTTCTCGGACAGGATCTGCAGTTCGAAATGGCGCATCCAGTTCTGTGACATGCTTACTCCGTTACCGCCAGCAGGTGGCTGTTAATGCCCAAATCGGTTTTAGTCGGGTAATCCTGCGCCGGATCGTCGCACACCACAGCCAGGCCAAAGCCAAGATTGAGGTATGAGAACTGCGCCAGCAGGTTTGCGCCGGTCACCAGAGGAATGCCGGTGACGATTTCCGCGCCGCTGCTGTCCAGCAGATCGATAATCCAGCCAGCATCATCACGCCATAGCGTCTGAATGGTGTAATTCACTCCGTTTATCGACGTGGTGAACTGCTGATTATCAGGAGAAAGAGGAATTTCACTGGCCTGCATTATTCCCCCTAAAACAGGTTTGATACCTTGGAAAGGATTGATTCGCTCTGCGGAACTGTCGACTTAACGCCAGAGTTCTGAACCTCAGAAGTGCTTACGCCCTGCGACATATCAGCCTTGTCGGCCACGGATACGCTCTGTGTGGATGTGATTAGCACCTCTCGCAATGTCAGGGTCGCCGCCAGCACGTTCTCAGTGGTTTTATCGGTTGTCACATCCAGCACGCGGATTAGCATGTTGGTGTAAATCCGTTTGCCGGTTGTGACGCTGAACGGAACGCGGCTGCGCTGCAGGTCGATAAGCTCCTGATACACCTCTTTCGGGCTAAGCCCAAGACTCAGGCCAATCGAAGATGTACCCAGCAAATCGAGTAACGAGCCACCACCGGAGAACCCAACCTCCATCACCAGATCGGACGGACGCCGGAATGCATGGTCAGCCACCGGCGCTTTGTCTTCCACCGGATGTTCAGTGATTTCCAGCGTGTCACTGTGCTTTTCAGATATCACCACGTCAGGAACTATCAGGCCAATTTTGCGGCTTTGCAGCGAAAACAGCGTTGAGAGAATATCCATTAGCGCGGTCCTGTTGCCAGCGTCTGGCTGAAGCGTGAATTTACGGAAGTCTGCTGGTCAGCTACCGCTTTGCCAGCCTGACCTGGATCGCTCACCCCATGAATGTGAATATTGGTTTCCTGGCTGATTTGCGGTGCGCCGGAAGACGGCATATTGCTGAGGACGCGAGGAATGTAGTTGCGGGTTTCCTCTGGCATCAGGCCCATGCCGTGCTTCTGCACATTGCCAATCCCCCAGTTGTAAGAGGCTAGTGCCTTATTCAGGTCACCGCCGTTCGCCTTCAGCAACTGGTTGAGGTACTTTGCAGCCGCTCCAGCCGACTTGACCGGATCGAATGCATCATTACCGCGCAGACCCAAATCCTTTGCCGTTCCCGGCATGAGCTGAAACAGTCCCTGAGCACCGGCACCAGACATAGCGTTAGGGTCGCCTGATGATTCAGCGATCGCCACACTGCGTAAAAGCCCGGTTGGCAGCCGATACATCTGCTCGAGACTGTTCAGCGTTGGACCAAGCCATCCCAGCAGCGCAGCGCCATTTTTTGTTGGCTCAGGACGCTTGAAAAACTTATTGCGGGTCCACTCACCAATGCTGCGGGGATCGAAACCGGTCTTCGATTTAATCCAGTCTGCTGCGCCGCCAGCACTGTCCGATACCTGTGGCAGCGCATCAGAATTGCTGTTCTGCTGAAGAAGTTCTTTTCCCACGGCATAGGCATCGCTCCAGCGACCATCCTTGATAGCACTCATCAGTCGCGCAATTCCGTCCAGCATGCGCGCCAGGCTGCCAAGGTTCTGTGTGAGGTTGCTCAAATCCCATTTTGCGGTCCACGTCTGCGGGTCGATATCAAACAGGCCCAGCACGCGGTTTTTCAGGTCATCTATCGCCTTGATGGCGTTGGTGATTTCCGGCTCCCACTTCTTCCAGTCGATGAGTGATTTGCCACCTTCTTTCCACGTTTTGTAATCGTCGTACAGCGCGAGGATGGCAAGCCCAAGAGCGGTAATTATACCGATTGGAGATGTTAGGAAGGCGCTATTCAGTAACTTCCAGGCGAGGACCAGCGCGCCGAATATCTCGATCAGACGCTGGGTCGACTGATCCAGCGATGACCACCATTCCATGATGTCGGCACCGGCCTGAATAAGCCGGTAAACAACCCGGCCAATCACCTCGGCTAGCCACAGGAGACCTTTGACGCCGCTGGTGATCACCCCTTCGATTTTGGGGAAGTTATCAACAATCTGCTTGCGCAGCGTATCAATTGAACCCGACAGGCCCTCCGCGAGGTTTGAACCTATTTTGTCCCGCGCCATGCCAGCCATCTGGCCGAACGAACGAAGCGATGTCATGAATTTGTTGGAGCTGACGGCGGCCTGATCTGCATTGAAACCGATCGCCTTCGCCATCTGCGAATACTGCGCGCTGAACTGTCCAAGCCCACGCCGCATTGCCATCAGCGTGTTTTCATCAATGCCCAGCATCTGAGCATACTGATTGGCGCGGTAGTAAGGCATCTGGTTCAGCTTGTTGCCGACACCTGTGAATATGGATGCCATATCACGCATGTTGCCGCTTGCATCGCGCGTCTGCACGCCAAGGCGATTCAGGAAGCCTTCAGCGCCGGGGCTGTTTCTCACGAATCTGGCCAGACTCTCCAGTGAGCCACGCGCGGCTTCAGCGCTTGATCCGGTTTGTGAGGCTGCATATCCGATAGCCTGAATGCCTGCAACCGTGGCACCAGTGCGCTGTGATGCCCAGTAAAGATTATCCAGCCCGCTGGCGATTTTAGCGGTATAGGCCACAACAGAAAGGGCGGCGGCCTCGACAGCCACACCCATTTTTACTACCTGAGCGGTGGTGCCAGCCACAACCGCATCAAACTTGCGAGCCCCGGCATCATCAATCTGGAAACCGAGGGAAACAAGGAAGTCTTTGATAGTTTCAGCGTTCATTGATTGTCCTGTTCCCAGCGGCGAATGCGGGCATTGTTATCCGCTTTGAGGCCTAGCCAGTCGTTCATTCTGGCAATGTCAGCCAGGTCAACTGACCCGTCTTTCAGAGCTGTATAGCTGATGTACCCGGCATCCACCGGGCGCATCAGGTAATCTTCGCCATCAGGAAGGGTGTCGAGCGTTAACCCGCTGGCAGGGGCTGCGTCACGCTGTCGGGGGCTGCGGGCAAAAAATTTCCCAGACTGTCACCCACCACGCGGCCAACCATCTGCAGCATGCTCATGAGGTCGATGTCATCAAACATCAGCTCGCCAGACTGCATTACTGCAGTCCATCCCTTGCCATGATTGCGCGATACCACTGACAGGCACGGGAAGATGATCGCATTGGTATCCTCTTCGGTCATGTCAGCCAGCTTCTCGGCAATCTTCGGCAAAGCCTTTTCAAGTACGCTGTAAACCGCCTGCGGGTCTGCATCGCCACCCTCTTTAGGCAGGGCATCCTTGATGCTCTGCATGTCAGGCATGATACCGGCCAGAACCGGGAGCAGTTTTCGGGTGACCTTCAGCTGATCAAATACGCTAAGTTTTTTGGTGCGGTACTGCACACCCTTGATTTCAAATTCCATCCGTTAGAACTCCCCGAGAACCTGATCGATTTTGCCGCAGTCGAACACCCACGATTTGGTGTTGCCCACTTTGGCGTCGGCGTGGTCTGGCTGCTTCTGGAACGCCACAGCGCGTGCAGTGGTGATGTCGCCTGACGCATGGTTACGCAGCACGATCACATTGTTACCCCACAGGGCGGAGGAAAGGCTCTGCGCGTTGTACATCAGAGAAAGCTTTTTGTTGACCGGGGATGTTTTCAACAGGGTGACAGTCATCGTGCCGCTCTTGCCCGCGTGCAGGCTGTGCATCACTTCGCCGTCAGCGCCAACGGTCATGGTGTTTTTGGATTCCGTCATGGTGACGGTGATACCTTCCTCGGAGTTGGCAGAGCCATACCCGAGGTCAATTGATCCAGTCGGCCCGGTAAGGGACGCGACAACGTCCATAAAGCTATAAGTCGCCATTTATGTCCCCTTAGCGAACAACGTTGATCTGCACATCGGCATAGTGGACTGCGCCAGCCAGTTTGATAGCTGCCTGAATCAGCGGTGATTTGCGCGCTTCGCGGTCAGCCTGCGACTGAGTTGACAATGGCTGAGCGTAAACGTAATAGCCTTTAGTCAGCGTGTCGCCCGCTGTGATTTGCCCGATGTCGCCACCATTCCAGACTCCTGCAGCAACCAGCCCATTTGACACGGCCTGATCCAGCGACTGCTCAACGTTTGAAAGCAGGCGGGTAATACCGGCCTCTGTCTGCGGGATTTTGGTAGTTGAGGTATAAAGCAGGTTGTAAAGGTTGGTCTGCACGTAATTCTGCAGCCAGTCCAGCCCATGACGCTCGTCGAAGAAGTCGCCGTTGGACATAACGCCCTGCTGAAGAATGGCCGTATCGTTCGCGTAATAAACGTAGACGTTGGCATTTTTCGCATCGATGGCAGCAGCCTGCGCGCTGGTCAGGGTTTCGTATGTAACGCCCGGCTCAGTTTTGAACTTCAGGGTGAGAGTGGTGTTGTTCCCGGTAAAGTTGACCGTGAAGGCGCGACCAAAGGCAGACAATGCCGCATACTTGCTCTTCGTCGAATACTGAACGAAGGTACGGCCATAGCCAGCGGCTTTCAGTGTAGAGGCGATGTCAGTGGTTGATGCCGAGTCGATAATGCCGGAATCTTCAGACGTGACGGCAAACACACGGCTAAGGCTTGATGCCTGAATGGCTGCTGCGGTAGCGGTAATTTCCGCCGCTGTCAGATCTTCATCATCAGCGATGCCCAGTCCATACCAGTTGGTGTACTGGAGAACGGCTGTGATGGCCTGCGCCAGCGTTTCCACGCTACCCGCTTCGCCCGTGGCGAGGGTCTTAGCCCAGCGCCCGACGTAAACCTGAGTTGGTGCTGGTGACTGGGAGAAGTAAATCAGCGCTGCTTCATACTCCGGGCTGTCCTCGCCGAAGTCAGTGCCAATCTCTTCTGAGCCAGTATAAAGGCGGATGCGTTCTGACACAGGGATAACCGTGGAGGTGCCGAGAATCAGCAGCGATCCGAAGTTTCGCCCCGTCGCGGCCGTAGCCGCCATAATCACGTCAACGTTTACAACGTTGGATACAGGTAAGCCCTGTGCCATAGATTAATCTCCAAAGAATGATACTGGCGCGTCGACCAGCGATTTAATGCCGTACTCGCGGATAATTTTGCGGCGCAGGCGCACGGTGATGTCATACCGGCGCACCCACTGGTTATTGATTAGCTCAGGGAAAGCGGTCAGTTCACTGTAATCAGCAAGCGACAACTCATTCTGTTTGAGGGTTTCGTTATTCTGCTCAACGGTCATTCCGTCGCGGAACAGGGTGGCAATTGACTGGCTTTGCGGTCCGTAGAACGAGGCGAGTGTTTCGATCACCTCATGCCGCCAAAGCTGATTGCTGTCGTCAGTCTGCTGTGCAAAAGCAGGCGTATTGTCCGAGGTGAAACCGATGATGCCGAAGCCACACCAGTTCTTATCCGCTGCGGGTAATGCTGGCTGAACGGGCGTCCATCGTGGACGAACCATCCCGGCAGGTAGCCCGGACAGTGTGCGGACCCACTGACTCAACTCACGTTCAAGCGTCTCGTCATAATCCTGCGATGCGCTGATGGGAGTCAGGTAGCCCGGCGCTGTGCTGTCATTGCTCACTCTGACCTCCATCAAAAGGCTGAAGCTCACAGTGCGCCTGAACAAATCCTGCGCCATAGGCGGTGTATGGATCGACGAAGGTCACGCGGTAGTCGCGCCCCCGGTAGGTGACAATATCCGCATCGATACCGGTGTTGCCGCTGGTCAGCCTGAAGGTGGTCACTATCAGGATGGCCCCAGTGATAACCTGCCCGGCCTGCATGCGTTTCGCCTCAAGTGATCGGTCAACCGTCACCACTCCGCCGAACGGGGTTTGTGTGACCGTGTTCTGTGCGAATCCATCATTATCAATCGTCTGCTCACTGCGCTTAACCACAAGCGACGTATCGAGGAACTCTGGCGACAGCAGCACGTCAGTTACATCAAGTGTCGGCATCTTTATTCCTCACAACATGCGTGATTGAGCGGCGGTATTCGCCGGTGTCTATGAGTGGTTTGTTGCCGGTACGACCACGCTTGCGGCGCTGCGCCAGCGTCACATCAGAAAGCGGAGTAAATCCGGTAATCGTGATGTAGCGCTTTACGCCATTGGCCGCTACCGTTCCCGCCCTGTCCAGTGAAGTGATCGCCCCTTCGACATTTCCTTCCAGCGCCTTTTGAGCAGCAGCTTTAAGATGAGGCAGATACTCCTGCTCTACCGATCGCACGCCGGGCTTCAGGTGAGGTCGTGCCGGAATGTTTTGCTGCGGAGAGCCGTTCTCGTTGATGTAGCCGATACCGGCATTACCGAATTCGCCATCATCGCGTGAATCTTTCGACTCAGGGATGCCCACCAGAACATCCTTGTTCGCGAGGGTTTTAAGGGCGTCCAGAATGCCTTGCGCGGAGTCAGCGCGAATGGTCAGTCCTGATTTCATAGCTGAATACCGCCATATCCGAAGAACTGCAGCATCTGCCAGAACTCAGCGCCGTAGCGCGAGAAGTTCCAGAAGCCGGCATCAGCATTCAGCGTTGAGCTGTTGTCATAACTCACGCTGACTTTATCAACCGACTTCGAGGCAACCACGCCACTTGTGGACCCACCCGCGCCTCCCAGCGCACCGGCCGCCGTATCTGATGCATAGAGCACCATGTAATGAGCGACAAACAGCCCAGCCAGATAAGGGAACATATCCCCCATGGCTGAGCCATCAATCAGCGTATCGGCGAGGTTAAGGCGAAACTGAATTACTGCTTCTGGGTACTTCGTGGTGTCACTGAACTGCGGGAAGTCGCGGCGAAAATCACTTACCGTCGGCAGATTTTTGTTTCTTGCCATCGTCTTCTGTTTCCGGTTCTGGTTCGGTTACAGGTGCTTTCAGCGCTTCAAGCTGCGCGGTCAGTTCAGCAATAGCCTGGTCTTTATCTGCGACTGACTGCTGCAGTTCACCATAAGCCTTGTCCTTCTCCGCAAGCTGCGCGGTCAGGCTATCAATCTGCGCCTGAAACTCTTTGGTATCGGAGCTGGCCTTAGCCTTGCCGGTAATGTCAGAGTGAGCGGTGACAAACCAGTGATCTGCAACTTTGTCATCAACGGTGTGCTCGCCTGCTTCAAAGCGCTGGCTGGTGCCGTCTTCAAACTGGAAATCGAATGGGGTATGAACGCGGATCGTCTTCTTAGCCATTTGTTACTCCTGTTGGCCCCTTTCGGGGCCGAATTGGTTAGATGCCGTCCAGATACGCCATGGTTTCCGGGTATGGAGACTCAACTGCACCCAGCTTGCCGTAGTAGGTGGTCAGCTGGTAAATGCCGCGATACTGCACCGGGACGCTCAGCAGTGGCACCATCGGGAAGCGCACATACTTCTTGTCGTTGGTGTACGCGACCATGCGATCGGTACCGCCAACACCAGCACCTTCCAGCCATTTCACGGCATAGATGCGCAGCGGCACGCCATTCTGATGGAATGCAATGGTGTTGGTCTGCAGGTAAGTCAGCAGTGACTGGTTACCGGCATCAGACACGATACGCTGAGCCAGCAGCGCGAATGCTTTAGGCGGCAGGCGCAGGTCACGCGGAACCAGCGTATAGCCAGAGGCTTTCCACGCATTGGTCAGCAGCGTATTGATGGAATCCAGAATCTCGGAGTTAGTCGAGTTGGCCCATGTTTTCACTGCGTTGGTGACAGACGCACCAGCGTAGTTGAACAGGCCATTCACGCCCAACTGAGTGTCACCGCGATAAACCTGCTCATCGGTGTCCATGTTCCATTTCAGCTGCATCGCATCGTACTTCTGTGTGTCGATCGGGCGACCAACTTTGGCAGCCGCTGCCAGCTCAACAACGGTCCAGCCCAGCTCCATGCCCCACAGGGTCAGCGGGAAGCCGGTTTTCGCGATGTCGACCATCGGTCCAGCGATGGCGGTGGAATCTTTGCCGATCCAGTTTTTACCGTTTGGATTCGGCGTACCCGGTGCTGCAAAGGTGTAGTTGGTGAAAGAACTGATGTCGTCAGCGATAGACACGTCTTCGCGCAGCTGAATATCACGCGACCACGTGTAACCGACCAGCGGCATATTCAGCTCCTGATCGAGGCGCTCAAGCTCGCCAACCAGGAAAGCGCCAGTACCGTCTACGGTGGCTTGGTCAAAAGTTAACATATGTAGCGATTCCCTTAGATGTTGTAAGCGATTTCAGCGTTGCCATCGGCATCGCCTGCGCCAGTGAAAGTAGCGTTTGGCAACACCACGGTTTCGTCGGTAACTGCCGCGCCGAGGATTGCGCCCAGCGGGCTGGCATCGGTCGGGTTAGCGTTGCGAACATAAACCGGCGCGCCTTTGGTCAGGCCAGCAGCGGTGCTGCCGATGTTCACGGTCATGTAGCCGCGCTTCAGCACGTCACCGGTGAAGTTCTTGCCTGTACCAACCTGACGAACCATGTCCGGTGTTGAGGTGGTTGGGTACGGGCGCACATACAGTCCGGTAATCACGGAGGCCGCATCATCTGCCGCCAGCGGGATAAACTTGCCGTCCGCGCTGTCTTTACCCGCCAGACCGTAAGCACTGAAGATGTTGGCGGAATTGAGGATCACCGGCTCGGTGGTCAAATCCTGAGGGCGTGAGATAGCCCCGGAGATGCCTACTGGCATCCGGTACAGTAATGAAGGCATTGGTTATCCCTTATTTATTCCAGTGGGCGGCGAATGCCTTGTTCAGGGCAGCCGGAGAGTTTTTGTTAGAGGCGTCGTAGAAGTTTGAGCGGCCATTCGGTGCCGGCACGTTGTTGCGCGCTTTGGCGATTTCGCTGGCAGACACAAACACCGCATCAAGTGTTGCTTTAGGCATTTTGGCGAAGTCAGGCGACGCACCGACCAGCGGAGCAAGCAGCGCCTGACCATCTGGAGTTTTGAATGCCGCGTCCATGGTGGAGCGCTTGAATGCTGCTAACTTGCCGCCTTCAGGAAGTTTCACGCCTGGCATGATCAGCTCAGCACGCGCCACCACACCCTGATGATAAGCAGCATCGGTTGTTGCGCGGGTCTTCTCTTCCTTCTCTTCCGGATCGTCGCTGTCAGCGGTCGATACAGATGATGGGTTGATCAGCTGCTGAACCAGCAAGGCCAGTGCATCAACTTTCGCCTCCAGCTCACTGGTGGTCTGCGCGCCGCCTTCGCCGTCATCGGTGGTAAGGCCTCCGAGTGGCTTTTCAGGTGGCAGCGGTTGCGCCGGGTTGATCGTGATATTGAGCGCGCGTGGCAAATCCAGTTCCGGCTCAATCAGTTCTGCGGGAGCGTTATCAACCAGGTCTTCCATGGTGGCGGAATCCTTGGTTTTAATTGCCCGTTTCAGCTGGGTAAGCCAGCCCTGTGTTTTATTTGCCATTGATATGCTATCTCCAATTGAACAGCGAATACCTGCACGGCCATTTGGCACGCCCGCGCAGTGGTTACCGATAATTGAGTGCTGTCGTGCCTGACCCGGGCCTTTCTGCTCGTAGTCGGCGTCGTAGCCCATGGAAATCTGCTCAAGGCCATCGGTGACTTTCTGGATGGCCTCTGATGTTTTGATGTGGATGTCGCCCAGCATCAGATCTGACTGATCGCCGGTGCCGCGCCGCACGTTCTGAATGTGTCCGTGGGCATAGTCTTTCCAGTTTCCCGGATTGACCATGTCCTTTGGGTGCCCCAGCGTGAAGGCCATGCCCTCGAAGGATGCAAGCGTCTCAGGCCGGAATACCTCGTCAGCATCGCGTGTGACGACAATCTCGCCATCGTCATCACCGATAATGCCAGGCAGTTCGCTTTCGTCGTAAACCTGCGATCCGGTGCGGGCAATCGGTACGTCTTTGCACAGCAGGGAGCCATCGGCCATCTCATATCGAGTGTTGCCGAGGCGTGTGGTGAAGAAATATTGCATCGTTAATCCTCGGGAACGACGACTTCGCAATAACAGCGGCAGTTAGGAAACTGGCCTGCATGGCCGGTCATTCCGTCAAGCGTGGGCGGGTTTGACCAGTCAACATACTTGCCTTCCATCTGCTTGTGTGAGTGGCGCACGTCGCTGTCGTCGGCGGTTCGCCAGATATAGCCGCGAGAGCCGATTGACGTTGAGCGCGCCTGAGTGATTGCGGTGGATGCCCGTCCAACTTCAGTACGGGCAATCGTTCGCGCCCGCGCCTCAGTCACGTCACCGGTACGCATGATTTCATCCGTTAGCGTGCTGGAGCGCTTGCCGGATACCACCGCTTCAATCGCCTGATTGTGAATGTCGTAAACGCGATCGGCAGCCTGAAGGGGCAGAGACTTGAACAGTTTCACTTGCTCGTCGATGATGCTGCGGGTTACCGCGCCGGTGCCGGAATCCATCAGGTCACGCAGACCGGCAGAAATGCGCTCCGACCGGTCACGCCACATGGCATCGTCAGAAATAACCAGCGTATCGATGAGTCGCTTAGATACCGCTTCAGACCATGGCTCAATCAGGTCGGCATAACGCTCCAGCCTGTCCATGATGTCCGTAACGCTATCGTTTGAACCATCGTACGAACCCTCGACTATTGCGCCCATGCTTCATATTCGATATAAAGCCGGGTGCCGAGCATGAACATGCGGATCAGCGTGCTGGGGTCATTGGCGAAGCCGAAGTCAGCGCCGAAGAACAGACGATCGGCCTGCTGCCACAGGTTATCGGGGAACGCCTCAACCTTATAGCGCTGCTTGAATATGACGGCTTCAGAAATCGATTTAGGCTTACCCAGCCAGATGTGTTCATACGCTTCGTAATCGACCCGCTTGCAGTACTCCATTTCCTTCCTGAGCGTGTCAGGCAAATAAGGGTTGTCGTAGTAGTTCACCTCAACCGTGATGCTGTCATCAGGCGGGTTAAGCACGAAACGCTGATAAGTCGGATCTTTCTCTTCGCCGGGGTTGAATGACACCCATATTTCCGAGCCCTCTTTGCGGATGGTCGGTATCAGGATGTCCCACGAATCAGCAGAAACTGACTGCGCCTCTTCCACCCAGCAGATGTCCACGCCTTCAGTCGACTTGATGCCCAGCGGATCGAAGCGCAGCCCCTTGAAAAGGAACTCACTACCGCATGCGCTGCTGATCGTCTCGTTAGTGATGCGGAACCACGGGTTCAGCCCAAGCATCTCAATCTGGTCTTTCAGCAGCTTATGCACTGAATCCTTAATTGAGTTCTGCACTTCGCGGGTGCACAGGATGCGCAGGCGCTTTGATGCGGCCATGATGACCAGAGCGCGGGCAATGCCCCATGATTTAGCGCCACCGCGACCGCCGTGGAATACCTTGTAGCGAATGGCCTTAAAGAGCGGTTTGAACTTGGGCGCGAAGCTAAGTTTCTTCTCCGCTGTCGTCATCATCCGCTCCGAAGCTAACAACGAACGTTGGGGCAGCCAGCGGCAAGCCGTTAGGGCCAACCAGTTCGTTTTTAACGTTGTCTTTGAATGCCTGGACGGTGACATGCTTGCCAAGCAGTTCGAGGTTTTTGACCTTGTCAGGCCATTTGATTTTCTTCAGCAGCCCGGCCGAATCACCGGCAAGCTCTGTAACATCCATGCCAGATAGCGTGGTGCGCCAGACTTTAGGCCACTGCGTGATAGGCTTCAGTTCTCCATTGACCATCAGGATGTCGAGCACGTCCATCTCATCTATCTCAACGAGGCGGCGTAGCACATAGTCAGCGTTAACCTGCGTTCGCTCGTTGCGCTCAGCCTTTAACTCAGCAATGCGATCCTGTATCTCAGGTTTTTTCAGGTTTTCCTGTCCAATGCTGTAAGCGGTCTTGTCGCTGTACCCCGCTCGCTTGGCTGCCTGAGTTGCGTTCAGGTCTGACAAATACTCACGGGCAAACAGCTCTTGTTTGTCAGTGAGCTTTGCCATTTATTTAACCTGTATTGGTTAGTCGCGTTTATATATATTAATGCTGATGCATTTGGCATCTCATACAGCAAGGTTCATTACTATGGAATTATCTAAGCACCACATTAAAACCATTCTGGAAAAGCTACAGGATGTCTACCCGTTAATGCTGGAGTCCGAGGGTTACAGGGAGCTAACTGAAGAGCTCGGCTCAGACGTTATCCTTGATGCTCACCTTTTATATCTCTGGGAGAAAGGCATCATCGACACCGAAATGAAATATGATCCTTACACTCCAGGCTGGACCGTTAGCGCTCACCTCACTCGCATTAATGCTTCAGGAATCGACCTTTTAGTAGACAGAAAATCCTGATAGATAGCATTATCGAAGCCATTCATTGAGTGGCTTCTGTAATGAGATCAGAGGTACTTTTTCGCCAGAGCTTTCAACTCATCTTTCGCCGCTGCACCCAACTGCGCTACGCCGCTCTCTACAAACGCCAGCGCAGCTTCGAAGTCCTGCACGCCTGCTTTAACTTCTGTAGCTGGGGTGACTACTTCAGCGGTAACGGGTGCTGCTGCAACAGGCTGTACTGTGGTTGCGTCATTCAATGGCTCAGACATTTGGTTGCTCTCTTTTTTAGGATGGATAAACAGGCTCTTCAGCCATGTCAGGAATTTGGTCATTTTTGCCGTTCCAGTTCGATTTTACGGATGGCGGCCTTATCACGGTTGCAGTTGGCAAGTGAGTTGAGCAGACGTTCGTTCAGCTCCAGACTGTCGCCCCATGTGAACGGGTCAGGGATGAGTGGTATTTCGCAGTCAGCCAGCAGGCTTACCGGTATCTGTACCGGTGGCACCTGAACGTACTTTGTTTCGGTTTGCGCGCAACTGATCAACAGCGGCAGCAGGAACAGGCTGAGCAGCGCACGGATCGCCTTTAATCGCCTGACGGATGATGACCACCCTTCCCTCGCTTTCTGAGTTACTGGCCTGATTATCATCATGGGTTGCCTGGGCGATGTCGTTGAAGAGTGCTGTGGCTCTCAGAACGTTGGTTGTAATGGCCTCGGCCGATGTCTTTTCCTGCTTCAGCTGCTCATTCTGCAGGGTGAGCAATGCCTTTGAGGATGACTGAAGCTTTACCGTGACGCAGAGAGCCATGACCAAAAGGAGCAGGACCGCAATAGCGACCGCATCCCATTTGATTCTACTTAAGGTCATTGGCGTTCTCCGCCAGGCACAGTGAACGCTCCATGTCACGGCGGTTCATCAGTCCGCGCCATTTCTGTCCGCCTGCATACACCCAGCGTCGCATCTCTTCGCACGCTCCGGTCACATCGCCTGCATTCAGCTTTTTCAGCAGGGATGACTTTGAGAATGCGGATGACCCGACGTTGTAGGTGAAGCTGTAGAGCGCGGCTTTCTGGTATTCACCCAGGGGGATTTTTACCAGTCCGTCAACTGACTGCTTAACCGGTTGCAGGTCAGCGCTCAGCAGGCGATCGCATTCTCGGTCGGTGTACTTCTTGCCTTTGATGATGTCGTTACCGGTGTGACCATCGCAGACAGTCCACACGCCAGCTACATCTTTGTAAGGCTCGTACACGCGACCCTCAACGCCATCTTTGCCACCGAGGAACACGGTAGCAATCGCGATAGCACCACCACCGGCAACAGCGATCAGCTTGTTGCGCAGATTACTGGACATTGCCATGAGTTAATCCTCGGTGGTGACATCGGGTGCAGTAGGCCAGCGTTGTAGCGCAGCGATTTGCGCGTTGGTGGCCTTGCGTTTGTAATACCAGTTGATGCCGAGAGTAATAAGTGCGACCACAATACCGGCCAGCACACCCACGGCACTCCACTCATCGGGACTCAGCTTGGTAAGCAAGCCGTTTGCTATTGTCCCGGCAGATGCGCCATAAGCTGCGCCTGATGCCAGTTTG
Source organism: Pantoea sp. Seng (assembly GCF_009829935.1). Classification (NCBI taxonomy): domain Bacteria; kingdom Pseudomonadati; phylum Pseudomonadota; class Gammaproteobacteria; order Enterobacterales; family Erwiniaceae; genus Pantoea; species Pantoea sp. Seng. The sequence goes on along the minus strand of NZ_SZZV01000008.1, from coordinate 4,205 downwards.
CTCATATCGATACTCATGTGACCCCCTCTTTGTTGAGGGAGCTGGCTCAATTAGGAATTGTCTACTTTCTGAACTGAGCAAGCCCGGTTAGCTTTAATCTTGTCGAGAGAGAAAAGCCCGGTTGCTGTTAGGTAGCCAAGATTGAATAATCCGCCTGAGTGCGGATTTTTTTTGCATAAAAGACGCCCGATGCCACACAGGATAACGAGTGAGTTTGGAGTGGATGGCATGGGCGAAAGAAGTGATCAGCTCTATGGCTGACCTTTAATCTCAGGCAATCGCAAAAGAGCGTGATTTTGAGATTTGTCAGTGAGAAGACAATAAAAAAGCGCCTTCGGCTGGTAACCGTGGCGCTTATTGGCTCTCACTTTTAGCGGAACTGTCGAATTTTTGCACCCTGCAAACATCAGTGCGCAACTTCAACTGTTGGGAATCATATCCCCAGCTTCGGGAAAAGTAAATAGCCCACTATAAATTTATGAGCTATTTCCGATTGCGTTATGCAGTCACCTTGTTAAGCGCCGCATTGGCCCATGATTCCTCAATCTCCAACTTTCCGATCAGACCGTCATAAAACGGCTTAACGCTTTTCTTCCAGGTATGCAGGCTGATGCTGTCTGTTACTTCGAATACAGCGTTATGCGCTTCAGTTGACGGGATGCGCTCATACCCGCGCCCGCAGCATCGCTTACAGTCACCCATTACCGGCACGCCCTGCTTTTCAGTCTCTGCTTTCATCACCGCCCGGCCGCGCCCGTTGCAGTCACGGCACGCTGTCGAAACTACGCCTTTTCCGCCGCATTGCTTACATAGCACGCGCACGGTGTCTTTGACATTTCTGGCATAGCCACCTGATAGCGGTGATTTCATCGAGAAGACACTGGCCTCAATGAAGCCTTTCGCGTGACAGCATTCGCACGGCTTAACGCTGGCGGCACTCCGGCAATAGTCCATGTACGCATATGTTGCGAGCACTTGCATTACTGCTGGTTTAATATCTGAATCAAGCTTGCGTAAGGCGGCAACCTTATCGCATGACTGCAGTGCAAATTCAGTTAACAGGGATACGGCGCGTGCGGCGTCGTTCTCACTTACCCCAACCTTCCCCATAAACGCGCTGTAACCAATCGGAGCGCGAGCCATTGCCATTCCCATGGCTGCGATGTAATCAGTGCCTGTGAGAGTATCTGGTGAAGTCTGTGGCGCTGTCCCGCTGAAGTTCTGCCCCTTCGGGAAGTGATATTTAACTGTCGTTTCAAGCCCCATGTTTTAACCCCTGCAGTTTCGCTGTGTTTTTGATGGTCCGGTAATCAACCGGGAAGGTATTGCGGGCGCGATTCATCCTGAGGAACCGCCACTTGTCACGCAGGTAATCGGCTATCATGCAGCCTCCATTGAAAAATCGAATCCCATCTGGCCACCAAATGCTTCACAGCTTTCAGAGCAAGAACCGGTGTCGTACTGGCGCATGGATGTCATTCTGGAGGCAAGTTCGTCCCTTCCCGTATCGGAGAACAATGCGATCACCTGCTCCAGTGAGTAATTACTGCGGTACATAACCCTGTCCGGTTTAACGTCGAAGGATTGAAGAGTTTGGATAAATTGGGCAGCCAGTTCTGGCTCGTCCTTTGTCGCCAGTGCTACTTTTTGAAGGCTCTTTTTGATGCAGAAAACGCAGTTTCCAAGATGCTCCTGAATTTCCAGATCGAAAGGTTGTTCTTTCCACCACTCGATTACATCTTGCTTTTCAAAATCACTGATTTCGGCCAGATATCTGATGCCGGGTTTAGGCGCTGTCCTTTTGGGCTCATCAATCCTCATTCCAAGCCAGGTTGTGTAATTACCTCTTCCATAATGCTCGTCGCAGTACTTAATGAATGGCACAGTCTTCATCCTGTCCGTGCAGAACGCGCCGCCGACATAAGGATGCCCATACTTCCTGAGCATGCGCTTCCATGGTTCCAGATCTGGGCCTATTTGATCTGTGCTGAGTATTTCGTAGGTGCTAGGCTTGTTCATTTCCGGGTTAGGGATAACTCGGAGGCAGGTAAGTTCTATTTTCCAGTTTTTTACGATGTTGCGTATGAATTCGTATGTCTTTGGGTGCTCTGCTCCGGTATCCATGAATATGAATTCTGTTTCCGGATCTCGCTCTTTCATGAGGTGAGCAAGGTATGCAGACGTTCTCCCGCCAGACAAGCTGACGACATTAATCATGCTGCCTCTCTTTGCTTTACCAATGCCCGCAGCAAAGCCCTGTAACGTGCACGGATGCCGTCCAGTTCTTCTCTGGTGTATCGGTGAGGGGTATTGTTTGATTCGAGCGCCAGAACGCGCTGAAGGCCAATTTTCGCTATGAGGTTGATGCGGTATGGACCTATGGCGCCAGAGTGATGAACGTTGCAGGCCGAACACTGGCTGTGAACGTTGTCCTCATCGAACCTTAGTTGTGATGCCGCTGCCGTAGTCCGGAAGTGGCCGGCGTGATAACTGACTGCCGTTGTGCTGCCGCAGCTGATGCAAATATCCCCGTCCCGCGCCCTGATGTAGTCATTGAATGCTCGCTGGGTCATGTTTATCCAGTGGCTTAACGGCTTCGCATCTGCCTTGCGCTTATTCCATGCCGCGCGCTGCTCTTTCTCCAGGCGCTTTTGCTTGCGCTCGGATAGCTGGTTAGCGAGTTGGATGGCACATTTTGGTGAGCAGACGGTTTGGAGGCTATTGCGGGGGATAAAATTCTCAGGACAACATTTGCATTTCTTGGGCTTCGGCGGCTTTGGCTGTTTAGCCTGTGCCATTACCGTCTCCTGTCATGTCGAAATTCGGATCGCTTTCCATCAGATGGTCGGCGCAACCGGTGCAGCAATACACTTCCGATGGCTTGAGGCCAGTTCCACAGAACACGCAGACCAAAGCAGAGTGCTCGCCAGCGCCAGTGGGCAGATTTGATGGGGTTATGTTGCTCATATTCCTCCCATTGCATATCGCAGTCGCAGCTTTCGCAGCTGATGGAGTAGTGATGTTTGTCTTCACTGGTGAGGATGCGGTGGCAGCGGTGGCAGCGGTGGCAGCGTTCGGGTAAGTCAGCATGAATGCCACTTTTTTGAGGATTTCGCGTGCACTTAATCATCTTGGCCTCCGCATACGGTCCCATTTCGACTTTAAAAGATTGTAGACGTGGTCATGCGTCTTCACTTCACTGGCTGGCGGGATGGTTTTGCGTTTTGTTCTGGTTCCCTTCGTGGGTTGGTAGATGAGATGGTCGATGCAAATTTGGGTCGGGCTCTTACGCTGCTTCATGAGGGTGCTCTTTTCCGACAAAATCAGGCCAGTGCTTTTTGAGGATTGAAGCTGGCACCTTTAGTCTAAGCCCAAGCGAGTGAGCTTTACCCGTCACCGCTGATACCGATTTGTTTATTGCGGCTGCCATGACGAGAACGGGTACTTTCCCGGCCACGCGCTCGATGTATTCCAGGTCTTTATCGGACCACGTCTTTTTAGGCATTTTGTTTTTCCTTCAGCTTTTGATATTCGCTGTCGTGCGGAGTGGTCATCCGCCATCTCACATCGGAAAGGACCATGAAGAGGTAGTGATTGAACTGGCAGAGCGCGTGCTGTCCCTGCAGCAAAGACTGGAAGCCAGTGAAGCACTGATGCTGGCTATGCGTGATGATTCGTGTGAGTCGCGTTCGAAGCTGGAGTTGTTAGTTGCGGAGAATGCGGCGCTGAAAGAGAGCCGCAAGCGGTTGGGAGAATTCATCCTTGAAGAGATCGATGCTGACTACCCTCTAAATATGGATGTAAAAACCCCAGTTACTGATGCCATGGTCAATGAGATTCGCGCTGAAGGTGTCGAATTGGCCATCAATCACCTGATGAATAAGTTTGAAGGCACAGGTCATATCGGCGTACCAGTTATGGCTCTCGAATCTCTTGCCAACCAACTCCGCGCCGATTCAGCTAAGGATGGCAGCGATGATTAGTTATGAGCAGCGCAAGCCTGATGGCGGATTAGGCGCATGGATTGAAACCATGGAGGCAATGGGGAGTGGTGGTGAAGATGCGGAATTACTCTGCCTGAATCGCTATGGGTTTAACAGACACCTCAGAGTCATTTAAGATGGCTTAAAGAGAGGTGCCCATGAGCGGTAAGCGTTATCCAGAAGAGTTTAAAATTGAAGCAGTCAAACAGGTTGTTGATCGTG
>NZ_SZZV01000007.1:0-268313 GCF_009829935.1 Pantoea sp. Seng | reverse complement strand
TGAGCTTCACCATTGCCAAAAGCATGGTGATGCAAACCGCAGGCAAGCATTATCCCGCGCCTATCACCGCGGTGAAAACCATTGAAGCGGCATCCGGTTTACGTCGTGACGATGCATTGAAACTGGAAACCGCTGCATTCGTGCCGCTGGCACAAAGCGATGTGGCGCGCGCGCTGGTCGGTATCTTCCTGAACGATCAATATGTCAAAGGCCTGGCGAAAAAGCACAGCAACACAGCCGGTGCACCGCAGCAGGCCGCCGTGTTAGGCGCAGGCATTATGGGGGGTGGGATTGCTTATCAGTCGGCATGGAAAGGCGTGCCGGTGAAAATGAAAGATATTAATCCGCAGGCGCTGACGCTGGGGATGACGGAAGCCAGCAACCTTCTTAACAAGCAACTGGAACGCGGCAAGATTAACGGTGCCAAACTGGCGAGCGTCCTCACGACGATTCAACCTACGCTGGATTACGCCGGTTTCGAACGTGCCGATGTGGTGGTCGAGGCCGTGGTCGAGAACCCGCAAATCAAGGCCAAAGTGTTGGCAGAAACCGAGCAACATCTGCGCGATGATGCCGTACTCGCCTCCAACACATCGACCATTCCGATTAGCCAGCTGGCGCAATCGCTGCAGCGTCCAGAAAACTTCTGCGGCATGCACTTCTTTAATCCCGTACCACGCATGCCACTGGTTGAGGTCATCCGTGGCGAGCAGACCTCAGAAGCCACCATCAGTAAAGTGGTGGCCTGGGCCAGCAAGATGGGCAAAACACCGATCGTGGTGAATGACTGCCCGGGTTTCTTTGTGAACCGAGTGCTGTTCCCCTACTTTGCTGCTTTCAGCCTGCTGCTACGCGATGGCGCTGATTTCCGTCAGATCGATAAGGTGATGGAGAAACAGTTCGGCTGGCCTATGGGCCCGGCCTGGTTGCTGGATGTGGTGGGCATTGATACCGCCCATCACGCACAACAGGTGATGGCGCAAGGCTTCCCTTCCCGCATGCAGAAAGATTACCGCGACGCGATTGATGTGCTGTTTGAAGCCAAACGCTACGGCCAGAAAAACGGCCTGGGCTTTTACAGCTGGGAGCAAGATAAAAAAGGCAAAGCCCAGAAGAAAACCGATCCGGCTGTTGATGCGCTGCTGGAACCGATTTGCGAGCCGAAACGCGTGTTCAGTGATGAGGACATTGCTAACCGTATGATGCTGCCAATGCTCAATGAAGTGGTGCGCTGCCTCGAAGAGAAGATTATCGCCTCACCGGCTGAAGCCGATATGGCGCTGGTGTACGGCCTCGGTTTCCCTCCGTTCCGTGGCGGTGCCTGCCGTTATATGGACACGCTCGGCAACAGCAATCTGGTCGACCAGGCCAAACGATATCTCTCCCTTGGCCCGCTGTATGCGTTACCCGAACTGTTAGTGCATAAAGCGCATCAACAGCAAAGCTGGTATCCCGCAGCCCAACCGATTGACGAAGCGACACTGCAAAGTGCCTGAGGTAATGAATATGGAAAAGGTAGTCATAGTTGATGCAGTGCGCACACCAATGGGACGCTCAAAAGGCGGCGCGTTTCGTCAGGTACGCGCGGAAGATCTTTCGGCGCATCTGATGCGCGAACTGCTGAGCCGCAACCCCGGCGTTGATCCGGCCTCTCTGGATGACATCATTTGGGGATGCGTGCAGCAGACGCTGGAACAGGGCTTCAACATTGCGCGTAACGCAGCACTGCTGGCCGAAATTCCGCACCGCGTGCCCGCCAGCACGGTGAATCGCTTATGCGGTTCGTCAATGCAGGCGCTGCACGATGCGGCACGCGCCATTATGGTGGGCGATGCGCACAGCTGTTTGATTGGCGGCGTCGAACATATGGGCCATGTGCCCATGAGCCACGGCGTTGATTTCCATCCGGGTTTGGGCCGCACCGTGGCAAAAGCCGCTGGCATGATGGGATTAACCGCTGAAATGCTGGCGCGCATGCATCACATCACTCGTGAGCAACAGGATGCCTTTGCGCTGCGTTCACATCAGCGCGCCTGGGCTGCGACTCAACGCGGCGATTTCAAACGCGAAATCGTGCCGACCTATGGCCACGATGCCGACGGCGTATTGAAACGCTATGAAACGGATGAAGTGATCCGCGAAGATACCACGCTGGAAGGGTTGGCTGCGCTGCGTCCCGCGTTTGATCCGGTCAACGGCACCGTTACGGCGGGTACATCATCGGCACTCTCCGATGGCGCGGCTGCCATGTTGATCATGAGTGAAAGCCGCGCGCGCGAACTCGGCCTGACCCCGCGTGCACGTATTCGCAGCATGGCGGTGGTCGGCTGTGATCCTTCCATCATGGGTTACGGTCCAGTGCCAGCCAGCAAACTGGCACTGAAGCGTGCCGGATTAAACGTGCAGGATATTGATCTGTTTGAGCTTAACGAAGCCTTTGCCGCGCAGACACTGCCGTGCATTAAGGATTTGGGATTGCTGGATCAGCTTGATGAGAAAGTGAATTTGAATGGCGGCGCGATTGCGCTGGGGCATCCGCTGGGATGTTCGGGGGCGCGTATCAGCACGACGCTGCTCAATCTGATGGAACGTCGTGATGCGCAATTTGGTCTGGCGACCATGTGCATTGGCTTAGGCCAGGGGATCGCGACGGTGTTCGAACGCGTTTAATACGTTGAAGCACGTGTTCCCGCCCTTTCGGGCGGGCTTTTTGACTCAGATGAAGGCAAACGCATCGCCAAACATCTGCGCTTCAACTGCACCACGTTCCGCGCAAAAACGCTCACGTGCAATCTTTGCCATCTCAAAGCGGCCCGCAATATAGATATCGTGCTCGCTGAGAGTTTCATAGTCCTGCATCACGGCGGTCAACACCGTGCCACTACGTCCATCCCAACCCTCTGCGGGTTGTTCCACCACCGGAATCACCTTGAGATGAGGATGCTTGACCGCCAACGCGTTCAACTCATCCAGATCGTACAAATGCATCAATTCCCGGCCGCCCCAGTAGATGGCGATATCGCGGTCTGGCTGCTGCGCCAGTGCCGTCAGCAGAATCGAACGTGCATAGGAGAAACCGGTGCCGCCCGCGATCAGAATAATGGGGCGATCGCTGTCTTCACGCAGCCAGGCATCGCCATGCGGCATATCCACCGTGATTTGACGATCGTCTTTGATGCGATCCATCACCGCCATCGCGTAGAGATTGAGGTCAGATGCGCCAATGTGCAGCTCAATGATGTCTTTTTCCATCGGGGTTGAAGCCAGTGAGAAGGGGCGCTTATCACGCTCATCCATCACCACCATCAGATATTGCCCCGCGCGGAAAGTAAACTCCGCCGCCGGAATCAAACGAACGCGGTAAACGGTATCCGTAATCGCTTCGACCGAAGTCACCTTGCAGTTTAACGTCGTCATACGTGCCCTTTTTTATGGTTTTCTGCCGCCTTTAGCGCTGCGGCGGCTCGGCAAAGATAGCTAACTCATCCCAAATGGCGTCAATACGCGCGGTCACCGCCGGATCTTTCACAATCGGTGTGCCCCATTCGCGAGTGGTTTCGCCCGGCCACTTATTGGTGGCATCAAGTCCCATCTTCGAGCCCAGGCCGGAAACCGGAGAGGCGAAGTCGAGATAGTCAATTGGCGTATTCTCCACCATCACGGTATCGCGCGCCGGATCCATACGCGTGGTGATCGCCCAAATCACATCGTTCCAGTCTCGTGCGTTGACGTCGTCATCGCATACGATCACAAACTTGGTATACATAAACTGGCGCAGGAAAGACCAGACGCCAAACATTACGCGCTTGGCATGCCCGGCATATTGCTTCTTGATCGTCACCACCGCGAGGCGATAAGAACAGCCTTCCGGCGGCAGATAGAAATCGACAATTTCCGGGAACTGCTTGATCAGAATCGGCACCAGCACTTCATTCAGCGCCACACCCAATACCGCAGGTTCATCCGGTGGACGACCGGTATACGTTGAATGATAAATCGGGTTGCGACGTTGCGTTACGTGCGTCACGGTAAATACCGGGAAGCTGTCTATTTCATTGTAGTAGCCTGTGTGGTCGCCGTAAGGGCCTTCTGGCGCCATGTCACCCGGTTCGATGTAACCTTCTAAAACGATCTCTGCGCTGGCTGGCACTTCAAGATCGTTAGACAGGCACTTCACCACCTCAGTTTTATTACCGCGCAGCAAGCCAGCAAAAGCATATTCCGACAACGTATCGGGTACCGGCGTCACTGCGCCCAGAATCGTGGCCGGATCGGCACCCAGCGCCACGGACACCGGGAAGCGTTCGCCCGGATGGGCTTTGCACCACTCCTGGAAATCCAGCGCGCCGCCGCGATGCGACAGCCAGCGCATGATCACGCGGTTTTTGCCGATCACCTGCTGGCGATAAATACCCAGATTCTGACGTTCCTTATGCGGACCACGCGTGACGGTTAAGCCCCAGGTAATCAACGGCGCGGCATCGCCCGGCCAGCACTTCATCACCGGAATGCGCGACAGATCGACATCATCACCACTGAAGACCTCTTCCTGACACGGTGCATTGCGCAGGCGCTTGGTCGGCATGTTCAGCACTTGTTTGAACTGCGGCATTTTATCGAACAGATCGCGGAAACCTTTTGGCGGCTCGGGTTCTTTCAGAAACGCCAGCAGCTTGCCCACTTCACGCAGCGCGCTGACCTCTTCCTGTCCCATGCCCATCGCCACACGCTTAGGTGTGCCAAACAGGTTACACAATACGGGCATGTCGTACCCTTTCGGGTTCTCAAACAGCAGCGCCGGACCGCCGGCACGCAGGGTGCGATCGGCAATTTCGGTCATCTCCAGCTCAGGATCGATCTCCTGAGTGATGCGCTTTAACTCGCCGCGCTGCTCCAGCAACGCGAGGAAGTCTCGTAAATCCTGATATTTCATGCGGCGTTAGCTTCCAGCCAGGGTGAATTGGCCATTATAGGTCTGATTCACGCCGGCGTGTTGTGGTTTGTGGTTCAAGCTGGCTGACAGGAGAAAGGCACCAGCGATTGAATGGCCAGCACATCGTGATGTGCGGCGATTGGCTCACCATGACGGAACACTTTAAAGTCTTCGCCGCGCGCGCTGTAGTAACGCAGGCGGTTTTCACTGACGTGCAGGAAACTGGCTTCTCGCAGGGCGATCACCGACTCATGTGGATTGACGGCGCAGAACTCCGCCAGACGCTCATCACGCGTTTCCCCCATATGCCCGCTGACGTGAGCATCCAGATAGTGCGGATTGATCTGCACCGGGAACAGGCCTAATGCAGGCAAGACCACGCTGCTGCGCACCGGCATATCGTTGGTGGTACGGATCGATGGCGTAGCCACATTGCAACCGGCGCTCCAGCCGATGTAAGGCACATCTCGCTCACGCACGGCACGCTGAATCGCCACGATCAGTCCGTGCTCATGCAGCATCTGATTGAGGAACCAGGTGTTGCCGCCGCTCACCAGGATCAACTCCGCCTGTTCAATCGCCGCCACCGGGTAGTCAAACTCATGCACGGTGCGCACCTGAATACCCAATGAGTCAGACAGGTCTTGTGCACGCTGCGCATGGTCGCCACGAATAATGGCATAAGGCACCAGCACCGCCGACGTAATGCCGCGCTGCGCAATCATCGCGAGCAGTTGGGGGTGAGCGTAGCTCAACAGTGGCGCGTCTTCGGCCACTTTGCCATTACTTAATAAGAACAGTTCCAATAGCCAGTCCTTTTTCAAATGAGAGCGAAAGATGGGGAAGGAGTCTGATACAGATGGTCATCAGCCGTCAATTTTCTTGCAAGAAAGCGTTAATAAGCCGCACCAATCGGAAAATTCGCAGTGATTTTTATTTCACAGCCGCGTTTCCACTGGCCGATGCGCTATAACTCTGACAGCAGGTTTGTTATTCTTAGCGTCCAATATTTGGGAGCAGTTATGGAATCCTGGTACTTACTCTATTGCAAACGTGGACAGCTGTTGCGCGCGAAAGAGCATCTTGAGCGGCAGGAGGTGAATTGCCTCAGCCCGATGATCGCTCTGGAAAAGATTGTGCGCGGTAAACGCACCACGGTGAGTGAGCCGCTGTTTCCCAACTATCTGTTTATCGAATTCGATCCGGAAGCGATTCACACCACCACCATCAGTAGCACGCGCGGCGTCAGCCACTTTGTGCGCTTTGGCGCGCAACCGGCAACGGTCTCCAGCGAAGTGATTGAAGCGCTGCAAACCGATGTGCCGCAAATTATGCTGGATCCAGAAACGCCACAAAGCGGTGATGAAGTGATCATCACCGAAGGGACTTTTGAGGGGCTGCGCGCTATTTTTGCCGAGCCTGATGGCGAAACCCGCTCGGTGTTACTGCTAAACCTGCTCAACAAACAAGTGATGCGCAGCGTCGACAACAAACAATTCCGTAAGCTTTAAACCAGTTTAAACAGCTGACGTGCGTTGTGATTGACCTGCGCACCCAGCGCTTCAGCCTCTTCCCCACGCCAGTTCGCCACCTGCTGCACAATATGCGGCAGGAAACAGGGCTCGTTTCGACGCGAAGGCGGCCGTGGATGCATATCACGCGGGAGCAGATAAGGCGCATCGGTTTCCAGCAGCAGACGCTCGGCTGGAATCAATGGCAGCATCTCACGCAATTCCAGGCCACGACGTTCATCGCACACCCAGCCGGTAATGCCCACCGATAAGCCCAAGGCCAGGCACGATTCCAGTTCATCACGCGTGCCGGTAAAACAGTGTGCCACCGCGCCCGTCAATTTCGGCAGCCACGGCTCCAGCACTGCAACAAAACGATCGTGTGCTTCGCGGCAGTGGAGGAACACCGGCAGTTGTAACTCTGCTGCCAGCGCCAGCTGTGCATCAAAGGCATACTCCTGCTGGTCGTGCGCCGAGAGATTGCGGTTAAAATCGAGGCCGCATTCACCGATGGCCACCACTTGCTCACTCTCTGCCAGACGGCGCAGCGTGTTCGCCGTCTCCGCCGACCATTCACTGGCGTGATGCGGATGCACGCCGGCTGTAGACCAGCAGTAGCCAGGATGCTGTGCCGCGAGCTGACGCGCCTGCTGGCTCTCCAGCGCATTGGTGCCGGTAATCAGCAGGCCGGTGACGCCTGCTTCGCGCGCGCGTTTAACCACCTGATCGCGATCTTTTGCGAATTGCGTGCTGGTCAGGTTTACACCGATATCAAACATGTCTTCTCCCAAATAAAAACCGCCCAATGTGTGGGCGGTTTAGATTCTTAACGCTCATCCCGCTCGCGTGCGGGAATGCCTTGTCAGGATTCGGTATTCTGTTCCTCATCCTCTGAATCTGACGCCTTGCGCCCTTTACCCACATAGTAACGGGAGAAGAATACGCCGACTTCAAACAGGCAGTACATCGGAATAGCGAGCAAAGTTTGCGAGAAAACATCCGGCGGTGTGAGCAGCATCCCAACAACGAACGCACCAACCAGAATGTAGGGGCGTTTCTTTTTCAAATCCTCTGGCGAGGTAATGCCGGTCCAGCACAGCAAAACAATCGCAATCGGTACCTCAAACGCTACGCCAAATGCCATGAAGAGAGTCATGACGAAGTCGAGATAATTGGTGATATCAGTAGCAATGGTGACGCCCTGTGGCGCGGTTTTGGCAAAGAAGCCAAACGCCAGCGGGAACACGATGAAGTAAGCGAAAGCCACGCCAACGTAGAACAGCAGCGTACTGGAGAACAGCAGCGGCATCACTAGCTTACGCTCATGGCGATACAGCGCAGGCGCCACAAAAGCCCACACCTGATACAAGATCACCGGCACCGCAAGGAACACCGAAACAATGATGGTGAGCTTTATGGGGGTGAAGAACGGTGAAGCCACGTCAGTGGCGATCATGCTGGCACCGGCCGGCATCTGGCTAATCAGCGGCGAAGCCACTAAGTGATAGATGTCGTTGGCGAAATAAACCAGGCACAAAAAGATAGCAAACACCGCAATAATGCAGTTCAGCAAACGCTTACGCAGCTCAATCAGGTGGCTGATGAGCGGTTGGGTATCTTCAACGGCCATGTTTATCTTTCATCTTTTACGGTGGGGGTGGGCGTCGCATTCTGCGCGGTATTAACAGGTGCCGCAGCCTCTGCTGTTACCGGTTGAGGTTTCTGAGCCGGTGCGCTGGCCGGGTGCTCTGCCGCCGCTGGCTGAGGTGCCTGAGCCGGTGCGCTGGCCTGATGCTCTGCCGCCACCGCCTGAGGTGCCTGAGCCGATGCGCTGGCCTTGTGCTCTGCCGTCACCGCCTGAGGTGCCTGAGCCGGTGCGCTAGCCTGATGCTCTGCCGCCGCGGGAGTGACCGGAGGCTGGCTTACCGGTTCAGAAGATGTGCCTGCAGCCGACGGTTGATGAATGGTGTTCGCTTCATCTTCCGCTTTTTCGATATCGATGCTCTGCTGCACAGAACGCTTCATCGAATCGGCGGTTTTACGCAACTCTTCCATCGACTCTTTCAGTTCCGGTGACAGTGAGCCACGGCCCGCTTCCTCAACCTTTTTCAGGCTGTCCTGCAATTCCTGCAGTTTCAGCTCCTGCGCCAGTTCGTTTTGCACGTTAGCAGCCAGGGAGCGAATCGCCCGAATCCAGCCCACGACGGTTTTCACCGCAACCGGTAATCGTTGCGGGCCAAGAACGATCAGCCCGATAACGAACACCAATACCAGTTCACTAAAACCAATATCGAACACAGTTAACCCTTACTTGTCCCGGGCGTCGTCTTTACTCGCCGAGGTTTGCTGTTTGTCTGCCAGAGTCTTGGCGTTGAAGTCAGCGTCCTGCTCTTTCGGTTGATCCTTTTTATCGTCCTCATCGCCCATGGCTTTTTTGAAACCACGAATGGAAGAACCTAAATCCGAACCCAGGTTACGAAGTTTATTGGTACCGAACAGAAGAACAACAATGACGGCAATGATTAACAATTGCCAAATACTGATACCGCCCATGAGATATGCCTCTAATATTCTGTGAAAAACTTTGAATTGAAACGCACAGAAAGCCCGTATGAATTCGGGCTTTAGCCTGCGACATTACGCGATTTGCACCAGGCAAACAATCAGTTTGTCTTGCGCCAGCCTATCAGCCAGGTGACGATGCCAGCGGCCATTAATAAGGCGGGGAAGAAATCCCAGTCGGGTCGACTTAACAGCACCGCGGTGCCACTTAATAACAGTGTAGCCCCTACGCCAAACAGATAACGTGCCTTGTGATGGCGCGTACGTTGCGCATTCATATCGCTGACCAGTTTATCGACGCTGTGCTGCAATAATTTATGCTGACGCATGCTGTCGTAGAACAGTTCAGGCAACTCCGGCAGTTTTTCAGCCCAGAATGGCGCCTTCTCTTTCACTGCGCGCAGAATCGCAGGAATGCCGATCTGATCTTTGATCCAGTCTTCGAGGAACGGCTTCGCGGTTTTCCACAGATCGAGCTGCGGATAAAGCTGACGGCCAATGCCCTCAATGTAGAGCAGCGTTTTCTGTAACAGCACCAGTTGCGGCTGCACTTCCATATTGAAGCGACGCGCGGTGTTAAACAGGTTAAGCAGCACGTGGCCAAAAGAGATCTCAGCCAGCGGCTTCTCGAAAATCGGCTCGCAGACGGTACGAATGGCGAACTCAAAATCTTCCACATTGGTATCCGGCGGTACCCAGCCTGAATCCACATGCAGTTCTGCCACTTTACGGTAATCACGGTTAAAGAAGGCGATGAAGTTTTCCGCCAGATAGCGCTTATCTTCTTTATTCAACGAGCCGACAATGCCGCAGTCAATCGCGATGTACTGCGGATCTTCTGGATGGTCATAGCTAACGAAGATGTTGCCGGGGTGCATGTCAGCATGGAAGAAGCTATCGCGGAACACCTGGGTGAAGAACACCTGCACGCCGCGTTCTGCCAGCAGCTTCATGTTGACACCATGCTTCTCCAGCGTCGCCACATCAGAAATGGGAATGCCGTAAATACGTTCCATCACCATCATCGATTCGCTGCAGTAATCCGAGAACACTTCCGGCACATACAGCATCGGGCTCTGCTCAAAGTTACGACGCAGCTGAATGGCGTTCGCCGATTCACGCAGCAGATTGAGTTCATCAATCAGGGTCTTTTCGTAATCGCGCACCACTTCAACCGGGCGCAGACGACGACCATCCGGCAACAGACGAGGAACCCAATGCGCCATGCGGTAAATCAGCTTCATATCCGCTTTGATCACCGGCAGGATGTCCGGGCGAATCACTTTGATCACGACGTCACGGCCGTTAGACTTAAGCGTAGCAGTGTGAACCTGCGCAATCGAAGCAGAAGCCAGCGGCTTAATATCAAAATCGTCAAACCAGGTGTCGACAGGACCGCCAATGGATTGTTCAATCTGCTGCTGGGCTTTCAGCCCATCAAAAGGCGCCACGCGATCCTGCAACACCGCCAGTTCATCGGCGATGGCCGGTGGGAAGAGATCGCGGCGCGTCGAAAGCATCTGACCAAATTTGATCCACACTGGACCAAGTTGCTCCATTGCCAGACGAATGCGCACGCCCGTCGATTCATTTTTGTGCTTGTTAGGGATCCAGAAAATACAACGTCGCCAGATACGAAGCGGCAACGTGATGCGCATGTGAGGAATCAGTTCATCAAGCCCGTAAGTCAGAAAGACCTTGATGATGAAGTATAAGCGCCGAATTTCTCCCAGCGTCATTTCGCCTCCAGCTGTGCTAAACGCGCTTCGAGCGCATTAAGCGAACGTTCCATCGCTTCAACCTCTTCACAGAACCACGCCAGCTCCAGTGCACCGGGCGCAACCCGCCACTCTTCCGTCAGCACCTGACCGAGATAATCCTGCCGACGTGTCACCTGTCGCTGCACAAATTTCAGCGCCTGCTGAGCAGCCTGACTGACACCCTGCGCGGCAATGTCGCCGATCCACGGCGCCAGATACTCGGCTGGATCGAGCTCAGCGAGATCCATTAGCGCAGAGAATTGCTGAACCACTTGCAGATCGCCTTCCACGTCCAGCTCACCGCTACGGATCAAACTGGTCAGCTGCTGGCGATCGCGCAGTTTCGGCAAGGTGCTGAGGCGCAGGCTCACGCTACAGTCGCTGCTGTCCTGCCAGTCACTCAGCACATCCAGCTGCGATTCGCTAAACACCAGCACCAGCGGGAAATCCAGCTCCTGCAGGCGCAGCATCAGCACTTTACCTGCCAGACGTTGACGCGCGGCTTTCAGGCTACGATCACGATACAGAACACGATTGAGGGCGGTTTCAAGGCCGCCCGTGATTAGCGGGGTAAAAGTCATGATCAATCAGAACTTAAAGCCGCGATGCAACGCCACAATACCGCCGGTCATGTTGAAGTAAGTGGTATTTTCAAAACCCACATCGTTCATCATCGCCTTCAGGGTTTCCTGATCGGGATGCATACGAATCGATTCTGCCAGATAGCGATAGCTATCGGCATCCTGCGCCACCAGCTGCCCAATACGCGGCAGGATGTGGAAGGAATAGGTATCGTAGGCTTTGCTCAGCGGTTCCAGCAGCGGTTTGGAAAACTCCAGCACCAGCAAGCGTCCGCCTGGTTTCAGCACCCGGAACATCGAGGCCAGCGCCTTCTCTTTTTCGGTGACGTTACGCAAACCGAAAGAGATGGTGATGCAATCGAAATAGTTATCCGGGAACGGCAGCGCTTCGGCGTTGGCCTGCACATAGCTGACGTTGCCTGACACGCCCATATTGCGCAGCTTCTCGCGGCCCATCTTCAGCATCGAGCTGTTGATATCCGCCAAAACGACCTGACCCGTCTCGCCCACCAGGCGAGAGAATTTTGCTGTCAAATCACCGGTGCCGCCGGCCAGATCCAGCACACGCTGACCACGACGCACGCCGCTGCTGTCGATAGTAAAACGCTTCCAGACACGATGGATGCCAAACGACATCAAATCGTTCATCAGGTCATATTTTGCCGCTACGGAATGAAACACGTCCGCGACTTTATCGGCCTTTTCGCTTTTCGCGACGGTCTGAAAGCCAAAATGGGTAGTTTCCTGCTGTGATTCATCTGCCATCGGGTTTACCTGTTCCACAAACAATTCTTGCCGAAGTGTATCAGAGTCGCGCTACGCGAGCACGCGACCACCGTGCTATTCGTTGATGCGGCGCAGTGAAGCGGTGGGAGAATCTGCCACATTTTCATTGGGCTCGGGATCGTCCGCCCAATCTTCGCCCGCTTCTTCCGGCTGCGCTTGTTCGACCAATTGGGGATTGATCGGCCGTTTAATCTCTACGCCTAACGCGCGGAAGGATTCGCTTTGCGCAATCAAATTGCCGCGCCCTTCTGACAGCTTTTTCATCGCCTGATGATAACTCTGCTGCGCTTTATCGAGGCTGTGACCGATACCGCTCATATCATCCACAAACAGCCGCATTTTATCGTACAACCGCGTAGCTCGGTCGGCGATGCGTTGCGCATTGCGACTCTGATGCTCATAACGCCACAGGTTGTTGATGGTGCGCAACGCCACCAATAATGTCGTAGGGCTTACCAGCATGATGTTCTGCTGCAGCGCTTCGCTGATCAGCTCTGGCTGCCGATCAATCGCCAACAAGAACGCGGGCTCGACCGGAATAAACATCAACACATAATCCAGAGAGCGTAAACCGGGCAATTGATGATAATCTTTTCGCCCCAGCAGCCGAATATGGCCGCGCATGGCGTTAACGTGCTCCTGGATCGCCTGCTCGCGCGTGGCTTCATCTTCCGCGTTGAAATAGCGTTCGTAAGCCACCAGCGTCATTTTGGCGTCAATCACCACATCCTTGCCCTGCGGTAACCGCACGATCACATCCGGTTGCATCCTGCCCTGCTGCTCCAGCTGCACGCTGACCTGCGTCTGATATTCATAACCTTCGCGCAGACCGGAGGCTTCCAGCACCCGCGCCAGCACCACTTCGCCCCAATTGCCCTGGATTTTATTGTCGCCTTTTAGCGCTTTGGTGAGGTTGACCGCTTCCTGCGCCATTTGCGCGTTCAGCTGCTGCAGCTGACGAATTTCATGGGCCAGCGTGTGGCGTTCGCGGGCTTCCTGGCCAAAGCTATCCGTCACCTGGCGACGGAAACCATCCAGCTGTTCACGCAGCGGACCAATCAGCCCGTTAAGGCTTTGCCGATTCTGCTCATCCACCCGACGTCCGCTGTTTTCAAAGATGCGGTTGGCCAGATTTTCAAACTGTGCGCTGAGACGCTGTTCGCTGTTAGTGAGCAGGCGCTGCTTCTCTTCTGCGCCAAAACGCGTCTCTTCTAAACGGATGGTGACTTCACGCAGTTCAGCTTCTTGCGCACTGTTCACTTCCAGCTGATTACGCAATTCCCGGCTAAGTTGTTCGCTCTCGCCACGCCAGTAATCGAGCTGTTGCAGCCGTTCCTGTGCACCGCTAAGCGTGCCATGAAGCTGCCGCAGTTCTTGCTCGCGCTGCTGAATTTGTTGTTGTAACCGTTCGAGCTGCTGCTGCTGACGCTGTTGCGCCTCTTCCAGCAGGCGGCGTTCGGTAGTGAAGCTGGCGTGCTGGTGCCCGGCCCGCAACTGGGCCAAAATCCAGCCGAGACCCAGTCCGGCCAGCGCCAGTGCGCCGTTAATGATAAGTTGCTGATCCATAATCCCCCCGCGGATCGTTTCGCTGAGGGAAAAGGTAAGTCGCTACTGTATGAATGTCCAGACTGTTGTGTAGCTGGCAGATGATTTACAGCGCTTTCACCGTCAAATCACCCGCCTTCCACGCATCAATCAGGAAAAACGGCATCGGCAACAGCCATTCACTGCCTTTCACTTTGGCGGGATAGCACCAGCTTTGTCCGTTGTGAGTGAGTTCAACCTGCTGCCAGCCGTTATCAACATTCTCCACCTTGCCCGCCATGCTGGAATACCCTGCGTTGCTGCCGACGTGAAAACGCTCGGTTTGCCAGCGAATTGGCGGATGTGCGGGCCACGCCTGGGCATGATGGAATCGGAAGATGCCGTCATGATTCAGCAGGCTTTCGCGCACCGTCGGCCACAACGCCACTTTGAGGAAGTATTGATCGGTGAAGCGTTCACTGCCGCTGTACTGGGCGATAAAGTCGCGTATCTGCTGTTCAACGTTGTGGAATACGCCATGACAGCCGCCCCACATGCCTGCCAGCAGCAGTTCGGTATGCGTAAAGTAGTCACGCATGTGATGGAACCAGCAGGGCGATTGCAGCCAGGCTTCTACCGCCGCCACTTCACGCTCCGACAGCAGGGAGTCCGCATCTCGCACGATATAACGCTTTACGCATGGATCATCCATCACCAGAAAGCGCCACAGCGTCGGGAATATGGTCTTCTCATGTGACATATCCACTAACTGGACATTTGACTGCTTCAGACGCTGCCAGACGTGTTGCGGCACGCTGTCGTCAAGATAGATGCGACACATCCAGCCGGGATAGAACTCGCGCGCAACGTCGATATTTTTGATCAGCGTTTCACAGTAGCGTGGTTGGCCACCATACAGACTGAAAGAGATAATATTTTCAGTTGGATTGGTGGGATTGAAACACGGCGGTGCTTCTGCGGGATACGCCACTGTGTGGCCCTGACGAAAGATCGCGTCAGACTTCTCCAGCGACTCACGGCCGTAACGTGCCACTTCATCGTGCTTTTCCAGCCAGCCACACACTTCGGTTAAGCCATCGAGCCAGGTGTCGGAAGCCTGCGCACGCTGCGCTGCCGATGCCTGATAAATCTTTTGATAAGTTTTGTAGGATTTTTTGTACTCCCCCACGCGCATTAGCGTCAGCGCATAGTCACTCAGCACCTGCATGTTTTGCGGCATGACGCGCAAAACCTCTTCACAGCACTGACGTGCCACGGGGAAATCAGAGGCCGCCATCGCCTGGCGGAAACGCGCTGCCACGCTCTCAATGCGAGACTGAGCAGCCGTGGAAAAATGATTAAAGGCAGGACGCGGAGCAGAAACCGTTTTGCGCATAGTTGTTTTCTCAGTATCAGCTGAAAAACGTGCGCAATGTGATGGCAGCAGGGAATTCCTTATCCGTAATACCTGCTGCCTTGCGCACTAAATTAAGCGACGCGCGGCTTCTACAACAATTTTCACCGCATCGCTTTCGGTCTGTTTCATGGTCGCGGCATCCGGGATCTCTTTTTGCGTACGGTTAACGATAACACCCGCCACCATGCCCGCTCGCAGCCCCTGACTGGCGCACATGGTTAACAGTGTAGCGGATTCCATCTCATAGTTAAGAACCCCCATTTGCTGCCACTCTTGCATTGAGCCCTGGAAGCGATTCACCACACGTCCTGAGAACGTGTCGTAACGTTCCTGCCCCGGATAGAAGGTGTCAGATGAAGCGGTGATACCAATGTGCGTTTTGGCACCGCAGGCTTCTGCTGCGGCCACCAGCGCGGTGGTGCAGGTGAAATCGGCCACTGCCGGGAACTCCATCGGCGCAAAGTGCAGGCTGGCACCGTCAAGACGCACCGAAGCAGTAGTCACCAGCACGTCGCCTACATTGATATTCGGCTGGATCGCCCCGGTCGTGCCCACACGCAGGAAAGTGCGCACGCCGAGCTGCGCCAGTTCTTCAACGGCAATAGAGGTCGATGGACCGCCGATCCCGGTAGAACAGACCACCACCGGCTTGCCATCCACTTCCGCCAGGTAAGTGGTGAATTCACGGTGCGAAGCCAGATGCTGCGGATTATCCATCAGCGCAGCGATTTTTTTCACACGCTCCGGATCGCCGGGAACGATAGCCAGTTTGGCTCCTTTCAGATCGGCTTTAGTGATACCAAGGTGGAAAACGTCAGACTGGGCCATAACAGACTCCTGATAGATAAGGGATATGCGTGTCACTCTACGCCAGAGCGCCATATAAATATGTGATTTATTTCACCATCGATAATGAAACTTACATTATCAGAAAATTATTATGTGATTCACATCACACATTGCAGCTCGGCAATTCAGAATTGCTACAAGCGGTGCTGTGTAAGTTCGGGTGGCAGTGTTATTAGAGAAGAAGAACATAAGTACACATCCCTCTGAACCCTACGTCAGCCTTGCTCCTGAAGCAGGCTATAGTTACGTGATTGCGCATTTGCTAGCACGGAGAGAACCATGAAAACCGAAGACAATATGGCACAAGAATCAGTAGCCGGTGGCTTTGCCCCTGCCGTTCAGCCCATCGCCAGCAGCACCATTACCACCGTCAGTGACGCTATTCACACCGGTGAAACTTCTGTTCCCAGCCAGGGAGAAAACCTTCCGGCTTATTATGCTCGCCCCAAATCCTATGAAGGCAAATTACCGGTGATTCTGGTGGTGCAGGAGATTTTTGGCGTTCATGAACATATTAAAGATATCTGCCGTCGTCTGGCGCTGGAAGGCTATCTGGCGGTCGCACCTGAACTCTACTTCCGTGAAGGCGATCCCGGTGACTACAGTGATATCCCGACACTGTTCAAAGAACTGGTCAGCAAGGTGCCCGATTCTCAGGTGCTGTCCGATCTCGATCACGTTGCAAACTGGGCCGCACGCCACGATGGCGATATTCGTCGCATGGCCATCACGGGCTTCTGCTGGGGCGGACGCATCAGTTGGCTGTTCGCCGCGCACAATCCGCAGGTGCGGGCGGCAGCGGCCTGGTATGGTCGGTTAGAGGGTGAGAAAACCCTCAAACAACAAAAACATCCTATCGATGTAGCCGTCGATCTTAACGCACCGGTGCTCGGATTGTACGGCGGTCAGGATGAGAGCATCCCGTTAGAGACCATTGATAAGATGCGTCAGGCACTGCATGCCGCCAATGCCAAAGCGGAAATCGTGGTGTATCCGGAAGCGGGACACGCGTTTAATGCCGATTATCGTCCAAGCTACCATGCTGACTCAGCCGCTGATGGCTGGGTACGAATGTTGGCCTGGTTTAAGCAGTATGGCGTTGCACCCAACGCGTAATAACAAGGGGCGCTGCAAGGCGCCCCTGTTTCTCACGATTAAGCCGATTCCGCGCGCAGCTTTTTCGCGGCGGTCACCATGTTCGCCAGCGCCTGCCGGGTTTCACTCCAGCCACGGGTTTTCAGACCGCAGTCCGGGTTGACCCACAAACGTGCGGGCGGAATGCTTTGCGCCGCTTTGTGCAGCAGATCTTCAATCCATTCGACGCTGGGTACGTTCGGGGAATGAATGTCATACACACCTGGCCCAATTTCGTTCGGGTATTCGAACGCTTTAAACGCATCCAGCAATTCCATATCCGAGCGTGAGGTTTCGATGGTAATCACGTCCGCGTCCAGTGCCGCTATCGATTCCATGATGTCATTGAACTCGCAATAACACATGTGCGTGTGGATCTGCGTTTCATCCTGCGCCACAGCCGCGTTGAGGCGGAAGGCATCCACTGCCCAGGACAGGTACGCCGCCCACTCCGACTGGTGCAAGGGTAAGCCTTCGCGCAGCGCGGGTTCATCAATCTGGATGATCCCGATCCCGGCTTTTTCCAGGTCTTCCACTTCATCACGCAGCGCCAGTGCAATCTGTTTAGCAAGGGTTTCCCGCGTCACGTCTTCACGCGGGAATGACCAGCACAAAATCGTGACCGGGCCGGTGAGCATGCCTTTCACTGGCTTTTCAGTCAGCGATTGCGCGTACTTCGCCCACTCAACGGTAATCGGCTGCGGACGACTGACATCACCGATGATCACCGGCGGCTTCACACAGCGAGAGCCATAGCTTTGCACCCAGCCATTTTGCGTAAACACGAAGCCATCGAGGTTTTCGCCAAAGTATTCCACCATGTCATTACGCTCTGCTTCGCCGTGCACCAGCACATCCAGCCCGAGCCGTTCCTGTTCGGCAATCGCCTGCTTGATGTGCTCCGCGATGCCGGTGCGATAGTGGCCTCCATCGATATTGCCTTTTTTGAAGTCGAGTCGCAGGCCGCGAATTTCGGTGGTTTGCGGGAAGGATCCAATCGTGGTGGTCGGCCAGGCAGGCAGATTAAAGCGATGGCGCTGCGCTTTGGCGCGTTCGTCATAGTGGCTGACGCGCTCAACGTCCTTGGCCTGAATATTCGCCAGACGTGCGCCCACTGCGGCATTGTGCACGCGCGAAGAATGAGAACGGGCACGAATCGGCGCGCTCCACTCCGTCAGCGAGGCCGCATCGTTATTATTGAGCGCCTGGCTCAACAACCTCAGCTCAGCACACTTCTGTAAAGCAAAGGCAAACCAGCTTTTCACTTCCGCATCGAGCCGGGTTTCGACACTGAGATCGATCGGGCTGTGCAGCAGCGAGCAGGAGGAACCAATCCACAGATTTTCACGCTGCCCGACCAGCGGTTGCAGGCGATCGAACCAGCAGCTGAGCTCGGCACGCCAGACATTGCGGCCGTTGATCACCCCGACTGAGAGCAGCCAGTCGGCGGGGAGCTGTTGGTGGATATGCTGGATGTCATCTTTGCCATGCACCAGGTCAACGTGTAAACCTTGAACCGGTAGCGTCTTAATCACGTCGAGATTTTGACCGATGCTGTCAAAGTAGGTCGTCAGTAGCAGTTTTACATGACCTTGCAGCGCATCGTAGGCAGGCTTGAACGCATCACGCCATTCCTGTGGCAGCTCCAGCACCAGCGCGGGTTCATCGATCTGCACCCATTCAATACCGCGCTGATGCAGTTCAGCCAGCACTTGCTGATAGACCGGCAGTATCGCTTTCAGCAACGACAGGCGGTCAAACGGCTCACCTTTGACTTTGCCCAACCACAGGTAAGTGACCGGTCCCAGCAGCACCGGTTTGATCGGGTGACCCAGCGCCAATGCTTCGTCCACTTCTTCAAGGAGCTGTGTCCAGCTTAGTGAGAACTGCTGGCCCTGAGTGAATTCCGGCACCATATAGTGATAGTTGGTGTTGAACCATTTGGTCATTTCAGCGGCGGCGGCAGGATTGCCGCTGGGGGCACGGCCACGTCCCAAACGGAACAGCGTATCGAGATCGACCGATCCATCCTGGTTCCGATGGCGCGCCGGCACATTGCCCAGCATCAGGCTGGTGGTCAGCACATGATCATACCAGGCGAAATCGCCCACGGGCAGCAGATCCACCCCCGCGTCTTTCTGCTGTTGCCAGTGGCGAGCGCGCAGCTCGCGCCCCACGGCCAGCAGCGCTTCCTGTGAGCTGTTACCTGCCCAGTAGCTTTCCTGTGCTTTTTTCAGTTCACGACGCAGACCGACACGAGGGAAACCGAGCGTATGGTTCAGAATGGTCATTTAGTGATCTCCAGATATGCTTAACGGGTCGAGCCCGTTTACGTTCATCCAGCGAGTGACATTGCCGTCCGCTGAACGCCTGAACTGGACGAAAGTCATGTGGCGGTGGCGATTGCTTGAGATGTTTAGCCGTCCAGATGTTTACACCGCCATAATCTGCGGGTACTGTATGTTCCTCAAGCGCAATTTGTTCAATCTCGATGTGAAGGACTCTCATGATCGAACTCAAACATCTGAGAACGCTGCAGGCGTTGCAAAATACCGGCTCGTTGGCCGCTGCCGCCGCTCAGCTTCATCAGACACAATCGGCGTTATCGCATCAGTTCAGCGATCTGGAACAGCGGCTGGGCTTTCGCCTGTTTGTGCGCAAGAGCCAGCCGTTGCGGTTTACGCCGCAGGGGGAAATCATGCTGCAGTTGGCCGAGCAGATTTTGCCGCAGATTCAGCAAGCGTTGCAGGCATGCCACGAGCCGCATCAGACCACGTTACGCATTGCCATTGAGTGCCACAGCTGCATTCAGTGGCTGACGCCAGCCCTCAATAATTTCCGCCAGAGCTGGCCGCAAGTGGTGGTCGATTTTAAATCGGGCGTGACTTTTGATCCCCAGCCCGCCCTGCAACAGGGCGAACTGGATGTGGTGTTGACCTCCGATATCCTGCCGCGCAGCGGTTTGTTCTATACGCCGATGTTTGATTTTGAGGTACGTCTGGTGCTGGCCCCGGACCATCCGCTGGCGAAGCTGGAACATATCTCACCGGAAGATTTGGCCGATGAGGTACTGATGATCTATCCGGTGCAGCGTCAGCGTCTCGATATCTGGCGTCATTTCCTGCAGCCTGCAGGCATCAGCCCGGCGCTGAAGAGTGTGGATAATACGCTGTTGCTGATTCAGATGGTGTCAGCACAGATGGGTATTGCGGCCCTTCCGCATTGGGTGGTGGAGAGTTTTGAAAAGCAGGGTCTGGTGGTGACCAAGACATTGGGTGAGGGTTTGTGGAGCCGTTTATATGCCGCCGTGCGCGATGGTGAGCAGCGTCAGCCGGTGTTAGAAGCCTTTGTACGCTTCGCCCGCCAGCACGCCTGTGACCATCTGCCGTTTGTACGTGATGCCGCTCGCCCGGGTTCATTGCAGTCAATTTCTTGATCATCCCACGGGCGACCTGTGTCGCCCGTGCTGTTATCCCTGCCCGGCCTGCTCTATAATGCGCCGCCTCAATCCGCGACCAAGAGAGTTTCACCATGACGAGTAACGATGTTCTGCGCAGCGTGCGCTATATGCTTGATTTGAGCGATAGCAAAGTGGTGGAGATTTTTGCCTTAGCGGGCAGTGAAGTGCCGCTGGAGGATGTGCAGGCGTGGATGAAGAAGGATGAGGATGCGGCGTTCCGTAAGTTGCCGGACGTGCTGATGGGCTATTTCCTCAACGGTTTGATTTTCTTCCGTCGCGGTAAGAGTGAAGATGCGCCCGCACCTTCAGTTGAACGCCGTATGAATAACAATATTTTCATCAAGAAGCTGCGTATCGCGTTTGCGCTGAAGACCACGGATATTCCGGTGGTGCTGGAGAAGGCAAACTTTAAGATTTCCCAGGCGGAAGTCGGTGCGATTTTCCGCAATCCGGATCATAAAAACTACCGCGAGTGCGGTGACCAGATTCTGCGTAACTTTTTGAAGGGATTGACGATGATGAATCGTCCTGCGGCGCCAGCCAAGAAGGTGTAATCGCTTTTTGATCGGAGTTAGGTCAGATACAGGCCGCTCCGATCACGAAGGAATCTCACATCCCTGTGGATCGGCCTCGCCATCCATGGCTCAGACGCTTCGCTCTTCGTAGCGGCCTGTATCTTCCCTTTGGCTTAGGTGCTGCTTTTTCCCAGCACATAGCGCTTCTGCAAGTTCAACGAAACCATATCAAGGATCGTCTCAGTTAGGCATCGCTTTTGGACCCATGTCCCACTACCCAGCGCTTATGCACGTATAGCGAAGCGAAAATGACAATCGCCCCGGCAATAAAGCTCGGCCAGTGCGGTTTCTCTTGCCAGATCGCCAGATTGACCAGCAAGCCCGCTGGCACGTGCATGTTGTTCATAATGCCCAGCGTACCGGCATCGACCTGCGTCGCACCGTAGTTCCACATAAAGTAGCCCAGCCCGGAAGCCGCCACGCCCAGCCAGACCAGAATGCCCCACTGCAGTGAGGTGGTTGGCAGTTTGTTCGGGTTACCCCACAGGCTCCACGCAATGATGGCGATGATCACCGCGCCAAGATAGAACCACGAGAAGGCCGTGTGTTGCGGCATTGGGCGGGTTTCCTGCAAGCGCTTGTAACCAACCATACCAATGGCGAAGCAGATGTTAGCCGCCTGAACCAGCAGCAAACCGAACCAGAAATGATCGCTGACTTTGTCATAGCGAATGATGGCCGCACCGGCTACCGCCAACAGCGCGCTGAAGGCATAGCCGATTCGCAGCCGACGTCTGCTGAGCAAATCGTAAATCAGCGTGACATAGAGCGGCGTCATCACGGTAAACAACAGGAATTCTGTCACGCTGAGGTAGGTATAAGCCTCAAAACTCAGCAGATACATGACGCCAAGTTGCAGCATCCCCACCAGCATATACAGCAGGATGGTTGAGGCGCGATAGCCCTTCCAGCGCAGGAAGGGCAAAAAAACGAGCGCAGCCAACCCAAGGCGCATCAGTACAGAGAACCAGGAGTCAACCTGGCCCGCAAGGTATTCCCCTATCAAACTAAAGGAAAAAGCCCACAAAATGGTGGTAACGATCAGTAACAGCACGGTATTGATCCCAAAATGAACAGTGGCGCTAGTGTAAACAAACTGTCGTGGACGGGCTGAAATATCTGGTTGACGAGTGGTCAAATTAAAATCAAACAAATCGCCGTATCCCCGTCACTCATTGAGATAAGGTCCATTGCTGAAATCAGGTCGCTGGTTGCAGATGCAGTGAATCTGATTCGACACGGCAACGGATTCCCCTTACAAACCCAAAAGCCCCGACGCTTCATGCGCGAATACCAACATTTCCTGGTTTATATCGCTCTTTGATGTCATCAAACTGTAACAATTGTGTCACACATCACAGTAACGTGGCGCAACCATCACTATCCTTTGCGCGAAATGGAACTTTGGTTTTGTTGTTACGCCAGAGGGCTTTTGACCCAACCTGCTGGGAATTTATAAAAATATCGCGCCCTGGAGGGCCACCTTCATGTTAAGTATCTTCAAACCGGCACCGCATCAGCCGCAAGTCGCTGACGATCGTGTCGATCCGCTCTATCGTCGGCTACGCTGGCAAATCTTCATCGGCATTTTCTTTGGCTATGCCGCCTATTACCTGGTCCGTAAAAACTTTGCGCTGGCGATGCCCTATTTGGTTGAGCAGGGCTTTTCGCGTGGCGATCTTGGCTTTGCGCTGTCCGGAATCTCCATCGCCTACGGTTTTTCCAAGTTCATCATGGGTTCCGTCTCTGACCGTTCAAACCCGCGTGTCTTTTTACCTGCCGGACTGATTCTGGCCGCTGCGGTGATGCTGTTTATGGGCTTTGTACCCTGGGCCACCTCCAGCATCATGGTGATGTTTGTGCTGCTGTTCCTGTGCGGTTGGTTCCAGGGCATGGGCTGGCCACCGTGCGGTCGCACTATGGTGCACTGGTGGTCGCAGAAGGAACGCGGCGGGATTGTCTCAGTATGGAACTGCGCCCATAACGTGGGTGGTGGTATTCCGCCCTTACTGTTTCTGCTGGGTATGGCATGGTTTAACGACTGGAAAGCCGCGCTCTACATGCCGGCGTTTGGTGCCATCCTCATCGCGATTATTGCCTTTGCCCTGATGCGCGATACGCCGCAGTCTTGTGGTTTGCCGCCGATTGAGGCGTACAAGAATGATTATCCGCCAGACTACAGCGAGGATCATGAGGAGGAGTTGACGGCGAAGCAGATTTTTATGCAGTACATCCTGCCTAATAAGCTGCTGTGGTATATCGCGCTGGCCAACGTGTTCGTTTACCTGCTGCGCTACGGCATTCTCGACTGGTCACCGACCTACCTGAAAGAGGTAAAGCATTTCACGCTGGATAAATCTTCGTGGGCTTACTTCTTCTATGAATATGCGGGCATTCCCGGCACCTTGCTGTGCGGCTGGATGTCGGACAAGGTGTTCAGAGGCAATCGTGGCGCCACCGGCGTGTTCTTTATGACGCTGGTAACCATCGCCACCGTGGTGTACTGGCTTAACCCGCCAGGCAATCCAGGTATCGATATGCTGTGCATGATCGTCATCGGCTTCCTGATCTACGGTCCGGTAATGTTAATTGGTCTGCATGCGCTGGAGTTAGCGCCGAAGAAAGCGGCTGGCACGGCAGCAGGCTTTACCGGTTTGTTTGGTTATCTCGGAGGATCGGTGGCAGCCAGTGCGATTGTCGGTTACACCGTGGATTACTTCGGCTGGGATGGCGGTTTCATGGTGATGATTGCGGGATCGGTGTTGGCGGTGATTTTGTTGCTGCTCACCATGGTCAGCGAGCATAAACATAAGAAACAGATGGCATAACAAAAGTGGGCCGGTATCACCGGCCCATTTTTTTAAGCAAGGAACAACTTGCGCAGCGTATGCGGCACCGCATCTTCAGCGTTGCTGCCAATCACTTCCAGCGTCGGCAAGGTATCTTTCAACCGCTGCTGCGCATTGCGCATAATGCAGCCTTTACCCGCCATGCTCAGCATTTCCACGTCATTCATGCCATCACCAAAAGCGATGCACTCTTTCAATGAGAAGCCAAGCTGCTTTGATACCGCCTCCAGCGCGTGACCTTTCGATACGCCACCCGCCATCACTTCCAGACAGGTCGGCAGTGAGAAGCTGACGTTAACGCGATCGCCCCAGCGCGCTTCGATCGCCAGCTCCAGCGGCACCAGACGTTCGGGATCGTCGCAAGTAAAGAAAACCTTGCTGATGCCGTCGGTTTCAAGCATGCCCGGCTGATAAACCTGATAGTTAAACACCGACTCACGGAAGTAGTCCTGCTCCTCCGGGCGATGGCGGCTCATATACCACTCATCGTCACGATACACGTGCGTCAGGATATGTTCATCGTGGTACTGCAGACCGTAAAGCTCGCTGGCGATGTCGGCGTCGAGGTTATGGCTAAACACCAGTTCACCGTCTGCGTTGTGTACGCGGGCCCCGTTGGAAGTAATCATGTACGCCGGAATGCCAAGGTTATCGCGCATCTGGCCTACGTCGATATAGTGGCGGCCGGTGGCGAAAACGAAGTGGACATCTTGCGCCACCAGTTCCTGCAGCGTGGTACGGGCAAAAGGCGTCAGGCGGTGTTCCGGTGAGAGCAGCGTGCCATCCAGGTCGGATGCGACGATGTGGTACATGTAAACCTCTGGTATTGATGTCGGAAAATGAGTTAAACGTGGCGCTCGAAAAAATCGACCACCAGGTTGAGCGCTTCAGCGCGCATAGCGTCTGTTTCAAACAAAATCTCGTGACGCGCGCCTTGAATCACATACGGCACGGTACCTTCGCAGGGATGTCCCGCGTCAGCCATCGCCGTACAAAAAATATCTTGTGCGCGGTTATCCACCACATCGTCTTCGCTGGCCTGTAACACCAGGGAAGGCGTGGTGATTTTCGCTGCCTGGCTGATGATACTGCGTCCGGCATAGACGCCTTCGCGCACCCAATGATAGGTCGGGCCACCGACGCGCAGTCCCGGATCGTCCGCGTAAAAACGCAGGTTGCGCCGATAGCGCTCCCGACTGTGCGTCAGGCGATTAATGCCAAACGGGCTGGCGCGCCAGCGGCCGGTGCCAAGCGCATAGCGTTCGCGAATCGCCGGCAGTTTTTCCGCCCAGTCCAAAATCGGGTGCGCCATCCAGTCAGGCAACGGCAGCACAATGCCAAACATCGGTGCCGAGAATACCGCCGCATGAAAAGCCTGCGGTTGACGCGCCAGAAACAGCGCTAAAATCGCACCGCCCATCGAATGCGCCAGCACGTAGCGTTGCTGATAATGGTTGCTGACCATCTCTTTCAGATACAGCGTTTCTAAGTCGTCAACATAGTGGCTGAACTCAACCACATGGCCGCGATGCGAATCCGCCAGCAAGCGATCGGAGCGGCCCTGCCCGCGATGGTCAATGATCACCACGTCATAGCCGCAGTGGAACAGATCGTAAGCCAGTTCCGGGTATTTGATATAGCTTTCGATGCGGCCGGGAACAATCAGGATGACACGGCGATGTTGCGGTGAGGTGAAACGAACATAGCGAATCTTCAGGTTACCGACGCCGGTGAATTCGCACTCTTCACGACGACGCCAGAAGTCGAGCAGCGGACCGGTAGCAAAGGCGGAAAAGCCTTTCTCTCGCCCGAGCCAACGCTGTTTGTGATGCTGCATCCGTCCCCCTGAAAAAAAGCCTCATCGCGCGTCTGTACGCCATAGCGCACCGCGATATTCTGGCGTATTGTGTCACACTTCGTTCACTTCAGGGAATGTCACGCATGACCATTGAATGGTGGTTAACCTACCTGTTGACCACAACTATCCTCAGTCTTTCACCCGGTTCTGGTGCCATCAACACCATGAGCACCGGCATTAGCCATGGCTATCGCGGCGCGGCGGCTTCCATCACTGGCTTACAGCTTGGGCTGGCGATTCACATTGTGCTGGTGGGTGCCGGTTTGGGTGCGCTATTTTCACAATCGATCATGGCGTTTGAAGTGCTGAAGTGGGCAGGCGCCGCCTATTTGGTGTGGCTGGGCATTCAGCAGTGGCGTTCCGCAGGCGGTATTGATTTGGATGCCGTGGCAAAAGCGATGCCGCGTCGTCGCCTGTTCAAACGCGCCATTCTGGTGAATCTCACCAACCCGAAAAGCATCGTGTTTCTCGCCGCACTGTTCCCGCAGTTTATTCAGCCACACCAGCCGCAGTTGATGCAGTATCTGGTGCTCGGTGTCACCACCATCGTGGTCGATATTATCGTGATGATTGGTTACGCCACGCTGGCAACCCGTATTGCGGGGTGGATTAAAGGGCCAAAGCAGATGAAGCTGATGAACCGCACCTTTGGTGGGCTGTTTATGGCCGTTGGTGCGTTGCTGGCAAGTGCGCGCAGAATCGCGTAAGAGGCTTTAAAAAACCGCGGCACCGAGGTGATAACCGTCAGTGCCGCAGCTATTTCAAGGTAGTCAGTGCGCAAGTTCTGAAGCACAGATGCTGAACGTAAAGCGCGCGAGCACTGCCCGGTGGCGAAATGGCAAGTAAACCCGATTTAACGCGAGATAATAAGGTGGATGCCGAATCCGGCAAACAGCACACCCGCCATCCCATCGACCCACTTCGCCATACGCTGATACTTATCCCGCATCCACGGTAGTGCAAAAATCGCCGCGACCAGCGTGAACCAGGCAAAGGTCTCACCGATAATCAGCAGGAATAAACCCCAACGCTCCATCGCGCCCACATCATTACCCACAAACAGCGAGAACACGCTGCCGAAATAGATAATCGCTTTCGGGTTCGACAGGTTAGTCAGAAAACCTTTCAGGAAGCTCATGCCTTTTTTTGGCAGCTCCACCACCGGCGCATCAACCTGCGGGGCTTTATGCTGCTGACGTGCCGAGCGCAGGAGTTGCCAACCCATCCACAGCAGGTACAAACCACCGCCCACCATGATGATTTCATGCAGCCAGGCCATTTTTTGCAGGATCAGATGCAAGCCCATCAGCGCCACACCGGCCCAGATCACGATTCCCAGCGTAATGCCCAACACGCCCATCATCGCCTCTTTACGTGAACGGCTGGCCGCCGTTTGCGACACAAAGAAGAAGTCCGGGCCGGGACTCATCAGCGCAACCAAATGCACCAGCGCGACGGTGGCGAATAACATCAACATGGTTTCTTTCCTTTACTCTTCATCGACATGTTCTTTGATCATCACCAGGAACGGTTTACCAAAACGTTCCAGCTTGCGATGACCGACACCGTTCACGCTCAACATTTCTGACGCGGTAATCGGCATTTGCTCCGCCATCTCAATCAATGTGGCATCGTTAAACACCACATACGGCGGAATGTTGGATTCGTCGGCAATCGCCTTACGCAATTTACGCAGTTTGCCAAATAGCGTGCGATCGTAATTGCCGCTGTGCACTTTCGGCGAGCTGCTGCGGCTCTTCACCGTGACGATACGCGGCACCGCCAGCATCAATGGCACTTCGGCACGCAATACCGGACGCGCCGCTTCCGTTAGCTGTAAAGCGGAGTGCATGGCGATATTTTGCGTCACCATACCAAGATGGATCAGCTGACGCAGCACGCTGACCCAATGCTCCTGGCTCTGCTCACGACCAATGCCGTACACCGGCAATTTGTCGTGCCCGTTATCGCGAACGCGGTGGTTAGTGGAACCGCGCAGCACGTCGACAATATAGCCCATACCGAAGCGCTGGCCGGTACGATAGATGCTGGAAAGCGCCTTCTGCGCCTCCACCAAACCATCATAGCGACGCGGAGGATCAAGGCAGATATCGCAGTTGCCGCACTGCTGCTGACGCCCTTCACCAAAGTAGTTGAGCAGCACTAAACGACGGCAGGTTTGCGCTTCGGCAAACGCGCCCATCGCATTGAGCTTGTGACGCTCAATATCCTGTAACGGGCCGGGCGCCTTCTCCTCCAGACATTTACGGAGCCACGCCATATCCGCCGGATCGTAAAGCATCATCGCTTCTGCGGGCAGGCCATCACGCCCGGCGCGGCCGGTTTCCTGATAGTAGGATTCGATATTGCGCGGAATATCGAAGTGCACCACGAAACGCACGTTAGGCTTGTTGATGCCCATACCAAATGCCACAGTGGCGACCACAATTTGCAAGTCATCACGCTGGAAGGCTTCCTGCACGTGCGCGCGCTGGGCGCTGTCGATACCGGCGTGATACGCGCCGACACTCAGCCCACGGCTTTGCAGACGCGCAGCCGTGTCTTCCACCTTGGCACGGCTGTTACAGTAAATAATGCCGCTCTTACCGCGCTGCTCTTGCACGTAGCGCAACAGCTGATCGGTGGGTTTGAATTTCTCCACCAGCGTGTAGCGAATATTCGGGCGGTCAAAGCTGCTGATTTGAATCAGCGGATCGTCCATCTGCAACAGATGAGCGATGTCATTACGCGTGGTTTCGTCAGCGGTTGCCGTCAGCGCCATCACCGGCAGATCCGGGAAACGCTGACGCAGTTGACCAATCGAGCCATATTCCGGGCGGAAATCATGGCCCCATTGCGAGATACAGTGTGCTTCATCCACCGCCAGCATCACCGGATTCCACTGGTGCAGGCTGTCGAGGAAGTTATCCATCATCAGACGTTCAGGCGCAATATACAGCAGCTTCAGCTTGCCGGTGCGACAATCCGCAAACACTTGCTGCTGCTGCTCACGCGTTTGCGTCGAGTTAAGACACGCCGCTGCCACGCCGTTGGCCAGCAATTGATCGACCTGATCTTTCATCAGTGAGATCAGCGGTGAAACCACCAGCGTCAACCCTTCGCGCACCAGCGCCGGGATTTGATAGCACAGCGATATCCCGCCGCCGGTCGGCATCACCACCAGACAATCACGCCCGGCAAGAGCGGTTTCGATGATGGTTTGCTGACCGGGACGAAATTGCTGGTAGCCGAAGGTATCTTGTAATACCTGCTGCGCCAGCATTTCCTGATTAAGCACTGCCGATGTTGCCACGGTAATCCTGTTTTTCTGACTGGTTAGAACAGATCGTTAAGTGTTACGCCCACGCCAAAACGGGTCTGGCGGTGGTTATAGTCGATAAGCGATTCACCATACCCGCTGAACAGCTGGGTGTAAAAGCGCACATGTTCAGAGATAGGATAGCTCCAGGCGAAAGTCGCGCCGCCATAGCCGCTGTTCCAGTTGTAATTACCTTCCACGCTGAAAATACTTTCACCCATTTCATAACCGAGCTTGGCGCGATAGTAGCCCATGTACTTGGTGATGTCGGGGTTATCATCATTATTTTCATTTTCTGGAATGCGATACCAGGGTTTGATTTCCGCGAGGAAGTTACCGTTCTGCGCCATCAGACGCGCATAGACGCGGTTCCAGCTGCGTGAAGTCGGATCGCTGCGGCCGTTCGACTCGTGATTCAGACCGGTTTCAATATCACGCAGTGTCCAGCCCGCAAAGGTATAATCCGTTGCCCAGCCGAGGAAAATCTGCGGTTCATAGTTGGTTTCACGGAACGGCGATGAGGCTCCACGGTTAGAGAGCTGCCACCACGAACGTTGCGTATAGGATGCGGCCAATACCGAATTATCACCCAGAATGCCACGCCACAGCGGGAACGCCAGGCTGAGCTGGAATTTTACTTCATCGTTTTTTGCTTTGTCTGCCCAGTTGTACGAAGAGATCGCCTCTTTGTTCATGTCGCTGGTGTAGGTGTAGAGCAAATAGTTGTTTTCGTAAGGATAAAGCACGAACGGGTTATCGTGTTTCTCCAACAGGTTCGCAATAATACTGCCCTTCACTGCCGGGGCGTCATGCACCTCTTTTATGGTGGCTTCATCAGCCTGTGCCAGCGCAGGTATCATCAAAGCTGCGGTCAGCAACGCGTATAGCTTACGCATAACATTCTCCAGGGAACTGCGTGTTGTCATTATTAGGCCCATGTTCAAAAAGCACGCCATTCTACACGCAAAGAGACAGGTTGATCAGTGCCGATTTCTGAAACTGGAAAGCCGCGCGAACGCGGCATAATATACACAACTCTTTAACATCTTAAGGCAGAAAACATGTCATCCCCGTTGCTGTCACAGCAGGAAGCTCGCCGTCTGATTGGCGAAATCTTTGTCTATCACATGCCCTTCAATCAGGCGCTCGGTTTGGAGCTGGACCGCCTCGAAGCCGATTACGCCGAATTGGGCTTTGCCAACAAAACCATGCTGGTTGGCAATGCGGCCCAAAATATTTTGCACGGTGGCGTGATTGCCTCAGTGCTGGATGTCGCTGCCGGGCTGGTGTGCGTCAGCCATGCGCTGTCGCGTCAGGAGAGCATCAGCGAAGAGGAGTTGCGTCAGCGTCTGTCGCGCATGGGCACTATCGATATGCGCGTTGACTATCTGCGCCCCGGACGCGGCGAACGCTTTGTCGCTACCAGCAGCCTGCTGCGCGCCGGCAATAAAGTGGCGGTAGCGCGAGTGGAACTGCACAACCAGCAGGGCGATTATATCGCCACAGCAACCGCCACCTATTTGATTGGCTAGTTAGCTTTTTGGAAAGCATGATGGATACGCAACAAACGCGTCAGGGCATTGGCTATGCGCTCGGCGCTTATTTTATCTGGGGCATTGCGCCAGCCTACTTCAAGCTGGTGAAAGAAGTCCCGCCAACAGAAATCATGACGCATCGCGTGATTTGGTCGGCACTGTTTATGCTGGTACTGATTACCCTGAGCCGGAGCTGGCAGCAGGTGCGCACGGTGCTCGCTCAGCCAAAGAAAGTGCTGTTGCTGGCCGTCACTGCCGTCACCATTGGCGGCAACTGGCTGCTGTTTATCTGGGCAGTGAATAATCAGCACATGCTGGAAGCCAGCCTCGGCTACTTTATCAACCCGCTGATCAACGTAGTGTTTGGCATGCTGTTCCTGCGCGAGCGCTTCCGCCGCTTGCAGTGGCTGGCGGTGTTGCTGGCAACGATTGGCGTGCTGGTGCAGCTGTGGCAATTTGGCTCGCTGCCGATTATTGGCCTGGGGCTGGCGCTAAGTTTTGCCGTCTACGGTCTGCTGAGGAAAAAAATCCAGGTGGATGCGCAGAGCGGCATGCTGATCGAGACCGCATGGTTATTCCCGCTGGCGGCCATCTATTTGTTTGGCTTTGCTGACAGCGCCACCAGCCACCTCAGCGCCAATCCAATGAGCCTCAATTTCAAGCTGATCGCGGCGGGCATCGTCACCACGATTCCGCTGATGCTGTTTGCCGCCGCCTGTGCGCGTCTGCGTTTGTCGACCGTGGGCTTTTTCCAATACCTCGGTCCCACTTTGATGTTCCTTTTGGCCGTGCTGTTCTACGGCGAGAGCCTGACGCCGGACAAGATGGTCACCTTCGGCTTTATCTGGCTGGCACTCGCCGTATTTATCGTTGATGCAATCGCGTTCTCAGCTCGCACCCGCGTGCGCGTAGCGTGAGATAAAGCGCGCGATAGCCGGGCCGGTCAGCAGGATGGTGAACAGGCGTAAGGTCTGCAACGCCATCACAAACGCGATATCGACCCGGCTGCCCGCCGCAATAATCGCCACGGTATCCAGCCCGCCCGGGCTGGTTGCCAGATACGCCGTCATCAGATCGACGTGCAGCACCTGCGTCAGCATCCACGCCAATCCACCACACAGCAGCATCAAGCCGAAAATCGACACCAGCATTTGCGGAAGGGTGCGCAGCGCCAGCAGGAAGATCGGGCGCGTAAAGCGCAAACCCACGCTCCAGCCAATCAACGCATAGGCCAGCGCCAGCAACCACTCCGGCACCTGCAAAGTGGCGACATCGGTGCCGTGGAGCGTCGCACCAATCAGCGCGGGCAGCAGCAGCGCACCCGAAGGGATACGCAGTTTTTGTCCCAGCCAGGCGCCCGCGAACATCACCACCAATGTCAGGATGAAGCTGCTTTGTAAAGCAGGGAACCATACCAGCTCCACTGCACCACCGTTGGTGCCCAGCCCAATGCGCGCCACCACTGCCGCTGCAGTCGCCACAAATAGCACGCGCAGATACTGCATAAACGCCACTAAGCGCACGTCCGCACCGAAATCACCGGCCATCGCCACCATCGCCGAAGCGCCGCCGGGAGACGATCCCCACGCACCGGTTGGCCCTGGAAGGTTGCTAAAGCGCACCAGTAGAAAACCTGACAAACCGCTGGCCGCCAGCGTAAGCACCAACACCGCCAGCACCACCGGCCAATCCGCTAACAGCGGTGAGAGAATAGCCGGTGACAGCGTTTGCCCGATCATGCAACCCAACACGGCTTGTGCGAGCACAAACAAACGTTTGTCGATGCGTACGGTGGCGCCAGAAAGGCCCATGACGGTTCCGACGATCATCGGACCTAAAAGCAGTGCAGCAGGAAGGTGAAACAGCTGGAGAATGATCCCCAGTACTAACGAAGCAATCAGCAGAATGGTCCACTGCTGTCGCAAAGAAAAACGCGCCATAGGGTGGAAATCAGAAAGTGAGAAGTGACAACAGCCTACGCAGAATTGTGATGCAGCGCCAGTTTAAAGGGCCGCAAATGCGGCCCCGAAAGCGTTACAACCAGTTTTTCCGTTTGAAATAGAGGTACGGCGCCAGACCGGCAAGGATCATCAGCGTAATCGCGCCAGGATAACCAAAACTCCATTTCAGCTCAGGCATAAACTCGAAGTTCATCCCGTAGCTGGATGCCACTAGCGTGGGTGGCAGGAATACCACCGACACCACTGAGAAGATCTTAATGATGCGGTTCTGCTCGATGTTGATAAAGCCCATCGCCGCCTGCATCAGGAAGTTGACCTTCTGGAACAGCGATTCGTTATGCGGCAGCAGGGATTCGATATCGCGCAGGATTTCACGCGCCTGCTCCAGCTGATTGCCCGGCAGGCGAGCTTTACGCACCAGGAAGTTCAATGCACGTTGGGTATCCATAAGACACAAACGCACTTTCCAGCCGATATCCTCCAGCTCCGCCAGACGCGACAGCGCCTGATCGTACTCTTCGCCCTGTTGCCCTTCCATGATCACGCGGCTGAGTTTTTCCAGCGCGCTGTAGATGTTCTCGATCTCATCCGCCAGCTGTTCGATTTTCGTCTCAAACAGATCCAGCAACAGCTCGTAGGCGTTGCCATCGGTCAGCGTCTGGTTGCGCGCACGCATACGATACAGACGAAAAGCCGGCAGTTCGCGCTCGCGTAATGTATAGAGGCGATCTTCACGGATGGTGAACGCCACGGTGGAGTTGCCAGCGTGGTCTTCCGCATCTTCAAAGAAGAAGAAGGAGTGAATGTGCAGTCCATCTTCATCTTCGAAGAAACGTGCGGAGGCCTCGATGTCTTCCAGCTCCGGACGCGTCGCCAGGCTTTGACCCAGCTCAGATTGCACACGATCACGCTCAGTGTCGTCGGGCTCGATGAGATCGACCCACACCGAGGTGTTGAGTGTGTCGTTGTTGTCTTCCAGTTCGATGCGCGTCAGGCGATCGCGTTCGAGTTTAAAAGCGCTCAGCATAGCAATACTCCCCATTGCAGACTTAATGGGACAAGGCGGCACACCGTGATGCCGAAGGCAAAACGGGCACGGCAAAGCCTGAACGCGGAAACTTTCGCTTCAAGGGTAAATCAGTGCTGACTCGTGCGACGAGAGTGTAAAGGGAGGTCGCTGATAACCGCTAAGGCTACCCGCGTATAGAGGTAGCCTTAGATGTTATTCCTGTTAAACAGGCGGTTGAGCCAGCATCGACTGGGCGCGTCCAAGGCATTGTCCTCTCATGATAATAGTGCGCGCATGTTACGCTGAGACGAAAAAGTCGTCAAGGTAACGCAACGGCGCTACACCGTTTCCAGACGCGCGTACGCCGCCACCAGCCACTTGATGCCCTGGCCCTGAAATGCCACCTGCAAGCGGCTGTGTTCACCGCTGCCTTCGAGGTTGATGATGGTGCCTTCACCGAATTTGGCATGGCGTACACGCTGGCCCAGCGCGAATCCACTGTCGTTTTCCGTGATTGGCGTGCCCATGCGTTGATGGCTCACCGGACGGCTGACACTGGCGCGCAGACGCACTTCCTCGACGCACTCTTCCGGCAATTCGCCGATAAAACGCGATGGACGGTGATACACTTCTTTACCATAAAGGCGGCGAGTTTCGGCGTAGGTCAGCGTGAGCTTCTCCATCGCGCGCGTGACGCCAACGTAGGCAAGACGACGCTCCTCTTCCAGACGTCCGCCTTCATCCAGCGACATCTGGCTGGGGAACATGCCCTCTTCCATACCCACGATAAATACCTGAGTGAACTCAAGACCTTTCGCCGAGTGCATGGTCATCAGCTGTACCGCATCCTGCCATTTGTCGGCCTGACCTTCACCGGCCTCCAGCGCCGCATGCGACAGAAACGCCTGCAGCGGCATCAGATCTTCGTCCTCGTCCTGATAGCTGAACTGACGCGTGGCCGTCACCAGCTCCTCTAAGTTTTCGATACGTGCCTGGCCTTTTTCGCCCTTTTCCTGCTCGTACATGATCCACAGGCCGGAATCCTTGATCACGCGATCGGTCTGCACGTGCAGTGGCATATCGGCGGTTTCCGTGGCCAGCGAATCCACCAGCTCGCAGAAGCGCTGCAGCGCGGAAGCCGCACGTCCCGCCAGGGCTTTGTTTTGCAGCAGTTCACGCGTCGCTTGCCACAGCGTTAATTGCTGTTCGCGCGCGGTCTGGCGCACCACATCCAATGTGCGATCGCCCACGCCGCGCACTGGCGTGTTCACCACGCGCTCAAACGCGGCATCGTCATTGCGGTTCGCCATCAGACGCAGATACGCCAGCGCATCTTTGATCTCCTGGCGTTCGAAGAAGCGCATGCCGCCGTAAATACGGTACGGCATGCTGCCTTGCAACAGCGCTTCTTCCAGCACGCGCGACTGGGCGTTGCTGCGGTAGAGAATGGCGCAATCCTGCAGCGCATTGCCGTTCTCATGCCAGGTTTTGATACGGTTGACCACGAAGCGCGCTTCGTCTAATTCGTTAAACGCGCAGTAGAGGGATATCTTTTCGCCGTCACTGCCATCGGTCCACAACTCTTTACCGAGGCGACCATTGTTATTGGCGATCAGCGTGTTAGCCGCTTTCAGGATGTTATTGGTCGAGCGGTAGTTTTGCTCCAGGCGAATGGTTTCCGCGCCAGGGAAATCCTGCAGGAAGCGCTGGATGTTCTCGACCTGCGCGCCACGCCAGCCGTAAATCGACTGATCGTCATCCCCGACGATAATCACACGACCGGTATCGCCCGCCAGCATACGGATCCACGCGTACTGGATGTTGTTCGTATCCTGGAATTCGTCCACCAGCACGTTGCTAAAACGCTCGCGGTAATGATTCAGGATATGCGGCTTGTTCAGCCACAGCTCATGCGCACGCAGCAGCAGTTCGGCAAAATCCACTAAGCCCGCGCGATCGCAAGCCTCCTGATAAGCCTGATAGATGCGCAGCCAGGTTTGTTCAATCGGATTACCGTAGCTTTCGATGTGTTTTGGACGCAGCCCTTCATCTTTTTTGCCGTTGATGTACCACATGCCCTGGCGTGCAGGCCACTGTTTCTCATCAAGGTTCATGGCTTTGATCAGACGCTTGAGCAGGCGCAGCTGATCGTCGCTATCGAGAATCTGGAAATCCTGCGGCAGATTGGCATCAAGATGATGGGCACGCAGTAAACGGTGCGCCAGGCCGTGGAAGGTACCAATCCACATACCGCCCTGACTGGTGCCGATCAGTTGATCGATACGATGGCGCATTTCAGCCGCCGCTTTGTTGGTAAAGGTCACCGCCATGATCGAGTAAGGCGAGCAATTCTCTACCGACAGCAGCCAGGCAATGCGATGCACCAGCACGCGCGTTTTGCCACTGCCTGCCCCGGCCAGCACCAGCAGATTGCTGCGCGGCGCGGCGACCGCCTCGCGCTGTTTGTCATTCAAGCCGTTAAGCAGATCAGAAACGTCCATAAGCACCGTTTTGCCAAAATAATAAAAGGAGGATTGAGAAATGCGGTTTCTCAGCATTCAGTCAACGCACCATTTGTAGCGGCGCTATTCATCTCAAAATGAAGGGTGCCGCTACGATTTGTGCGTCAGGAAATGCCTGCCATCATCCAGCCATTAGCTGGATGAACATACAGCATTATAGCAGCGAGGTCAGCGATGCCAACTGATGAATTTCGACGTGCGGCAGCAAACGCGCATCATCAATCTTCATCAGATTGCCATCGCGCAGGTTGATCCAGCAGGCTTGCATGCCCGCGTTTATTGAACCGACCACATCGGTGGTGAGATCGTCGCCCACATGAAGAATATGCTCAGGTGCGATGTTCAAACGCTCAGCCGCCAGCTGATACATATCCTGCCACGGCTTAGCACGGCCGTGCGGGCCAGCGCGCAGGGCGAACTGGAAGTAGTGGTTAATTCCCAGTTTTTCCGGACAGGCATTGCCGTTGGTGATCGCCACCAGCGGGACGCGCTCGCCCAGCCACGTCAGCGTTTGGTGCGTCTCATCTGGCATCTCGACTTCGCTGCGCCACTGATGGAATACACCCATCACTTCGCTGGCACCCGCACTGGCTTCAGCAGCGGATAAGCCGATATTGATCATTGCCAGCTCAACCGAGCGGCGGCGCCACTCAGACACGTCGTGGTAAATTTCCGGCTCACGCGCCAGCAATTCGTCACGCAGCCCCTGATAATCAGCGGGCGTGAATTCACGCAGTGCCGGATGGAAGGCCTGCAACGCGGCGTGGGATTCGGCGGTGGTTTTACGGATCACGGGATGGTTGTCATAAAGCGTATCGTCGAGATCGAAAGTGATCGCTTTGATCGGGCCCAGCGGGCGGTAGAACTTCATTCAGACTTTCCTCGTTTAGCACGTGGATGCGCCGCGTCGTACACGGTCGCCAGATGCTGGAAATCGAGATGGGTATAGATTTGCGTGGTCGACAGATTGGCGTGTCCGAGCAGTTCCTGCACGGCGCGCAGATCGCCACTCGATTCGAGCAAATGGGTCGCAAAAGAGTGACGCAGCTTATGCGGATGAATATGGCTGGCCACGCCCTGCTTAATGCCCCACTCGGCAAAACGCTTTTGCACGTTTCGTGCCGAAATACGCGTGCCGCGACTGGAGACAAACATCGCATCATCCTGTGGCGCGAAGCTTTCACGCAGTGGCAGCCAGTGTTGTAGCCAGGTCACCGCCGTGCCACCAATCGGCACGCGTCGCTCTTTACTGCCTTTACCCACGACCCACACTTCACCGGCATCGAGATCGACATGACGACAATCCATGCCCACCAGCTCCGACAGACGTAAACCGCCGCCGTACATAGTCTCCAGCATCGCGCGGTCGCGCACCGCCAGCGGATCGTTCAGGTCGATTTCCAGCAGCTGGTTAACCTCGTCGACATCCATATTTTTTGGCAGATGACGAGCATTGCGCGGCGTGGAGATGCCTTTGGCCGGATTGGCGCTTAGCATCCCCTGGCTGACCTGCCAGTCAAGAAAACTGCGCAGTGCTGACATACGTAATGCCAGACTGCTGGGCCCGAGTCCGGCACGACGGCTGCGAGCCGCCAACTGACGAACCTGTGCGGGCTCCAGTTGTGCCCATGAGGCGATCTTCATCTCATCGGCCATCGCGGTCATCGTCTGCAACTGGCGGGTGTAATTCTTTTGCGTCAACGGGCTGAGCTGGCGTTCGACTTTCAGATAACGCAGAAAGCCCTCAACGGCTGGCTGCAACGGGCTGACGTCACTCATGCGCGTTCAATCCAGCGAGACAGCAGATCCGGCAGCATTTGCGCCAGATGCTGTAACAGCAAAGTGCCCATGCCCGCTTGATAATGCTGGTTGTCGCGGCTGCTGAAAATTAGCACGCCAAGCTCGCCGCGTTCGCCCATCAGCGACATCGCCACCGACCCGATGGCTTTCGCCTGAGGCAACAACAGCAGTAACTCCGGGCCATTCAGGCTGCCAAGGTAATGATGTTCAGCACCAAAGCGTTGAATACGCAGCGGCTCAAAAGCCTGACGAGAAAGACCCAACTGGGTGAAATCAGAAGGTGCGCCGATGTGCCAATGGTCGTTGAACACCCGCACATTGGCGCCGGCCAGACCCAACTCACGCGCCCAACGGTGCAGACGCGTTAACATTTCCTGCAGGCTGTCCGCCGCGGCAAGATGGCCTTGTAACCCCAGCAGACGATCGAACAGTTGATGGTTGGCCGTAGCCTGCTCCATCAACAGCGTGATTTCCTCTTCCAGCTGCTGGATGTGGTTGCGCTGACGCGCCATGTGCCACTCTACCAGCGACACGCTGCCGCGCACAGGGTGCGGCACCATCATCTGTTCAACCTGGCGCGCATTGCGAATAAAGAAATCGGGGTTCTGGCGCAGGAAGGCGCTTACCGACTGATCGTCCAGCAAAACCGCGCTGTCGGTTTGCTCTTCGACATTTTTCATAGATGAATAAACCCATCGTAGACGTGTGTGGCTGGCCCGGTCATAAACAGCGGCTGACCCACTCCTTTCCAGGCGATATGCAGCGTTCCGCCAGGCAAATCAACGCGAACTTTTTCCGCCAGAATGCCTTGCTGAATGCCGCAGGCAACGGCTGCGCAAGCGCCGCTGCCACAGGCCTGGGTTTCACCCGCGCCGCGTTCATACACGCGCAGACGAATGTGTTCAGGATTAACCACTTCCATAAAGCCCACGTTGACGCGCTCGGGGAAGCGTTCGTGGCTTTCCAGCAGCGGACCGAGGGTTTCCACGGCGGCCGTTTTCACACTCTCAACCTGAATCACACAGTGTGGGTTGCCCATCGACACCGCACCAAACATCACGGTCTGCTCCGCAACACGTTGCAGATACAGGCTTTCCGCTTTATTGGCGCGCAGCGGCACCTGTTGCGGATCGAAGTTGGGTTCACCCATGTTGACACGTACCAGCTCATCGCTGGTCACGCTCAGCACCATACGCCCGGTTTGCGTACTCACGCGGATGTCGCTTTTGTTGGTCAGCCCTTTCAGGCGCACAAAGCGAGCGAAACAGCGTGCACCGTTACCGCACTGAGCCACTTCGCTGCCATCGGCGTTGAAAATTCGGTAATGAAAATCGAGATCCGGATCGTAAGGCGGTTCGACGATCAGCAGCTGATCGAAACCGATCCCCAGATGCCGATCCGCCAGACGGCGAATCAGTTCCGGCGAAAAAAAGACGTTTTGCGTCACAGCATCCACAACCATGAAATCGTTGCCGAGACCGTGCATTTTCGAGAACTGCATTTTCTGCTCCGCCGGATTACTCATAGAGATTAGTTCGCCTGTGAACCCGATTTGCTGGTGACCAAACCGTTAACGTCAGCATCCTGCGCCGCTTTTTGCTGCTGTTGGGTGACCTGCTGGTTTTGTTTGGTCGGCTGATCTTTGGGCGGGAAATACAGCGGTCCTTTCAGGCCACAGCCTGCGAGGCTGACCAGTGCCAGCGCGATACCCAGCTGACTTATCATGTGTCTCATTCTGTCTGCTCTTCCTGTCCTTAAGCCTTGGCTGCTTATCATCGCAGTTGACGTTGTAAAAGCAACAGGAAATACCCGCAATTCCGGGCGCATGTCAGAGGAAAAGCCAATCCCACCACGCGAACGCAGGCGGGATCAGTGCATTTGGTAGCGCGGCTGGAAATCGCCGTTGTCGTTATCGGGTTGCGTCGCGCAGAGCTGCGTCAGTGTCTGGCTGCGGAAAGGAATCACCTGGAAGCGATCGCCCGCGTGCACAATCTGGTAGAACTGCGGCAGGTTGAAGTTGATAAAGCTGGAGCCATAGGTGAAGCGGTCATGCGACGAGGAGTAAAAACGGCTCACGTCACGCACCAACTCTTCTTTGCTGCCTTCACAATGGTGATAAACCTCAACGCGATTGGTTTCGTCGAGGATATAGATGTTGAAGCCGCGATCGTCATTGGTGTCTTCAAAGAAGAACTGAATGATGCCTTCGCTGGCATAGCCGTTCACCACCGGCGGTAATGGGGTCTGATTCGATTCCACTTTGATCGACAAACCGTGCAGCTTGTTGTTGGAAATCGCGCCGTAGAACTCCACCGCATTTTCCAGTTTCTGCACCGAGACGCTCATGCGTTCGAAGAACAAGCCCCACGTCTGGCCCGCCATGCGCAGCGCTTTAAAGCGGCCTGGCTCCTGACGGGTACTCGACAGACGCAGCTCAATACACTCAGACACCAGCTGCTGTACGCGGGTACGAATCAAACCGCGCAGATGCTGGCTGTAGCAGAACACTTCCACCGTATCCGGCGGTGCGGCGTCCTGATGCATTTTGCCGAGAATGGTTTTCAGCGCTTCGATCATCGCCTGCTCACCGCTGAAGTGCAGCGTACGCACTTCATTCCATGAGTTGCGGTACAGCAGATCAATGCTACCAATCAGGCACTGTTGCTGCTGGCCGAAGCTGAACACATCCAGCTTGCGGAAATCAAAGTGCACCACCTGATTGCGGAAGGCGGAGGTCGGATCGTGTTCGAGGTTAACGATAATCGCCAGATGACGGATT
The DNA here is from genome assembly GCF_009829935.1 of Pantoea sp. Seng. Classification (NCBI taxonomy): domain Bacteria; kingdom Pseudomonadati; phylum Pseudomonadota; class Gammaproteobacteria; order Enterobacterales; family Erwiniaceae; genus Pantoea; species Pantoea sp. Seng. The sequence goes on along the minus strand of NZ_SZZV01000007.1, from coordinate 227,589 downwards.
TCGCACGGGCTGTACAACGCTTTTGGCGTCGGCGCAGGTACACGCAGCGGGAAGTGGCTCGACACATCGTTCACCAACTCCTGCAAACGCGGCAGATCGCAGAATTCGTTGCCCTTCATATGTAAACGCGTTTTGCTGGTCAGCAAACCGTTGAACCACGCCCACGCCACTAACTTGTTCAGGTAGCGGTTATATTCCAGCGGCTGATGGCTGATGATCGAACTCATGTCCGGCGACTGGTTGTAAAGATACCAACCGGCGCGATTGGCGCGACCTTCCGGCACATGAATAAAGGTCAGATTATCTTCCGACAGGTCAGGCGAAATCTGTGGGTTCACCAGCGTCACTTTGCCCGGCAACGCTTCAAACGCGGCATACAGTTTACGCGTCAGCACGCCGATATCCTGCGGGCTGGCACTGACGCTTAAATTGTTACGACGGGCAAAACGGATCAGGTTGCGATAGCTCTGCATCATCGCATCCAGCAACTCGTTGTGCGCTTCACGCACACGCTCAATTTTCCACTGGGCGCGGTTATCCAATACCGCAATTTTCTCTTCATCCCAACCCCACTCTTTCACCAGCTGCGAAAGAATCTCGCGACGCCAGCCTGAGCGGTGATGGTGGTGATCGTCACTCGAGAGCTTCTCACACACTTTTAAATAGAAACATCGACGCACCAAATCAAGGCGCGCCATGTCATCGACGCTGGTCAGATAGCGCGTCACGCGCTCCAGCATCATGCAATAAGGGTCGAGACCGAAGCAGACAATTTCGCCATCGTGCAGGCGCTGTTTGATATCCATCGCCAGCAATTGCGTGTTCGGGTATTCCCAGCTGTACGCTTCTAACAACAGGGTTTTCAGCACCGCTTTGTACGGTGAATCGATGCTTTTATACAGCTGCCACAAGCTGGCCCCGAAGTACTCTTCGGCTGACAGCGTGCCGAGGCCGCCGAGATCCAGCCACTCATTCGGCGTCAACACGCCTTGAGAATAGAGTGACATCACGTAATCGTCGTAATGGTGCTCTTCTTCGCCGGGCACCATGTTCCACAGGATGCGTTTACCCGCCATACGTACAGCGGTACGGTAGAACTCATCCAGCAGCAAAATATGTTGGGTCGAACCGCAGTCTTCACCACCGAGGCTGCCGCTCTCATTGTGGCGGAAACGATTCTCGTCGATCAGGAAGAAACTGACTTCCACACCCATCGACACACACCATTTCTGCAACAGGGTACACTTGCGCTGCAGATTGAGGCGCTCTTCATTATCTAACCAGGATTGGTGACACACCCAGATGTCGAGATCGGAGACGCTGTTCTGACCGACAGACGAGGTACTGCCCATCGAATAGATGCCGGTGATCGGACGCTCGCCTTTGACGGCAGTGCTGAGATCCAGAGGCTGATCGCCCGCCAACTGTTGCAACAGATGCTGTTGGTTTTCATCAGGCGTGAAGAAGCTGACGCCGTGGGGAACGCTACCTTCAAGGTAGCCCGGCATCAGCGGGTGATGATAGTGCAGTAATGTTGGCAGCAGACTGTAGACTTGCTGGAAGGCAGGTCCCATAGCAGCCAGTGCGCGATCGACGCGCAGCTGGTTAATTGCATCCAGTCTCTGTTTCAGTGTCTCAATGTAGAGGTACAAGACGTTTCGCCTGATTGTCCCAGTGTTAAGCACCCTGTTTCCAAAACCTGCCGCTTAATAATAAAGATGTTGGGCAAATTATTGCTGGAAACGTGATCAATCTAACACCTGGAGGATTGACCGTAAAGAAAGTTGCGCTACATGACAGTTTAGCACGTTCCCCATGTAGCCCTGCTTTTTCGGACTTAGACGTCAGAAAATGACGCAATAATGCGTAACAACTGACATCGAGGCCTTTTCAATCCGTTGAAACTGACAGCATTCCCCTATCAATGATAGGATAATCGATGAACGATCAAAATGGTTAACAGCACGTTAAACAAAATTTTCAGAATTGCTACCAGACAAAGTCCCCTTGCTTTATGGCAGGCACAATATGTCCAACAGCGCCTGATGGCAGCACATCCGGGCGTGCAGGTTGAGCTGGTGCCAATGGTCACCAAAGGCGACATCATCCTCGATACACCGCTGGCTAAAGTCGGTGGAAAAGGCCTGTTTGTCAAAGAGCTTGAACTGGCAATGCTGGAAAACCGTGCCGATCTTGCGGTGCACTCCATGAAGGATGTGCCGGTGGATTTCCCGGAAGGCCTGGGTCTTGTCACTATCTGCGAGCGTGAAGACCCGCGTGATGCCTTCGTCTCCAACCTTTATAACAGCATTGATGAACTGCCTCAGGGCGCGATTGTGGGGACTTCCAGTCTGCGTCGTCAGTGTCAGCTCAGTGCGCGTCGTCCTGACCTGATCATCCGCTCTTTACGTGGCAACGTGGGCACCCGTTTGGGTAAGCTGGATGCCGGAGAATATGACGCCATTATTCTGGCCGCGGCAGGCCTGAAGCGCTTGAATCTTGAAGATCGCATTCGTCAGGCGATGCCCGCTGAAATTTCGCTGCCCGCCGTGGGCCAGGGCGCCGTCGGCATTGAATGTCGTCTTGATGATCACCAACTGATTACCTTGTTGCAGGCGCTGAATCACGCCGACACCGATGTCTGCGTGCGCGCTGAACGCGCGATGAACACGCGCCTTGAAGGCGGTTGTCAGGTACCGATCGGCAGCTTTGCCGTGCTGGAAGATAATCAGCTATGGCTGCGTGGTTTAGTCGGCTCACCGGATGGCCAGCAAATGGTGGTAGGTGAACGCCGTGGTCCGCGCGAAAACGCGGTGCAGATGGGGATTTCCCTGGCGGAAGAGCTGCTGGATGGCGGCGCCCGCGACATTCTGCGCGACGTTTATCAGGGGCAAACGCCCGCATGACCATTCTCGTGACCCGCCCGGAACCCGCTGCCAGTGAACTGGTTTCGCGTCTGCGAACCCAGGGAAAACTGGCGTGGACTCTACCGCTGATTGAATTCACGCCGGGTCGCGATCTGCAACAATTGCCGCAAAAACTGGCGGCTTTACGGCCGGGCGATCTGGTGTTTCTGCTGTCGCAGCAGGTAGTGCTGTTTGCCCATCCAGCGCTACAGCAGAGTGCCCTCACCTGGCCCGAAACACTCGACTACTATGCTATAGGGCGCAGCACCGCGCTGGCACTGCATACCGTCAGTCATCTGAAAGTAGACTATCCTCATGCGCGGGAGACCAGCGAAGAGTTAGTGCGGCTCAACCGTCTGCAGCAGGTAAAAGGCAGGCGTGCGCTGATTTTGCGCGGCAGCCCAGGCCGTGAGTTACTGGCAGAAACCCTGCTGGAACGCGGCGCCGAGGTGGAATACTGCGAGTGCTATCAACGGTGTGAAAAATATTATGAGGGCGCGATTGAAGGCCGTCGCTGGCGCGATCGCGGAATTACCACGCTGGTGGTCACCAGCGGTGAGATGTTACAACAACTGTTTGCACTGTTTCCGCCAATCGATCGTCGGGAATGGTTATTGCACTGTCGACTGGTGGTCGTCAGTGAACGTTTGGCTACTCAGGCCGCCGAATTAGGCTGGCAGGATATTGAGGTAGCCGATGGTGCTGATAACGATGCGCTGCTGCGCGCGTTACGCTGAACTTAACAATGGGATGAGCCATAATGACGGAACAAAAAGCCTCCTCCGCCATGGTTGAAGAAACCACCCCTGCGGACACTTCCCCCACGCCAGACGGTAAAAAGCCTCGCGATAAAAAAAGCGATGGCAAAGTACTGAGTGCGGTGGCGATTGTGATTGCGCTGGCGATTGGCGCGGGACTTTACCTCAATGGGAAACATCAGGCCGATTTACAGGCTCAGACAAACCAGAACCTGAGTGAACAGCTGAGCGCCCTGCAGCAGCAACTGGGCAGCGACAAACAACAGCTGACGCAACAACTGGACACCGCGAACACGGCGTTGCAGGAAGCACGTACCCAGCAGGACAACAGCGCCAAAGAGCTGGAAACCCTGCGCGATAAAGTCGCGACGATTTCCGGCAATGACACCCGCACCTGGCTGCTGGCGCAGGCGGATTACCTCGTGAAACTGGCCGGCCGTAAGCTGTGGAGCGATCAGGATGTCACTACGGCAGCAGCGCTGTTGAAAAGTGCCGATACCAGCCTGGCCGATATGAATGATCCGAGCGTAATGAATGTGCGTCGTGCGCTGACGCAGGATATCAGTTCACTCTCAACGGTGAGTCAGGTCGATTACGATGGCATCATCCTCAAACTCAATCAGCTGTCGAACGGCGTCGATAATCTGCGTCTGGCGGACAATGACAGTGATGATTCACCGATGGATGCCGATGGCGGAGAGCTTTCCAGCTCGCTGCACGAATGGCGTCAAAACCTGGTGAAGAGCTGGCATAACTTTATGGATGATTTCATCACCATCCGCCGCCGTGATAACACCGCACAGCCGCTGCTGGCGCCGAATCAGGATGTTTACCTGCGTGAAAATATCCGTTCGCGCCTGCTGATTGCCGCCCAGGCTGTGCCACGGCATCAGGATGAAATCTACAAGCAGTCGATTGATGCGGTCTCGACCTGGGTGCGTGCCTGGTACGACACCAATGACGCTGCCACCAAAGCTTTCCTCGCACAGCTGGATGAACTGAGTCAGCAAAACATTTCGATGGATGTGCCGGATACGCTGGAAAGTCAGGCGCTGCTGGAAAAACTGATGCAGACGCGCGTGCGCAATCTGCTGGCGCAGCCATCGGTTCCGGCTGATCAACAGGGAGGCTAAGCATGCTGAAAGTATTGGTGCTTTTCCTGCTGCTGATCGCAGGCGTGGTATTGGGGCCGATGATTGCTGGCCACCAGGGCTACGTGCTGATCCAGACCGATAACTGGAACGTGGAAACCAGCGTCACGGGACTGGCAATCATCCTGATCCTCAGTCTGCTGGTGATTCTGTTCATTGAATGGATTTTACGCCGCGTGTTCCGCACCGGTGCACGCACGCGTGGCTGGTTTGTTGGTCGTAAGCGTCGTAGCGCACAGCGTCACACGCAAAGTGCGCTGATGAAACTGGCGGAAGGTGATTACAAGCAGGTTGAAAAACTGCTGTCGAAGAATGCCGATCACGCCGATCAGCCGGTGGCTAACTATCTGCTGGCAGCCGAAGCGGCGCAGCAGCGTGGTGACGAAGTGCGTGCCAATCAACATCTGGAACGTGCGTCTGAGCTGTCTGAGAATGACACCATTCCGGTTGAGATCACTCGCGTGCGCCTGCAGCTGGCACGTAATGAAGATCATGCTGCCCGCCATGGTATTGACCGTTTACTGGAAGTCGCGCCGCGTCATCCTGAAGTGCTGCGTCTGGCTGAACAGGCTTATATTCGCACCGGCGCCTGGGGCGCGTTGCTGGATATTCTGCCCTCTATGCAGAAATCCCAGGTCAATGACGATGCCCATCGTGAGGCGCTACAACAGCAAGCCTGGCTAGGCATGATGAATCAGGCCATGGCCGATCAAGGCAGCGAAGGCCTGAAGAAGTGGTGGCAAAACCAGAGCCGTAAAACGCGTCAGGAAACGGCGCTGCAAGTGGCGATGGCTGAACATTTGATTGAGTGTGATGATCCGGATACCGCGCAAAGCATCGTGCTGGAAGGATTGAAGCGTCAGTATGACGATCGCCTGGTGCTGCTGATGCCGCGCATTAAAAGTGGCGACCCGCAATCACTGGAGAAAGCGCTGCGTCAGCAAATCAAACAGCATGGCGCAACGCCGCTGCTGCACAGTACCTTAGGTCAAATGCTGATGCGCCACGGTGAGTGGCAACAGGCCGCAGAGGCTTTCCAGCAGGCTCTGGCCCAACGCCAGGATGCCTTTGATTATGCCTGGCTGGCCGATGTTTACGATCGTCTGCATCGCCCTGAAGACGCGGCCAAAATGCGTCGTGAAGGTCTGCTTCTTACCTTAAAGACGAATCCAAACGCTTGATTTAACGATTGTTACTTTTGTGCACGCCGGGCTTGTCCCGGCTTTTTTTTGCCTGAAGAGTAGCGGTATGAAGGTAAATCGCAGATAAAAAAACACCTGCCATAAGCAGGTGTAAGATCAGGTCGTTCAGACAACTGATGGTATCCGACTCAACGTAATGTCCTTCTTACTGCAGTAAAGCGTGCGCAATAACTGCCAGGCTGGACAACGGATACCGTAAGGGGCTCTGCATCATTCCCAGGTTTATGTAGCATTAGCAAACATAAGAGGTGGAATGAGCATCTACAAGGTTATTATTGCATAAGCCGTGCCAGAATTGCAGATTCAGAGATAAGTTATTTTAAATCAGCAAGATAAACGCATGGGCCTACCTCAGCCTGAACGGCGCGTCGTGATTTCGCTACACTCCCCTCAATAACTGTCTCCTCTCAGCGACAACCAATGCAAGGAACTGTCAATCCATTTAAAATTAATGGGTTATGAGTCTCATTATGGCGACAACAGCCGTTGGCGTGATTTAAGAAGCCGGATGGTGTTGAGAAGCCGGGTTGCTGAGTTGCTGAGTTGCTGAGTTGCTGAGTTGCTGAGTTGCTGAGTTGCTGAGTTGCTGAGTTGCTGAAAAGGATAAGATCAGTTTTGGGAAAGATAAAACGAAAAAAGCCTGCTTTTTCAAGCAGGCTTTTCGAATATGGTCGGCGAGAGAGGATTCGAACCTCCGACCCACTGGTCCCAAACCAGTTGCGCTACCAAGCTGCGCTACTCGCCGATTTTTTCTGTATCTTATTTCTTCACGCTACCGCGTAATTTTGCCTGGTGCGAAGGGAGGGACTTGAACCCTCACGTCCGTAAGAACACTAACACCTGAAGCTAGCGCGTCTACCAATTCCGCCACCATCGCGTGCCCAGCAAAATTTGGGGTGGCTAATGGGACTCGAACCCACGACAACTGGAATCACAATCCAGGGCTCTACCAACTGAGCTATAGCCACCATAATTCTGGTGTGTAAGCATCTCTGCTTACTATTTTCACTGCATAACGCGGTTAAAACCAACCACCGAAGCTCTTGCGCACAAACTAAATGGCGCGCCCGACAGGATTCGAACCTGAGACCTCTGCCTCCGGAGGGCAGCGCTCTATCCAGCTGAGCTACGGGCGCGTAGCGCCGTTGCGGATGGGCATACTACGGGCTTGACCTCATACTGTCCAGCGCTTTTTTATAAAAAAAACGCGTTTGATTACGCTTTGTGCATTCCGTCGATAATTAATGCAGTTTTGCTGCCTGCACTGATGATATTGCTGAAAAAATCGGCGATATCAGAGATCGCCACGCCAGTGATAGCGCAAATATTTCAGCAATTTTAATTGCCGGCGCCAGCGCGATGGCTGACGAATCAGACGGTAGAGCCATTCCAGCCCCAATTTCTGCCAGATTCGTGGTGCACGCGCGACGTGGCCGGTGAAAACGTCGTAGGTACCGCCCACGCCCATATACAGCGCATGCGGCCAGTGCGCACGACAGTCACGCATCAGCAACTCCTGACGCGGCGAACCTTGCGCCACCGTAACAATCTGTGCACCGCTGGCCGTAATGCGCGCAAACAACGCCTCACGCTCGGCTGGGGCAAAATAGCCATCCTGACTGCCGACAATGTTTACGTTCCACTGGCGACGCAGTTTGTCACAGGTTTCATCCAGCACAGCCTGACGACCGCCAATCAGAAACACCGGAATGCCGCTGCGGCCCGCACGCTCCATCAAGGCTTCCCACAGATCGGCACCGGCGATGCGGTTCACCTGCAACTGCGGATACTTTTTGCGTAACGAGCGCACGATGCTGATGCCATCCGGATATTTGAATTCCGCTTCAGCAATCAGTGCACGCAGTTGCGCATCCTCTTCCAGCGTCAGCATCTTTTCTGCATTCATCGCCACCAGCGTGCCACAGCGCGGCTGGCCATCCGGCAGCAAGAAGTGCAGGAAGCTGTCCATGTCGTTAAAGGCGTGAAGATCGACACCGCGCAGGTTATAGCGCGGCTTATCGGTTTTCATGAATCATTTTCCCAAAGGTTAAGACAAGCTGTGAACCACCGGCTCGCTACGCGGGCGAATTAAACCTGCGCGCGCTAACAGCCAGTACAGCAATTTAGCCACCGCCATGCAGGCGGCAAAAATAATGCAAAAGAACACCACGCGCGAACCGAAAGCATCAAGCCCTTCACGCGCCAGCACGATCATATTGAAGACCGCACCGAAGCAGAAGCTCTGCAGAATCGCCCCGCTATAGCGGTTTGAAGCATCACGGCCTTGCAGATAGAGATTATCGAATCCTTTCATCAGCCAGCCGACGGCAATCGCGCCCAGCGGAATAAACCACACGCCGCCCATCACCAGCAGCGAGCCCAGCAGCGTCGGCGAAATCGCCAGTCCTGAATGGTTATTCAGCACTTCCCAGGTAAAGTAATTGGCGCTGTTGAGCACAATCGATGGACGGCCAGGCCAGAGCCAGCTCGGGATAAAGACATAAAAGTCACGCCAGATCGGTGCTAAGCCCTGGAAATCAATTTTGTCGTAGTTCTGCAACAACAGCGCGAGGTTTTCCCAGGGTGAGAAAGTATCACGCGTTAAATACAGGAAGGTGTAAAACGCCTCGTCGCCCACCACATCGAGGTTATAGCGGCGCAGCGCCAGCCAGAACATACCCGCAATCGCCATCACGCCTGCGCCCACCAGCATCCACAACGTGATCCAGCCGCGCGTTATGCCGATAAACAGGAACAGAGCGAAGGCGATGATGATATTGGCGCGCGTCCCGCCCACCAGTGCATAGGTCAGCAAACCAAACGCCACCGACACCAGCAAAAACCCCAGCCATTGACGCTGCGTTGGGTTGAGGAAATAGCGGATCAGCATCGCCGGAATGAAGAAGTAGAAGAAGCGCTTGAGCGCCACGCCGGATACTTCACTGGAGAAGATCTGGTTATAGGCAGAGAGGCGGAACAACAGCAGGCCGTTGTGCATAAAGAACACGGTCACCGTGCCAACCGCCACCAGCGCTAACAACAGGCAAGTGAGATGGGTTTCAACACGGTTCATCTGCAGCCAGGGCTTGCGAGGCGTAGCATTGATCGGCCTCAAGCGGACTTTATAGCTGACATAATAAATCGCATAAAAACTGGTGGCGGCCAGCAACGCCTGCAACAGGTACTCCGGCGGCACCACCTCCACATTAAAGCGGAACACCAGCACGCTGGTGAGGGGAAAACCGAAGTAAAAGGTCAGCAAATACAAAATGGTGAAGAACAGGTGGAAGTTAAAGCGCACCCGTTTAAATTCCCGCCAGGTCAGCGTCAAAATGAAACCCAGCGAGAACAAATAAACCACCAGCAGACCACTAAACTGCATCAGGCTCATGTTCTCTCCCTTTCACTCAGGGTCAACGCGTTGCGCCAGCCAGCCAGATAACCAGGGGCAAAGAAGGCAACCGCGGATTTATCACACTGCACCAGCTGACGCTGGGCTTCAGCCACACTCGACGTATCCAGCGCATCTTCGCTAAACAACACCGGCAACCCTTGTTCGCTGAGGTCGCGCCAGAACGGATTTTTACGGTTCAGCACAAAGGGAATATTGGCCTGAATCAGCAAACATAAGGTGCCAATGCCTTGCTGGCGCTCGAACATAAAATAGCCGAGCTGGCAGTCGCTGAGCAATTGCAGATAGGTGTCAAAATCTATCTTGTCACGCAATAAGGTCACCTGACCTTGCGGGAACAGACGCTGCGCGGCCGTGTTGATCTCTTCGATGTATGCCTGATTATTTTCCGGGTAGCCCAGCGGGACCAGAACTTTCACCCGATCGCCAAACTGCGCTCGAATCGCCTGTAAGCCTTCAATATGGTTGTTGCTGCGATCGCCGGAATTGCCCAGCAGCACGGTGAAATCACCGGTCGCGCTACCGCCCGGCACTGCGGCATCGGGCATGCGGGTTGGGAAATAAAGCAGTGAAGTAGGCACACGCGGATGGCGTTGCTGAAAAGCGTGCAAATCCCCACGCGTTGCGAACACGTGAGCAATGCGACGCTGTGCCATACGGCGCAGCAGATAAAACAACTGATACTTCAGGCCACGCCCTTCTTCATACAAATCAGCGCCCCAGATGTGCCAGAACGCCTGCTCACGCCGTAATTTACCGCTGAGCAAAGCCAGCCAGATTTGCGGATTAAACTGTCCATGAAAGAAGAAGCGTTGCGTGCGGTCAGCCGCACGGGTTATCACCGTCTGCGCCAGCGCGCGCTTGCTGGGATAGGTTTCGATCTGCAGCGCGGTATAAGCTTGCAGCGCTTCAGGCGTTGAAGTCACCACCATAAACTGGCGCGGCCCAGCAGCCGGCAATTCGGTGTTCATCACCTCATTAAAGAAGCGTAACACCGTATGGTTATGATGTGGGATATCCGATCCCAGCACGTGAAATAAAGTCATTTTTTCCGGCAATAAATCATAAAGGCGCCACAGCAAAGGGCGAAGTAGAGCACGTAAGTCGCCATATAGGCTTGTGCGGCTCCGGCAGTTCCATGTAAGGGAATCAGCCAATGTGAGAACGCGGTCAGCAGCACAAACTGGCTGATTTCCGTCAAAATATAAAAGCGCAGTGAAGCTTTGGCGATCACCAGGTATCCGAATACATAGGCGCCGACTTTAAAGACGTCCCCACACAACTGCCAGACAAACAGGTCGCGCATCGCGGCAAACTGCGGAGAAAACAGCAGCCAAATGGCGACATCACGCAGTAACCACACGCAAAAGCTGGCCGCAGCCACCGCGGGCAGAACAAAACGCAGCGCACGCCCAATTTCACGCGCAATCTGCGGTTTGCTTTCCAGTCGCGCCAGCGTCGGCAATAACCAGACACTAAAAGTCGCCGTGATAAATTGCAAATAGGCATCGGATATACTGGTCACGCCCTGCCACAAGCCCACCTGCGCCCAACCCTGCTGTTCGGCCAGCAGATTACGCATCATCACCCACGCCACTGGCAGGGTAACGGAGGTGATCAGCGCCATCAGGGTGAATTTTGCCAGATTTCGCGCCAAATCCGGCTGCCAGCCCGGTTTTAACCAGCGCAGTGGCAGCACCTGACGATGACGTCGCAGCATCAGTAAAGCCGGGAACACCAACAGTGCAGGCACCAGCGCTAAGCCGACTAACGCTCCGGCATATCCACCCAGCCACCAGCACAACACATAGCCCAGCACGCCCACCAGGCTGCCGATAATTAACGCCAGCGCATTGCCGCGCGCATCGCGGAAGCCTTTGAGCAAGGCCAGCGTCAGGTTGGCCCAGGCAATCCCAAACTGCAGAAAGGCCACGATGCGAACCACGTTGGCATAGCCGTCATGACCAAATAGCGCATGGCTAATCGGCCCCGCCGCCAGCAAGAACACCAGCGCCACCAGCGTGGAAAAGCCGATCACCATGCTCGATGCCGTACCGGTCACGGCACGCAGTTGCTCGGGCTGCTGCTGAAATTGCGCGATGTAAGTGGTCACGCCGTTGAAAATGCCCGCGCCGGCCAATACACCCAATACGGTAATCAGCTGGCGAAAGTTACCGGCCTGGCCAACCCCTTCCGGCCCGAAGCTGACCGCCAGCAGTTTCACCACCAGCAGACCGGCAATGATTTTTACCAACGTCGATGAGGCTGTCCAGACTGACGCTTTGGCTAACGACATCAGGCAAAGAAACTCAACAGCGAGCTGATAACGGTGCGCTGATTGTTATCCGACAGGTTATAGAACAGCGGCAGACGCAGCAGGCGCTCACTCTCTTTGGTGGTGAAACGGTCATCGCCGTGCAAGCGACCAAAACGTTCACCGGCTGGCGAAGAGTGCAAGGGGATGTAGTGGAACACCGTGAGGATTTCCGCCTCTTTCATCCAGTTGATCAGCGCCTGGCGGTCGTCGCTGTCGCGCAGTTTGATGTAAAACATGTGCGCGTTGTGAAGGCAATTATCCGGCACCACCGGTAGCTCGATGCGTCCCGCCGCCGCCAGCGGTTGCAGGGCATCATAATAGCGCTGCCACAGTCGCAGACGCTGCTGGTTAATACGCTCAGCCGCTTCGAGTTGCGCCCACAGGTAGGCAGCCTGCAGATCCGCCATCAAATAGCTCGAACCGATATCGCGCCAGGTGTATTTATCCACCTGACCACGGAAAAACTGGCTGCGGTTGGTGCCTTTTTCACGGATGATCTCCGCGCGCTCCACCAGCTTCGCGTCATTAATCAGCGTCGCACCACCTTCGCCACCGGCAGTGTAGTTTTTGGTTTCATGGAAGCTGAAGCAGCCAATATGACCAATAGTGCCGAGTGCACGTCCTTTGTACTGCGACATCACCCCCTGCGCCGCATCTTCAATCACAAACAATTGATGCTTCGCCGCCAGCGCCATAATGCTATCCATTTCGCAGGCCACGCCCGCGTAGTGCACCGGCACAATCGCACGGGTTTTCTCAGTGATCGCTGCTTCAATCAAGGTTTCATCGATATTTAGCGTATCGGGGCGCACATCGACGAACACGATCACCGCACCGCGCAGCACAAAAGCATTGGCGGTAGAGACAAAGGTATAACTCGGCATGATCACTTCATCGCCGGGCTGGATATCGATTAATAGCGCGGCCATTTCCAGTGAGGCGGTGCAGGATGGCGTCAGCAGCACCTTTTTGCTGCCAAAATGCTGCTCCATCCACTGCTGACAGCGACGGGTAAAACCACCGTCACCGCAGAGTTTGCCGCTGGCCATCGCCGACTGCATGTATTCAACTTCGCTGCCGACAATCGGCGGCGCATTAAATGGGATCATGAGGCTTTCCTGTAAAACCAGTAAGCGGTGCTTTCGAGGCGAGCACCGCTGCGTAAATAGAGGCGCATCGCCGTGAGATTGCTAAGCTGGGTCGCGACGCGCAGGCGTTCCAGCTGCCGCACGCGACCCCAATCTGCTGCCGCCAGCAGCAAACGCTGGCCAATGCCCTGCCCCTGCGCTTCGGGCTGTACGGCAAGCAGGCCGATGCGCGCATCACCGTTGACTTCACGCATCGAGACAAAGCCTTGTAATTGGCCGGATTCGTCGCTGGCCACCAGACATTGGTGATCAAAGGTGCCGCGTACCGCGTTTTCAATCCACTGTGCATAGAAACGACCGCTGTCATCGGCGTTAAACCAGGGCGCACGAAAACGGCTTTGGCGAAAGGCATGCGATGCCGCCTCACGCAATGCCGGGATCTGTGCTTCACGCGCGATGCGCACGCCAACCTGGCGCTCGGTGCGTTTGATATTGATGGCCAGATCGGCCTCACCTTCCACCAACTGAAAACCGTGCTGGCTTAAGGCATCAATGGCGTCGGTGCGCTCGGCGGGCACTTTGGCCTGCCACAACGTATCTGGCTGTTGCAGCGCGTCGGCAAGGGTGAAGTCGCCATCCAGGTCGATACGCGCGCTGTTCACGCCAAAGAAATCGCTTTCCCACTCAAGGGGGTTAATACTGACGCGGACGGGCATGGAGAACATCCATCAGGTATTGGCCGTAGCCGGTTTTGGTCAACGCTTGCGCCGCCGCCAGCAACTGTTCGTCACTTAGCCAACCGTTGCGCCACGCAATCTCTTCCAGGCAGGCAATTTTAAAGCCCTGACGTTTCTCCACGGTCTGAACAAACATACTCGCTTCAATCAGACTGTCATGTGTACCGGTATCCAGCCAGGCAAAACCTCGTCCCAGCAACTCGACAGAGAGTTCACCCTGCTCAAGATACATCTGGTTAATCGCGGTGATTTCCAGCTCGCCCCGTGCAGAAGGCTGCACCTGTTTGGCAAACTCCACCACGCGATTGTCGTAGAAGTAGAGGCCGGTTACCGCCCAACGTGATTTAGGTTGCTGCGGCTTCTCCTCAATGGAAAGCGCATTGAAGTCGTCATCAAACTCCACCACACCAAACCGCTCGGGATCCATCACCTGATAGGCAAACACCGTCGCACCGCTACTGCGCGCAGCCACTTTTTTCAGTTTCGGACTGAAGCCCTGGCCAAAATAGAGGTTGTCGCCCAGCACCAGACAGCAGCTGTCATTGCCAATGAAGGACTCACCAATGATAAACGCCTGCGCCAAACCATCAGGGCTGGGTTGCTCAGCATACTCTAGCTGCAGGCCGAACTCGCTGCCATCACCGAGCAAACGCTCGAAGTGCGCGCGATCTTCCGGCGTGGTGATAATCAGGACCTCGCGGATCCCCGCCAGCATCAGCACCGACAGCGGATAGTAAATCATCGGCTTGTCGTAAACTGGCAGTAGCTGCTTTGAGATAGCGCGAGTAATAGGGTGCAAACGCGTGCCCGAACCGCCCGCCAGGATGATACCTTTCATCGTTGCTGCTCCTGTATTGCGCCTCAGCGCGGCGTGGTTAAACCCAACCGCTCACCACGATAGCTACCGTTGAGAATCGCCTGCCACCACTGTGGGTTTGCCAAATACCACTGCACGGTTTTGCGAATGCCACTTTCGAAGGTTTCCTGCGGCATCCAGCCTAATTCACGCGCAATTTTGCTGGCATCAATGGCGTAACGCAGATCGTGACCGGGACGATCGGTGACAAAAGTGATCAGATCTCGATAGCGCGTCAGATGCGTGGCGCGCTGCTGCGGTGCCAGTTCGTCCAGCAGATCGCACAGGGTTTCCACCACCTCAATATTACGGCGTTCGTTGTGACCACCAATATTATAGGTTTCACCCACTTTGCCGCTGCTCACCACACTGTAGAGTGCTCGCGCATGATCCTCCACATACAGCCAATCGCGAATCTGGCTGCCGTTGCCATACACCGGCAAAGGCTTACCCGCCAACGCATTGATGATAGTCAGTGGAATCAATTTTTCAGGAAAGTGATAAGGGCCATAATTGTTCGAACAGTTGGTGACGATGATCGGCAAGCCGTAAGTGCGTAACCAAGCGCGAACCAAATGATCGCTGCTGGCTTTCGTCGCTGAATAAGGGCTGCTGGGCGCATACGGCGTGGTTTCGGTAAAGAAATCATCGCTGCCATGCAAATCGCCAAACACTTCGTCAGTGGAAATGTGATGGAAGATAAAGCCTTTTTTACGCTCATCCGCCATACCATTCCAGTAATGGCGTGCGGCTTCCAGTAACTGATAGGTGCCCACGATATTGGTTTCGATGAAGGCAATCGGGCCATCAATCGAGCGATCCACATGGCTTTCTGCGGCCAGATGCATAATGCAATCCGGTTGATATTGGGCCATGACACGATCCAGTTCGGCTCGGTCGCAAATATCCACCTGCTCAAAGGCATAGCGCGCATCATTCTGTATTGAAGCCAGAGAGGCTAAATTGCCTGCGTAGCTGAGTTTATCCACCACCACCACCTGATGGTCGGTTTGCTCAATCAGAAATCGCACCAGTGCGGACCCAATAAAGCCTGCGCCACCTGTCACCAGGAACTGTTTCATCGCCAGACACCTTTGGTATCGATAATCCACTGCTGCGTGATCTCGCTGGCATCGATAGCGCGGAACTGCGCGTGATCAACCAGCATCACGATGATATCTGCTTGCTGCAATGCATCCTGGGTGGAAACCAGAGCCGCTTCATGGGCCAGTCGCGCAGGAATGTCTGCCACATGCGGTTCTACCACCAGCGTGCTGCCGCTGTGCCACTCGGCAATCAGGTGCGCCACTGTCATTGCCGGGCTCTCGCGCAAATCATCAATGTTCGGTTTAAACGCCAGGCCGAAGCAGGCAATCGTCACCTCAGAAGCACGTTTGCCGCTGGCAGTCAGGCAATCCGCCAACTGCTGTTTGACCTGATCTAACACCCACGTCGGTTTCGCATCATTCACTTCACGCGCGGTACGAATCAGACGCGCCAGTTCCGGATTTTGCGCCACGATAAACCAGGGATCGACAGCGATACAGTGGCCACCAACACCTGGTCCGGGCTGCAGAATGTTGACGCGTGGATGGCGGTTCGCCAGCGCAATCAACTCCCACACGTTGATCTTCTGTTCCGCACAAATCAGCGATAGCTCATTGGCAAACGCAATATTCACATCGCGGAAGCTGTTCTCCGTGAGTTTGCACATCTCGGCAGTACGCGCGTTGGTTTCCACACATTCGCCGCGCAGGAAGATGCGATACAGTTCGCTGGCCCGTGCTGAGCACGCAGGCGTCATGCCGCCAATCACACGGTCATTTTCCAGCAGCTCTACCATCACTTTGCCGGGCAGCACGCGCTCCGGGCAGTAAGCGATAAACACGTCACAGTTATCACCGTGCTGCGGGAAACGCAGGTCAGGACGTGCCTCCGCCAGCCAGGCGGCCATCTGTTCGGTCGCGCCAACCGGTGAGGTCGATTCGAGGATCACCAAATCACCCGTTTTCAGCACCGGTGCAATCGACAACGCGGCTGCCTGTACATAGCTCAGGTCCGGCTGATGATCGCCGATAAACGGCGTAGGTACGGCGATTAAGAAGGCATCCGCAGCTTCGGCTTGCGTGGTAGCTCGCAGAAAACCTGCCTGCACGGCTTCACGCACCACGTCACCTAACTCCGGCTCGACAATGTGAATGTCGCCGCGATTAATGGTCTCGACCGCGCGGACATTGATATCCACGCCGATCACTTTTTTTCCCTTTGAGGCAAAAACGGCCGCCGTTGGCAGCCCAATGTAGCCCAGTCCGATAACGGAAATGGTTTCAAAACGCATAATTATACTCTGTGTTGTTTCAGTGCCTGCAGGATGCGCGAGCAGGCTTGTCCATCGCCATACGGATTGTGCGCGCGACTCATCCTCTGCCAGGCTTCCTCGTCCTGCAGCAGCAGGCTGACTTCTTCGACAATCCGGTTGATATCGGTACCGACCAGTTTTACTGTGCCCGCATCCACCGCTTCCGGACGCTCAGTCGTATCACGCATGACCAGAACAGGTTTGCCCAACGATGGCGCTTCTTCCTGAATACCACCGGAATCGGTGAGGATCAGCCAGGAACGGTTCATCAGCCAGACAAAAGGTAGATACTCCTGTGGCTCAATCAAAATGATATTGTCGATACCACTCAGGATACGATTTACCGGCTCGCTGACGTTGGGATTGAGGTGCACCGGATAGACGATTTGCGCCTGCGGATGCTGACGTGCAATCTGCGCCAGCGCGCTGCAAATGCGTTCAAAACCGCCGCCAAAGCTTTCACGACGATGGCCGGTGACCAGAATCAGTTTTTTATCCGCATCAAGGAACGGATAACGTGCTGCAAGACGTGCATTCAGATCGCCATCATCCAGCACCCGATCGCGCACCCATAGCAGCGCATCAATCACCGTATTGCCGGTAACAACGATACAGTCATCCGGCAAATTTTCACGCAGCAGATTCTGCCGCGAACTCTCGGTTGGGGTGAAATGGTAGCTCGCCAGATGACCGGTTAAGGTGCGGTTAGCCTCTTCCGGCCAGGGCGACATCAGGTTGCCGGTGCGCAATCCTGCTTCGACGTGCCCCACCGGAATCTGATGATAAAAAGCGGCTAAGCTAGCAGCAAAAGTGGTGGTGGTATCACCGTGCACCAGCACCACATCGGGCTGAAAATCGGCGAGCACCGTTTTCATCCCCTGCAAAATGCGGCTGGTGATCTCCGTCAGCCCCTGTTCCGGGCGCATGATATTGAGATCGTAATCGGGCTGCAGCTTGAACAGCCGCAGCACCTGATCGAGCATTTCACGATGCTGCGCGGTCACGCACAAGCGCGATTCAAACGCCGGGTCCTGCGCCAGTGCCTGCACCAGCGGGGCCATTTTTATCGCCTCAGGACGCGTGCCAAATACGGTCAGAACTTTCACGTGGCTTCTCTTAATGGCTCGTTGGTGACGTCGGACGAGGACGGCGCACCAGCGCCACACCTGCACCCACCAG
Organism: Pantoea sp. Seng; assembly: GCF_009829935.1. Classification (NCBI taxonomy): domain Bacteria; kingdom Pseudomonadati; phylum Pseudomonadota; class Gammaproteobacteria; order Enterobacterales; family Erwiniaceae; genus Pantoea; species Pantoea sp. Seng. The sequence goes on along the minus strand of NZ_SZZV01000007.1, from coordinate 209,624 downwards.
CGCGCCAATGACGCCCCACATGATCATCATAAACATTCGGCGCGGACTGTCGCGCGACACCGGCTCTTCAGGCGTGCGCAGATAGCGGTAAGTCTGGAAGGGCTTATCCAACTGCGCGCCTGCCTGCAACGTGCCCAGCATCGCTCTGTTCTGATCATAGCTCAAATCGTAAGCGGGCCCGCTGGCTTGCAATGTATCGAGCTGAGCCTGCAGCATTTGCTGCCCGAGCAGGAAGCGATCGCTGTCAGGCAGCGCTTCGCCAATAGCCGGTGCACGGTTTTCTTTGATGCCCTGCTGACTAGCGACCTTTAAGGCCTGTTCAATACGTTGACGCTGGCGATCAAACACCGCCTGTGCCACTTCCTGCTGGCGATGAACCTGTGCCTGCAGCTGCGCGCTGCGCGCCTGCCATGCACCCTTCAACTCCGCATTCAAATGGCGCGCCGCGCGTTCGCTGGCATAGGCGATATATTGACGCAGCAGGTTATTTGCATCGCCGGCGGTTTCAGCAATCAGCTTAATGTTATCCAGCGTGTTATGCGCCGTATCCGCAGGCGTGAACTGAATATTAGTAATCAAATCATCCAGCAGCGCGGCATCGTTGTGCGCGTTGCCACTTTTGCGACTTTTGAAGTAATCGGTCTGCTGCCAGAAATCACGGCGCGTGTCCCAGGAGGCCAACTGCATAGTGAACTCCTGATAGACCTCATCCATCACCGTTGGGGCGGGCGTGTTGAGATTGAGCGTGTTGTTACGCACATCGAGATTATTGAGGAATTGCTGCTGCACGAAGAAGTCACCCAGCATGTTAACCGTTGGACGATCGGTAACGGCGGTAGTGCTCCAGGCTTGTTTCATCAGCATCGAGGCGAGCCATGCCAATAAGGCAAACAGCAGCGCAAAGCCGATGATCCAGCGCTTGCCGCGCCACAGCGTGCAGCCAAGGCCGCGCACATCCAGTTCGTTCTCCACAACGACAGAGGTCATAACAAAAGTCCTTATCGGGGTACTAATCGGGGTAATTTATTTTTTATCTTCGCCACTGCTTTGCCAGCGGCGTTTAATACGACGGATTTTGCGCGCCACACGCCAGGCATGTTTAAGGCAATAGCCGTAAAGGAAAAAGGCCATCAGGAACAGCACCAGCATCACCCACTCGGGGATGAAGGCAAGGTATTCGCCCAGCACACCAATACCGGCCAACAGCGCTGCAGCCACGGTAATCAGCACAAAGGCCTGACGCGAAGTGAAACCGGCACGCATGATCAAATGGTGAATGTGCTGGCGGTCAGCTGAAAACGGACTCATCCCCTTACGCAGGCGGCGATACATAATTGCCACCATGTCCATCAGCGGAATGGCGATCAGCCACAGTGCCGTGACCGGCGTAATCGGATGGCTCAAACCCTGGGTGGTTTCCAGCAGGATCCAGATAATGGTGAAGCCAATCATGGTGCTGCCTGCATCGCCCATAAACACTTTATAGCGGCGGCCAATCAGACCCAGATTGAGCAAAATATAGGGGATGGTGGCGGCGATCATGGCGAAACACCACATCGCAAGACTGGTTTGCCCGTCGAAAAAGAGGATGATGCCCATGGCGGCAAAGGTCACACTGGCCAGCCCACCCAGTAAGCCATCAATGCCATCCACCATGTTAAAGGCGTTAATGGCCGCCCAAACGGCGAACAGTGTAAGTACATAGCCAAATGGTCCAACAACCAATTCCACCGGACCAATGATAAATCCGAGGCTCAGCAGATACAGTTTTGAGCCGACCATCATCACGATGGCCACCGCCGCTTGTACTAATGCGCGGATTTTAACGCTGATATCGAACCGATCGTCCAGTGCACCCACCAGCACCAGCACCCCTGCGCAACTTAAATAGAGTGCCGCATGGGGTAAATAATAATCTGAAATAGAGAAAGCAAAGCAAATCCCCGCATAAACGGAGATCCCACCCACTAACGGAATGGCGCCATGGTGTCGTTTTCTTGAATTAGGTGTGTCTACCAGCCCAATTTTTTTAGCGGCTTTACGGGCAAAAAATAGGAACACTAAAGTAAACAGAAAAACAAAACCAAGCTCAGTACTCATAGTGAGTAAATTCACGTTAACGCTCTCAGCTAAAATCATCGACAACAATAAGCAAGATTCTTGCCATTGCCGTATATCCTTAGTCCGAATTCTGCTTCAGATTAGACTGTCTGCTGAAAAAAGCAGCGCCCATCTGGCACAATCATTATATTGCTTCCTGACTGGGCTAATCCTAATGCCCATAAATGAAAAACGCCACGTTAAGACGTGGCGTTAGCAATAAATCCTGGCAAATTGTGCGAAAGAATCGCTTCGCTTAGCGATTCAATATCGCCAACTTACGAACGCTTCATCATATCGAAGAATTCGTCGTTGGTTTTGGTCATCGCCAGCTTATTGATGAGGAACTCCATCGCATCAATTTCACCCATTGGATGGATGATTTTGCGCAGGATCCACATTTTCTGCAGCTCTTCCTGCGTGGTGAGGAGTTCTTCTTTACGGGTACCGGAGCGGTTGTAATCAATCGCCGGGAAGACACGTTTTTCAGCAATTTTACGCGACAGGTGCAGTTCCATGTTACCTGTACCTTTAAATTCTTCGTAAATCACTTCGTCCATCTTCGAACCGGTATCAACCAGCGCAGTCGCGATGATGGTCAGGCTGCCGCCCTCTTCCACGTTACGTGCTGCACCGAAGAAACGCTTCGGACGATGCAGGGCGTTGGCGTCCACACCACCGGTCAATACTTTACCGGAAGCCGGTACCACGGTGTTGTAAGCACGCGCCAGACGGGTGATGGAGTCAAGCAGGATAATAACGTCTTTCTTGTGCTCGACCAGGCGCTTAGCCTTCTCGATCACCATCTCAGCGACCTGAACGTGGCGTGAAGCCGGTTCGTCGAAGGTGGATGCGATGACTTCGCCTTTCACCAGACGCTGCATCTCGGTCACTTCTTCCGGACGCTCGTCAATCAGCAGCACCATCAGCACGCAATCCGGATAGTTGTACGCAATGCTCTGTGCGATGTTCTGCAGCAGCATGGTTTTACCGGCTTTCGGTGGTGCCACGATCAGACCACGCTGACCGCGACCGATCGGCGATGCCAGATCCAGTACGCGAGCGGTCAAATCTTCGGTTGAGCCATTACCGCGCTCCATACGCAGACGATTGTTTGCGTGCAGTGGCGTGAGGTTTTCGAACAGAATCTTATTACGCGCGTTTTCCGGCTTGTCGTAGTTAACTTCGTTAACTTTCAACAGCGCAAAGTAACGTTCACCCTCTTTTGGCGGGCGAATTTTACCAGAAATGGTGTCACCAGTGCGGAGGTTGAAGCGGCGGATTTGGCTGGGAGAAACGTAGATATCATCGGGACCGGCGAGGTAGGAGCTGTCTCCAGAGCGGAGGAAACCAAATCCGTCCTGCAATATCTCCAGCACACCATCACCAAAGATGTCTTCGCCACTTTTCGCATGCTGTTTAAGGATAGAGAAAATAATATCCTGTTTACGCATACGTGCCTGGTTTTCCAGACCCATATTTTCGCCGAGGGTAATCAGCTCAGAAACCGGCGTGTTCTTTAATTCGGTAAGATTCATAGTGAGGGTTCTTAAACTCGGGGTAATTCTCGAAATGATTGTCGTGGGTGGTATGGCAAAAATTCCATGCCGTTAATGGCTCTTTTTCAACTCTGCTCGACGATTATCGTCTGATGTGGCGATAGGAAACGAAGAGATGGTCGAAAGGTGATGCCGAATGTGCTAGTCATCAGATTGCCAAACCACGATAACGTTCAATGCGAGCAGGGTCTGACAAGGGAAAACTTTAGATGCAAACTACAAGGTAAGTGCGTAATGCAGTGAGGTCAACTTAACACGCCTGAAGGGAGACGTCCAGCAGTGGCGAAAAAATTCACCACTGCGGAACAACACCGCGCCGGGCTTAGGCCAGGTTAGCGTTCAGGAACTCTTTCAGCTGGCCTTTAGACAAGGCGCCTACTTTGGTCGCAGCCACTTCACCGTTCTTGAACAGCAGCAGTGTCGGGATACCACGAATGCCATATTTAGGCGCAGTGCCCGGGTTGTCATCAATGTTCAACTTGGCGATGGTAAGCTTACCGTCGTACTCTTCTGCGACTTCGTCGAGAATTGGGGCGATCATTTTGCAAGGACCACACCATTCAGCCCAGAAATCTACCAGAGTGACACCGTCGGCTTTCAGCACGTCAGTGTCGAAACTGTCATCGGTCAAGTGAACGATTTTATCGCTGCTCATGTTTAACTCCAAAGATTGTGCCTGGCGAATTGGCGTAAAATATACCAACGTAGGTTGACTTTATTTCATCGGATACGCTTTCGTAAAGCGCTAGTAAGCTGATATTCTACCACACTATGAGCAAAACACACTTAACTGAACAGAAGTTTTCCGACTTCGCCCTGCACCCACAGGTGGTTGAAGCCCTTGATACCAAAGGCTTTTCTAACTGCACGCCTATTCAGGCGTTGGCACTGCCTTTTGCGCTTTCAGGGCGTGATGTTGCGGGTCAGGCGCAAACCGGTACCGGCAAAACGATGGCGTTCCTGACGTCAACGTTTCATCATCTTCTTTCTCATCCAGCCGCTGAAGGCCGCCAGATTAATCAGCCACGTGCGCTGATCATGGCCCCGACGCGTGAACTTGCTGTGCAGATCCATGCCGATGCAGAGCCACTGTCGAAAGTCACGGGTCTGAAACTGGGTCTGGCTTATGGCGGTGACGGCTACGACAAACAGCTGAAAGTGTTGGCCGATGGCGTCGATATCCTGGTGGGCACCACCGGTCGCCTCATCGACTATGCGAAACAAAATCACATCAACCTCGGCGCCATTCAGGTCGTGGTTCTGGATGAAGCCGATCGCATGTTCGATCTTGGCTTTATTAAAGATATCCGTTGGTTGTTCCGCCGCATGCCGCCGGCCACCCAGCGTCTGAGCATGTTGTTCTCGGCGACCCTCTCTTACCGCGTACGTGAACTGGCGTTCGAACATATGAACAACGCTGAATACGTGGAAGTGGAACCGGAGCAGAAAACCGGCCACCGCATCAAAGAAGAACTTTTCTACCCTTCGAATGAAGAGAAGATGCGTCTGCTGCAAACCTTGATCGAAGAAGAGTGGCCCGACCGCGCCATCATCTTCGCCAACACCAAACACCGCTGTGAAGATATCTGGGGCCATCTGGCCGCGGACGGTCACCGTGTAGGTCTGCTGACGGGCGATGTGGCACAGAAAAAACGTCTGCGTATTCTGGATGACTTCACCAAAGGTGATGTGGATATTCTGGTCGCGACTGACGTTGCGGCGCGAGGTCTGCACATTCCTGCAGTGACCCACGTGTTCAACTACGATCTGCCTGACGACCGTGAAGACTACGTGCATCGCATCGGTCGTACCGGCCGCGCGGGTGCCAGCGGACACTCCATCAGCCTGGCGTGCGAAGAGTACGCACTGAACCTGCCAGCGATTGAAGAGTACATTGGTCACGGTATTCCGGTGAGTAAGTACAGCAGTGAAGCACTGATGAGTGAGCTGCCTCCGCCGAAACGTCTGCAGCGCAGCCGTTCTGGAAACGGCCCACGCCGTGGCGGGAACAACAGCAACCGTCGTAGCGGCGCGCCGCGCAATAACAACCGTAAACGTTCGAGTTAAGCACACCATGCTGAGCGCATCGTCACTTTATGCTGCGATTGATTTAGGCTCTAACAGCTTTCATATGTTGGTGGTGCGCGAAGTGTCCGGCAGTATTCAGACCATTGCGCGTATAAAGCGTAAGGTACGTCTGGCTGCCGGTCTGGACAAAGCCAATCACCTCTCCGCCGAGGCGATGCAGCGTGGCTGGCAATGTCTGAAACTCTTCTCTGAACAGCTGCAAGATATTCCCCCCGAGCAAATCCGCGTAGTCGCCACGGCTACGCTGCGTATTGCTGAAAATGCCCAGGACTTCCTGACTCACGCCGAAGAAATTCTTGGCTGCCCGGTGAATGTCATCAGCGGCGAGGAAGAAGCACGCCTGATTTATCAAGGTGTTGCCCACACTACCGGAGGCTCCGATCAGCGCCTGGTGGTGGATATCGGCGGCGGCAGCACCGAGCTGGTCACCGGCGAGGGTTCGCACGCGACCACGTTGTTTAGTTTGTCGATGGGCTGCGTCACCTGGCTGGAACGCTACTTTGGCGATCGTCACCTGGCGAAAGAGAATTTCGAGCAGGCTGAATTAGCGGCCCGTGACATGATTCGTCCGGTCGCGGCGGCACTGCGCGAAAAAGGCTGGCAGATCTGCGTCGGTGCTTCTGGCACCGTGCAGGCACTGCAGGAAATTATGGTTGCGCAGGGTATGGATGAACGCATCACCCTGAGCAAGCTGCAGCAGCTAAAACAGCGTGCGATTCAGTGCGGCAAGCTGGAAGAGCTGGAAATCGAAGGATTGACACTTGAGCGCGCGCTGGTATTCCCCAGCGGCCTGTCGATTCTAATCGCTATCTTCCATGAACTAAGCATCGACAGCATGACGCTGGCCGGTGGCGCATTGCGTGAGGGGTTGGTGTACGGCATGCTGCATCTACCGATTGACCGCGACATTCGTAGCCGCACGTTGCAAAACGTCCAGCGCCGCTTCTCTATCGATGTGGAGCAGGCAAGCCGCGTGCGTCAGCTGGCTGAAAGCTTTTTCCGCCAGGTGAGCACTGTCTGGAAGCTGGATAACCGATGTCGCGATCTGCTGCTGAGCGCCTGTTCAATTCACGAAATAGGCCTGAGCGTCGATTTCCGCCAGGCACCCCAGCACGCCGCTTACCTGATTCGCCATCTCGATCTTCCTGGTTTTACGCCCGCACAGAAAAAAATGCTCGCCTGCCTGCTGCAGAATCAGAGTGGCAGTATCGATCTCGCTTTACTGACGCAGCAGAACGCTGTGCCACCACGTATGGCGGAACGCTTAAGCCGTTTACTGCGTCTGGCGATTATTTTCTCCAGCCGTCGTCGCGATGACACGCTGCCTGCGGTTCGTTTACAGGCGGATGATGATGCGCTGCACCTGACACTCCCTGCTGGCTGGCTGGATGCACATCCGCTGCGTGCCGAGTTGCTGGAACAAGAGAGTCATTACCAGTCTTATGTGCACTGGTTGCTGACTATCTCTTAATCAAACCTGCTGCGCTTGCTGATGCTGCGTTGAAAAGCTCCCGTCAAATGCTCATTGACGGCATGTGAACTCCGCTTTGCCGGGAGCTTTTCGTCTTGCCTCCGCTACGCTCGCAACGGTTATCGCTACAGGCCTGGCCTGAACGAACGGCGGGGGATTTACCCCTTCTTCGCATTCTCCAGCATCGCACGTAAGCCCGCGACGCGCGTCTGCCCGGTTTTCACCCGCTCCTCGGCGCTGATCACCTTTTTCTCGCGCTCCCACACCACATCATCCTGCGGCAACTCCATCAGGAAGCGGCTCGGTTCCGGACGCACCAGTTCGCCATACTGACGACGTTCACGGCACAGGGTAAAGGTCAGCTCTTTTTGCGCGCGGGTAATGCCCACATAGGCCAGACGGCGTTCCTCTTCGATGTTGTTCTCATCAATGCTGCTCTGATGCGGTAACAACCCCTCTTCCATACCGACCAGATAAACATACGGGAACTCCAACCCTTTGGAGGCGTGCAAGGTCATCAATTGCACCTGATCGCTCTCCTCATCGCTCTCGCCGCGTTCCATCATGTCGCGCAGCGTAAAGCGCGTCACCACCTGCGCCAACGTCATCGGCTCATTGAGTTCGTCACCTTCCAGCATCTCGGTCATCCACTGGAAAAGCGTGTTGACGTTTTTCATGCGCATTTCGGCGGCTTTGGGGCTTGGCGAGGTCTCAAACAACCAGCTTTCATAATCGACACCGCGAATCAGATCGCGTACCGCATTCACCGGTTCGCGTTCCGTCAGCTGGATAATCTCATTCAGCCATTGAGTAAAACGCTGCAGATGCTCCAGTCCGCGCCCGCTCAGCGTCTGTTGCAGCCCCATATCGAAGCTGGCATTGAACAGACTTTTATTGCGCAAGTTGGCCCATTCACCCAGCTTCTGCAGCGTGGCAGGCCCAATCTCACGGCGCGGCGTGTTAACGATACGCAGGAAAGCACTGTCGTCTTCCTGATTGGTCAGTACGCGCAGATAGGCCAGCAAATCTTTGATTTCCGGGCGCGAGAAAAACGAGGTGCCACCAGAGATGCGATAAGGAATACGGTTCTGCATCAGCTGCTTTTCAAAGACGCGTGACTGATGGTTGCCGCGATAGAGAATTGCATAATCTTTATAGGCGGTTTTATTAACGAAGTGATGAGCAATCAACTCACCGGCGACCCTTTCGGCCTCATGATCTTCATTGTTGGCACTCAGCACCTTCAGCTCGCTGCCCTCACCCAGCTCGGAGAACAGGCGCTTCTCAAAAACATGCGGATTATTGGCAATCAGGATGTTAGCTGACTTCAAAATGCGCTGGGTTGAGCGATAGTTCTGCTCCAGTTTCACCACTTCCAGCGTCGGAAAGTCCTCTTTCAGCAACACCAGGTTTTGCGGTCGTGCGCCACGCCAGGAGTAAATTGACTGGTCATCATCACCGACCACGGTGAAACGCGCCCGCGCGCCCACCAGCAGTTTCACCAGCTCATACTGGCTGGTGTTGGTATCCTGATACTCATCAACTAATAAATAGCGAATACGCTGCTGCCAGCGCTCGCGCACTTCCTGATTGCGTTGCAGCAACAGCGTCGGCAGCGCAATCAAATCGTCGAAATCCAGTACGTTGCAGGATTTCAGATGCTGGTCGTACAGCTGATAGCAGTGGGCAAAAATCTGGTCGCGCTGGGATTTGGCCAGGCCAGCCGCACCCTGCGGATCGACCAGATCATTCTTCCAGTTGGAAATGGTGGAGATCAGCTGCTGCAACAGCGTTTTGTCTTCCTCCAGCCACTGTTTAGTGAGGTCTTTCAATAGCGCCAGCTGATCTTGATCGTCGAACAGCGAGAAGCTCGCTTTCATTCCTAACGCTTTGTATTCACGTTTGATGATCTCCAGTCCCAACGTATGGAAGGTGGAGATCATCAGGCCGCGCGCCTCTTTGCGCCCGAGGGTTTGCGCGACACGCTCCTTCATCTCACGCGAGGCTTTATTGGTGAAGGTGACGGCCGCGATATGGCGCGCCTGATAGCCACACTCGCGGATCAGGTGGGCGATTTTATTGGTGATGACGCGGGTCTTACCCGAGCCTGCACCGGCCAGCACCAGGCAGGGACCGGTGACAAATTCGACAGCACGTTGTTGGCCGGGGTTTAAACGCATAACGGAATATCACTCAACTAATGAAAAGGAGATCCCCTGACGATTTCACATGGCAGGAATATGGACAGGTGAGCGACTCCCGGAAACTGACTCAATCAGTCACCGTATCAAGCATACGCAGCCAACGCACCTGCAATTTGAAGTAGGACGGGGATATAATGCGCCGAACATTATACATACATACAGAGACACCAACATGGCGAAAACCGCGGCAGCTTTGCACATCCTCGTCAAGGATGAAGCGCAGGCCAAATCCCTGCTGGCCCAGCTGGAAAAGGGCGCAAACTTCCAGCAGCTGGCAAAAAAACACTCCACCTGTCCATCGGGACGTAACGGCGGCGATCTGGGTGAATTCCGTAAAGGCCAGATGGTGCCCGGCTTTGATAAGGCGGTGTTCTCCTGCCCGCTATTGCAACCTTACGGGCCGGTGAAAACCGCCTTTGGTTATCACATCATCAAAGTGCTGTGGCGCAACTGATCACTTTTTACTTTTCATCTGCTGCAACACGTTGCTGCACTGGTTGGCATCTGTATCACTGGGTGAAATCAGTGCCAGCAGTGCGGCGGCCGGCGCCACCACTGCGCCCAGCGCCACCGCAGCAGCGCCACGTGCGATCAGCGGCCCGGCTTTCACTCCCGCATCCGGATTTTTGAAGGTGCCACGCACATACAGTGGCGATCGCAAGGTGATGATACGAATGCCTTTGCTCTCTGGATTAATGGATAAGTCCAGCCTTTCATTGGCAAAGTTAACGTTGCCGGTGACATTAATCACCGCATTCTCCGTATCCAGCACAAACACTTTCGGCGTGGCGAGACCCTGACGGATATTGAGATCGGTGGCGGCACAGTTGATGCGCACCTCATCATCGCCAAACAGTTTGCCGACCACATAGTTACCGACATTCAGGCCGGCAATTTCCATCAGACTACGGCTGATCAATCCGTCATTCATCAGCAGTTTCAGCTCGCCGTTGCTGGTCCCCAGAATATCCGCCACCGAGTTGCCGGTACCGCTCAGGCTGGCATCGCCGTTTAACTGACCCAGGCTACGCTGCATCGCCGTGACATTCGGGAACAGCTGACGCAGTTGCAGCTTACGCGCATGCAAGTCCGCGCGACCGCGCATCGGGCTTTTATCCCCTTCCAGATGAATGGTGGAGTTGATACTGCCGCCTGCCATGCCGAAGCGCAGCGGATCGAGCAGCAGGTCACCGTTTTTCAACTGCAGATGGGTATAAAGGTCGCTAAGCGGCAGCTTGCTGCTGTGTTCGATGCGTTTTCCGCTGAATTTCACATCCGCATCCATCACGTCCCAGCTTTTGGTATCAAACTTGTCATGTGGCAGCACGCGATCGGCCGGTTGAGTCGAAGCGTCACCACGCTGGGCTTTAGCCTGCTGGGTTTTCTCACTGCCCTTGCCCGAATTTACGCCAATCAGCGGGCCTAAATCCGCCATGCGCAACTGGTTCGAGGTTAATTCTCCGGTCAACGTTGGGCGCGGTTTCACCTGGTGATAAGCCAGCGAGCCGTGAATATCGCTATCGCCAATATGCCCATTGAAGTTTTCGTAACGGAACAGCGGCCCTTTCTCTTCATTGAAGCGCGCGATCAAATGGCCGTCAGTTTCGTACGGCGGCGTATCAGGCAGCAGCACGCCGGTTAAACCGTACAGATTCGCCAGCGTATCGCCAGCAAAGCGCAGACGCACATCCAGCCCGCCGAGATTTAAAGGATCCTGCAACGTCCCGTCAACGCGCACGCGCGTGGTGCCGTTGCGCAAATCAACTTGCAGTGGGAACGGTGTGGTTTTGCTGCGCAACGAGAGCATGCCGCCGATCTTGCCGTCGCCAGTCAGTTTCTGATTGTTGTATGTCCCCTCCGCCTGCCAGCCAAAGACAAAATCGCCCGCGCCTTTCTGCTGGTCGTTACCGCCCGCTACCTGCGTGTAAGGCACCGGTTTGCCCAGTGGATTAAGAGTGACGGTCACATCGGCTTTATTGATGGCATCGCGATAACGAATCTGGCCTTTATCGAACAGGATATTATCGAGGCGGAAAGACCAGGCAGAAGGCGGCGCATTAGCATCGCTGTTCTCGCTGCTGGCTAAGTTGAAGGTCCAGTTATTCTTTTTATCCGCCGTCTGCACCAGCCGCGCATCGGGCTGCTGCATTTTAATCCACGGCAAATAAACCTGTTTATGCAGGAGCGCCAGCGGCGCAAGCGTAGCTTCAACGCGCTGCAAATGCACCATGGTGACATCGGGAATATTCGGCGGATTGCCCAGCATAATGTCATCAGCATGCACCTGCGGCCACGGCACCCAACTGCGCCAACCGGGTTCTTCGCGATTGCGCACCCAGGCAACACCCAGATCACCCCGAATGGCGAAAGGCCGGTTTAACTCAGTGGAGACTTTTTGGTTGATGGTTGGCTTCAGGCGGTTCCAGTCAAACGTGGCGATAATCACCACCACCACCACAACCAACAACAATAAAATCCCGAAAACCCAACTCAGGACTTTTCCCGTACGTGACATTCTGCTTCCTCCTTGCCCTCAACGTCTCACATAACTGTAGTCGAGACGTTGCGAATCGGGATCAGGGAAGCTCGAGCGCCAGGGATTCCAGCGTGCTGAAGGGAACAGGCCGCGAGAAGAAATAGCCTTGTGCCGCCATTGCAGGTGAATTGCGTACCTGCTGCCACTCCTCTTCGGTCTCCACGCCTTCAACAATAACGCCGTTGCAATAGCGATTGATCAACGCCAGTAGCATGGAGAACAGCGAGCGGCCTTCATCGGTAGAGCGCAGCAGCATGAACAGTTCGCGCGACAGTTTAATGTAGTCATAGCGCAGCTCAGTCAGCGCAGAGAAGTTTGCCATGCCGGATCCAAAGTCATCAAGCCACAGCGGGCCCAGTTCAGGCATCTTCGCCACCATCTCTTCCTGCGGCAATGCGTGGTGCTCCGTGAGTTCAAATCGCACCCAGGGGAGTTGCGTAATCAACTGGCGGATATCGTCATGCTGCTCAATGGCTAACAGCGTCGGACCATCAATATTCACCGAGGCCACCAGCTGACGCTGACTGAAAAAGTGTGACCACTGTAATAACAGCTCAAGCTGTTCCTCGACGACATCAAGGCGCTGCGCGATAGTCAGCGCATCAAAATAGGTTTCGGGCGACAACCTTTTCTCTGGTGCGGAGGGGTGTGTCACCGCAGTCAGTAATTCAATAGCCAGTAAACGGCCGGAGACCTGGTAAATCGGCTGGAAAGTATAGAATCGTTGGCACTGCTGCCAGAAGAAACGCGTTTCCTGTTGTTGCTCCAGTTCAATTGAAATAGGCAGCCGATGACTTAAATTGTTCATCACCATGGTTTTTTCCTGGTAGGTGGTGGGTGCCTGCAAATTGTTTCTCAGCGGCAAGTATCGGCGAGTAACACGATAACTTTATTGGTCTCAGCCACCTCACGAGCAGTTGAGTGTATCAGCGCGTTTCAGGCTTAATCGGCAAAACAAGCGGCGCTTTGTCCGTTAAATCGCCGTGGAAAGTGGGTGCAGGCACCTTAAGTTAAATTAAAACATCGTTTTAAAAACCATTGACAGCTGCCATACCAGACGCGAGACTCGAGGGCAGAATTCACTACAGGCCGAAGACCATGACGCAGAAGAACATTGCCATCATTGGCGAATGCATGATTGAGCTGTCCGAAAAAGGTGAGAACATCAAACGTGGTTTTGGCGGCGACACGCTAAACACGGCGGTTTATCTGGCACGCCAGTCAGATAGCCAGCAGTTGCGGGTGGACTATGTCACCGCGCTGGGCACCGACAGTTTCAGTGACCAGATGATCGCTGCCTGGCAGCAGGAGCAGGTTCACACCCAGCTCATTCAGCGCCTCGACAATAAAATGCCGGGCCTCTATTTCATTGAAACCGACGAACACGGCGAGCGCACCTTCTGGTATTGGCGCAATGATGCCGCTGCGCGCTTCTGGCTGGATGGCCCAGAGTCTGACGCGATTTGCGCCCAGTTGGCCCACTACGATTACCTCTATCTCAGCGGTATAAGCCTGGCGATTCTGCCGGCCACCAGCCGAGAGAAACTGATGGCACTGCTCAGCGCCTGTCGCCAAAACGGTGGCAAGGTCATTTTCGATAACAATTATCGTCCACGTCTGTGGGCAGACAAATCCAGCGCGCAACAGGCTTATGCCGAGATGCTGCATCACACCGATATCGCCTTCCTGACGCTGGATGATGAGCACCTGCTGTGGGGTGAACAGCCGCTGGACGCAGTGATTGCACGCACGCGCGAAGCCGGTGTGCAGGAAATTGCCATCAAACGCGGTGCCGATTCCTGTTTAGTGGCGATAGGCGATGAGCCGCTGCGTGAAGTGCCCGCCATCAAGCTGGCAAAAGAGAAGGTGATCGACACCACTGCCGCAGGCGACTCTTTCAGCGCCGGTTATCTGGCTGTACGTTTAGCCGGAGGGAGGGCAGTAGATGCGGCCGCGCGCGGTCATCTCACCGCCAGCACGGTGATCCAGCATCGCGGAGCCATTATCCCTTTAAGCGCTATGCCGCAATAACCCTCCCCTCAACATTTCCCAGCGGCGCTATTTCAGGCACGACGCGTGGCGCCGCTGGATATCCGTTGGCACGATGCATGGCGCCAATCGTTCACTTTGCCGCTGTTGATTTGATAATCACGACTTACACAATGCACAGGATAATTTGCCTTAAATCCCGAGATTACACTGTGAATTTTAACTAACCTCGCCAGCGATCCATCTTTGGCTCATATCCGCCTACGCCAGTTTAGTAACCCTTACCATATCAATTTAAATTCAATAGATTACGGACAGAAATCGGGCCGCCAGGCATAGTCCGAAACTGCAGAAATGGTGGGTTTTCGGCTGGACGCCAGCGCGAAAACAGACCATGTTTTAATCAACAACAGCAGGACGCTGTTAATCCGGCCGCGAACAAAATAATGACAACACGACTCGCTCAGGACTGATTTATGCACACAGAAATCATTAATATCTGGCCACACGGTGATGCGCCAGGCGCGAGTGATTCGCGCGCTCAACCGCAAATCGTCGATCTCGCCAAAGAGTACGAACCTTATGACCGCGCCGCGACCGGCGTGCGTTGCCCTGAAATGGCAATCTGGCACCCGGAAACCTCCAACGGCATTACGCTGCTGGTGGCGCCCGGCGGCGGCTATCAGCGAGTGCTGATTGACCGTGAAGGCAGTGCCCTCGCCACGTTCTTCACATCGATGGGGTATACGCTGGCAGTGATGACTTATCGCCTGCCTTACGATGGCCATCACGAAGGTCCCGATGCCCCACTGGCCGATGCACAACGTGCGGTGCGCGTGTTGCGCGATCGTGCGCAGCGCGGCATGAACGGCAAATACATTGTGATGATGGGCTTCTCAGCGGGTGGGCACGTGGCTGCCAGCCTGGGGACGCGCTTTGGTGAGAAAATTTATCCAGTGCAGGATCAGGCCGACAGCTTCTCGCCACGTCCAGATGCCATGGTGCTACTCTACCCGGTGATCAGCATGCGCGACGGTCTGGCACACGAAAGCTCGCGCACTCGCCTGCTCGGCGCATGGCCGGATCAGAGGTTGATTGATGCGTATTCCATGGAAACGCGCGTACATGCGCAGACACCGCCCACGCTGCTGATTCACGCTAGCGATGATGACGCGGTTTCGGTAAACAACAGCATGGTGTTTTTCAGCGCCCTGCGTGAGCACAAGGTGCCGGTGGAAATTCACTTTTATCAGAAAGGCGGCCATGGATTTGGCATTCGCGGCGTCGCGGATCTGCCCCTCGCCAGTTGGCCGATGCTGGTCACCGAATGGCTACGCGCTAAGACATAATCCCCTTCATAATTCGAACCGCAGCGGCGCTGGCTGCACGCAGTCACCCCAGTCACCGGCTTAAGTCAGTGACTGGCGATGAACATACTTGCCGCCTTAATGCGGCTCAAATTATTTCAGGGATAATTCATGCCCTGAAACGCAGCGACGTGGCTGCATGGATGTG
Organism: Pantoea sp. Seng; assembly: GCF_009829935.1. Taxonomy (NCBI): domain Bacteria; kingdom Pseudomonadati; phylum Pseudomonadota; class Gammaproteobacteria; order Enterobacterales; family Erwiniaceae; genus Pantoea; species Pantoea sp. Seng. The sequence goes on along the minus strand of NZ_SZZV01000007.1, from coordinate 194,162 downwards.
ATGTTCAAAAGCGCCTCAAGGCACTTTTGTGCTGCTACTCAAATTTTTTTGGCGATCTCATATGCCATGAATCATAAGACTTTATGACTCGGCCATGAATGATAAATCCTGCGTCATGACGAGGGTTGAGCCGGGTCGGCCGCGCTCGCGCTGCCGTTACTTTCCGGTTTAGCTTCATCAGAAGCCGCCGGTGCCGCAGGCGCATCCGGTACCTTCATCACTTTATCCCAGTCGTCCTGCAGCATCTTCACGTTGGTCTCAGCTTCACCTTGGGGTTGAATCAGCACCATCGTCAGTTCCTGCGTCAGCTGCTGGCGCAATTCCTGATTCAGCTGGTCACGCGTCAACCCACTGAGAAACGCCTGACGCAGCTTTTGATACTGCTCCGGCGCGATATCCACCACCGCATTTTGCTGCGAGCGCAGACGCTGCCCCATCAAGATATCGGTATCTGTGCGCGCATAGGTGGCGAACAGCTTATTCAGTTCCAGCAGCTTCTGCGCCATCAGCGCATCAAACTCATCCTGCGGTAACCCTTTATCACGTACTGCCGCCAGTTCTTTCGCCACCTGGTTCATGTTCTGCGCCAGCGATGCGTTCGGGCTGTCCATGTTGATGGAACACTGCGCACGCTGGTAAAGCACGCGGCAATCAAAGCCCACCTGCACGCTCTGTGCTTTGCTGTCCGCCAGCGCGCGTTGCACATGCCAGAACAGCGCTTCACGCGCCAAATCGCTCTGCCAATAGTGCTGTAAGTTCTGTGAGTCACGAATCGGTTGCCACGGCGTATCCCACACCAGAGACAGGCGATCCTGACTCATCCCGCCATTCACCAGGTTGACAGGCTGATGTGGCAAAGGAGAGAGCGTAGGCAGCGCTGCGGGCGCAACCCGTTTCCCCTTCAGTGCGGAGAAGGTTTTGTTGATTTGTTCTGCCATGCTGCGGCTGTCAACGTTGCCCACCACATACAGGGTCATGCCATCCGGCGTGTACCACTGCTGATAGAAGCTGTTGAGCTGTGCAATATCCACCGGCGCGCGCGGCTGCTCGCCCGGATCGTGAGCCAGCATCGCTGAACCCTTCAGGCGATAGCGCCACCAGACATCCTGGGTATTTGGCGGCCAGGTGGCAATCGGATCGGTCGCGGTCAGCGCGGTTGATACCACCTGCTCATTGATGGTCATTTTCCCTGCGGTCGCCGCCAGCCAGTTCAGCGCTTCTTTCAGCAGCTCCGGGCGGTTGATGGGCAAGCTCAGGTTATATTGGGTGTAATCGTACGATGAGATCGCTGGCGGCAACGGGCGTTGCGGATCCATGGCTTGCTGCCACAGTGAACGCTGTTGATTGGTATCCAGCGCGGTGTTGTGCACCATTGCCAGACGCGGTATCAGATGGCTGAAACCGGTTTGCTGAGCGCTCTCCACCAGTGAACCGGTGTTAACAATCAGACGTAATTCAATACGATCGCTTGGACGTTGTGGCGTGGTGAGTAACTGCCAGCTAAAACCATTGTCCAGTTTGCCTTCCTGCCACGCGGGATCGGGCTGGAGTGTCTCGGCGTGCGCGCCAAAGCCGGATGCCGCAAGGATTAATCCGCCAACCAAAAGTCGAATTCTGGTGCCCTGCATGTGAACCCCTACATAAACAGATCAACGCTCGTTATCGCGACATGTACGGTCACATCTTTGGTGACCGGCGCGGCCCATAGCCGCCACGTTTAATGAAGAACAGACTCTTTGACCACAGGAAGGTCAGGATGTCGCGCAACGAGGTAAAAAATCGGGAAAAAAATCAATGGGGTTTATTATGCAAATGCCCGCTGTCAGGGCAAGCGACAGCGGGCATTTCTCGGGAAATTAACGCAAATAGACGATCAGACGCTGGTTTGTGAGGCGTTATTGACCTTTTTCGCTGAAGAAAGCGTCGCTTTCATCTGCTTCTCATCCAGCTGACCGACCCACTTCGCCACGACAACCGTCGCCACGCCGTTACCCACCAGGTTGGTCAATGCACGCGCTTCGGACATAAAGCGGTCGATACCCAGAATCAGCGCCAGACCCGCTACCGGCAAATGTCCGACTGCAGACAAGGTGGCCGCCAGCACGATAAAGCCACTGCCGGTCACGCCCGCTGCGCCTTTTGAGGAGAGCAGCAGCACCACTAACAACGTGATCTGGTGGAAGATATCCATGTGCGCATTGGTGGCCTGGGCAATGAATACCGCCGCCATGGTCAGGTAAATCGAGGTGCCATCAAGGTTAAAAGAGTATCCCGTTGGAATAACGAGACCCACCACCGATTTCTTACAACCCAGCTTCTCCATCTTATCCAGCATGCGCGGCAGCGCAGATTCAGATGAAGAGGTACCCAGCACGATCAGCAGCTCTTCTTTGATGTAGGCAACAAATTTGAAGATGTTGAAGCCGGCCCAGCGTGCAATCAAACCTAACACCACCACCACAAACAGCACGCAGGTGATGTAGAAGCAGATGATCAGCTGACCGAGTTGCACCAGTGAGCCCACGCCGTATTTACCAATGGTAAACGCCATGGCACCGAAGGCACCGATCGGCGCAAGGCGCATAATCATATTGATAACGCCGAAGATCACTTTGGAGAAGCTCTCAATGACGTTGAACATCACAGTACCGGCGTTACCCAGACGATGCAGGGCAAAACCAAACAGAATGGCGAACAGCAGCACTTGCAGGATATTACCGCTGGCAAAGGCACCGATCACGCTACCCGGGATAATATCAAGCAAGAAGGCAACAACACCCTGTTCTTGCGCCTGTTGGGCGTAAACCGCCACGGCTTTGGCATCCAAAGTCGCGGGATCAACGTTCATCCCCGCGCCCGGCTGCACCACATTAACCACGACCAGGCCAATAATCAGTGCGATGGTGCTGACAATTTCAAAGTAGAGCAGCGCAACTGCGCCAGTCCGTCCAACTGCTTTCATGCTCTCCATGCCGGCAATACCGGTCACCACCGTACAGAAAATCACGGGGGCGATGATCATCTTGATCAGCTTAACGAAACCATCGCCAAGCGGCTTCATTTGCGCGCCTAACTCAGGATAGTAGTGGCCTAACAGGACGCCGATGCCGATGGCAACCAGCACCTGGAAGTAGAGGCTTTTGAACAGTTTCATAACAGGTGTCCAGGTATAGACGGAATTCACCGCCGTTATTATGGAGAACGCATGCGGCAAGCCGCCTGGAAGCGAAAAACCTTACCGATTGCGGGAAAATAACACTCCGATAACAGGATTAATATACCCTTACATTCCTTACAAAAGTTACAAAACTCTAACTATGAACTGAAACGCTTCAGCAAACTATATGACTGCAATTTCGTGAGGAAAATCAATAAACAATGTGATTATTCAGGATGTGACGAGCTGTCAAGCCAGCGTTGGTTGAAGACGTTAAGAGGGAGCGCTTCAGCGTATAAGTAGCCTTGCCCTATAGTAATTCCGCGTGCCAGCAGCCAGTCTCGCTGCTCATCGGTTTCCACGCCTTCAGCAATAACATCCAGATGAATGATGTCCGCAATCGCCGCGACAATACGCACCATGGTGTCATCATCCGGTAGCGCCGCGACAAAACTGCGATCCATCTTCAGCTTGTTTACCGGCAGCGCTTTAAACTGATGCAGGTAATTGAGATTGGAGTAACCCATGCCAAAATCATCCAGCGCCACGGCCACGCCGGTTTGCTGCAGTGAACGCAGCAGCGAAATCGCTTGCTCGGCATCGCCAATCTGCGCGGTTTCGGTAATTTCCAGCACGAAATTGCCGGGTGCAATACGATGGCGCTCCAGCAAGCCTTGCAAATGGCTCACCATGCTGGGGTCACGCAACTGAACTGCCGATATATTGACGCTCAGCGGAATATTGATGCCGAGCTTCTGCCACGCGGCAAGGATGCGGCAGGCTTCTTCAAACACCCAGCGCCCAATCGCGGAAATCACCCCAATCTCTTCCGCGCTGGCGATAAACTCTTCTGACAAACCATAGCTGCCATCCGGCATACGCATACGCAATAGCGCTTCCGCGCCCGCCAGCTCACCGGTTTGCATATTGATTTGCGGCTGCAGATAAAGTGCAAATTGACCATCCTGCAACCCCTGCAGGATATCGTGCTCCTGCGTCAGGCGTTTTTGCGCCCGCTCAGTCAGCGCCGGATCAAAGAACAGAATCTGGTTTTTGCCCTGATGACGCGCCGACATCATTGCCGAGGTCGCGCGGTCGAGTTGCTCGCTGGCACTGACGACACTGTCATCATGCAGCGCCAGGCCAATACTGGCGTTTGGACGCAGCTGAAGTTGATGCAGGTTCACCGGCTGGTTAATGCGAATCATCAGGTTGCGCGCCAGACGCATGGCGCGGAACGGGTTGTGCGCGCGCTTCATCAGCAGCGCGAAATCGCTCGGCCCGGTTTGTGCCAGTAACGTGTGATCGTCAACGGTGCTGCGAATTTTCTCTACCAGCGTCAGCATCAGCGTATCGCGCTGCTCATCACTCAGTACGCCGTTGGCTTCCTGCAGTGTTTCGATACGGATCACCATCAATCCCCATGGCTGACGGCTATGGCGATGGCTGGCGTGCTGATCCAGCAACGCGAGGAACAGGGCGCGGTTAGGCAGATCGGTGACAGCAAAATGGGTGGTCATGCGACTCATTTCATCATGAATCGACTCCAGCACCTGCTGATTGCGGTTGTAGCTGCGGATCAGCATGCCGATTTCATCGTCGCGATGATTATGCGGCAGGTCGAGCTTGTGCGTGAGAATGGCCTGCGGTGGCAACTCCTGCAAATCACGCGACAAACTTCTCAAAGGATGGACGATCAGGCGATTGATACACCAGCTAATCGACACCGAAAGTATCAGCGCCAGCAGCAAATAGGTGGTGATCATGGTCGAGAGCGTGCTGAGCAGGAACTGGTATACCCGAGAAGAGTCGGCCTGCAGCACCAGATAGGCGATAGGCTTCGGCAGCCCAGTACGCTCTACCGAATAAAGCGGCAGCGTGATTTGCACCGGCAGTTCAAACAGACGTGCCACGAAGCGCGGTACCGGTTTTTCCGGCACAAAATCGGCGTGCAGCGCCTGAAACGCATTCGGCAATACCACATCGGCGCGCGACAGAATGCCCGCCGGTTTCAGCGTATTCAGGATGCGTTCGGCTTGCGGAATATCCCCTTTCAGCACCGCCTCCGACAACGGCTGGCGCACCGTATGGGCGATATTTTCCATCTGCTGGGCGTAATCGATTCTGCGCTGCTGCACAAAGTGGAATAACTGGATGACGATAAAGATGCTGATGGTCACCATCGCCACGGCGGACACCGTTGCCATCTGTTTTATCGTTAACGAGCGACTGACGCGCAACAAAACCCTCTCCCGACCACTTAAATCGACTATGAATACCCTAAATTATTCAAGGTGCAGGCAGGCGGCAAGGGAATGAATCCCCAGGAGCTTACTCAGGTAAGTGACTGGGGTAAATGAGCACAGCCAACGCACCTGCAACTTGAAGAATGACGGGTATAGATGAAATGCGCAGCGAGTATATCGCAGGTCAGCCTTGATTTGCGCCGGGATAAAGTCGAAAAGAGGCGGGAAACACGAGATAAATCGGTGATTAGGAATTGTGCACCGAATTTGGCGGTGCAACCTGCTGCACCGCCATTGAGAGATTATTGCGGATAGGGCACCCAATCGCCGCCGTTCAGGCGAATCCAGGGTTTGCCCTGATACATCATCACCACCGCATTATCATTCTCGGACACCACCGGTGATTGCGGCAAATTATCCGCTAACACCGACATATTGACGTTCGGCGCGTTAAACACCTGACCATCCACCACGCGGGAAATGATCTCGGAAATCGCCAGCAGACTGGTTGGTGTATCAATGCTCAACGGCTGTCCCTGGTGTGGCGCTTTCATCCCGACAAACTTAATGCCCACCGGCACATGCGTAATGCTCGGGCTGGGAATATCACGCAGACCGGACATCTGCATTTTATCGCCCTGCAGCGCAGCACCGTGCTCCGGTACCACCAGCACCATCACGCGGCGTCCTGATTTCTCCAGATTGGTCAGGAATGTATCCAGCTGATCAAACAGCATTTTAGCGCGCGGCTGCCAGTCAGCGGTGCGCGTGCTGCCCAACTCGCGCGTGCCGTCATGCAACGGAATCAGGTTGTAGAAGGTGGCACTGCGCGCATCGCTGCTTTTAGTCCGATCGTCGAGCCAGCGCTGCATCAATTGCCCGTCATTGAACACTGGCGAACCATCAAAGGAGGTCAATTCTGGCGCAATTCCCGCTTGTGACATCAGCGGTGCCTGCAAATTGCCCTCTTCACGCAGCTCTTTGAGATAGTTACCAAACACGCCGGTATGATCCATCATCAGTTCCTGCTTAAAGCCCAGCTTCGCCAGGTTATCAAACAGATAGCAGCGCTGGTCGGTGGCCTTATACAGATTGGAGTGTGAAGTCTGGCCGCAGCTGGCGCGCAGCAAACGAATCCCTGCCGGACCGCTGTAGCCGGTGGCAGAGTTGTAGTTGTCCAGCAGGATATCAAAATGCTTCCATAGCGGATGGTCACGCAATTGTGCTACATCCATGTCCGACCATGACAGCGAACAGATGTTAATCACTAAAATATCAAACGGCTGAGAATCCGCGGGCAGCGCATCCGGAAAATGGGTGGCGCGCTGGCGCTCACTGTCGTAGAAACGATTGAGCCAGGAGGTCAGATTGGCACTGGTCGGTGGTGCAGACTGGTCCAGTCCCTCCGGTGCTTTGGTCGCGGCTGGAGGGTTATTCAATGCCACTTCCGGTGTCGCCGCTTTGGTTGGCAGCAGATTCATCGCCGGTCCGGCAATGGTCAGCACGTTAAGCCAGATCAGCATCAGAGAAACCAGCACCGTGACGCGGATCCACTGCGCCACGAACATATAGATCACCAGCAGCACAAAGCCTGCGCCAATCATTTGCCAGTTGATAAAGCGCTCCAGCAGATCGAGCAGATAAGCTGAGGAGAAGCCCGCGACCTGGCTACCCTGGCTCATGATCGATTCCAGCCCCGGCAGCCAGGTGTCATGCCAGAACAGCGCAAAGCCAATCGGCAAGGATACCCAGTGACGCACACGATGCAAACGACGTGACGGCAGCGGGAACAGCAGCCACGCCAGGAACACCAGATTGCTCAGCGCATGAAAATTAAGGTAGCCGTACCACAACAGACCAAATTTGATCAGGAAGTAGAAATTCCAGCCGCCGAGACCGCGCCACCACGAAGCGTGCAGCGTCGAAGGTTTGTTATTACTCATTACGGTTTGGTATCCGTTTTAGCAGATTTGCGTTGCCACTGCCCTTCCGACTTCAGCGCACGCGGTGGCAGCAGACGCATCAGCAGGCTGGTGCTACTGCGCGGTAACCAGCGCACAAACAACGATTTCAGGAACAGTAAAATTAATAACAGCAGGATCGCCACCTGCACCCAATCCATCAGTGTCATCAGCGGCGATCTCCATCGAGATTGAGAATAATAGGCTGCGGGGTTTGCGCCCCACGCATCTCCGAAGCGGACACCTTATTCGTCCGCGGGGCCTCAATCGGCACCACCGGCACTTCACGCTGCGCCACGGGTGTCAGTTGGCGAATCTTGTGCACTTCCGACAAAATCTGGTTGTCCTCGAACCACACCACGCGATTACTGAACAACTCATCGTGCGGCAGTGAGAAAATCGATTTCAACGCGATATCCAAATCGTTGAAGCGGCAGGATGATAGAAACAGATAGATGCGATCGTTAATCAGCGTCACCAAATCACCAAAACGACGCGGTTTACACAGCGTCAGAATCTGCTCAGGTTTCAGCTGCGGCACCGGGCGCAATGCCGCCATCAGCCCCTTGTCGTTTTCCGGCAGCAGCGTATTGCTCATCAGCTGCTGTACCGCCGCGCAGAACGGCTCCAGCTGCAAATACCCTTTTTGCTGCAGCGGCTGTAATGCCTGCATCAGCGCGGGCAAGTTGGCCGGAACATGACGCGTAAACTGCTGGCCCTGAATCCCTTCCAGCGTGGTGAGAAAGCGTGACAGCGTTTGTGCACCGGGCACGATGGCATTGACACCACACGCCAGCAATAACCGCTCATCGCTATACCTAAGACTGGTACTAATTTCGCGCACCACAATCTTTAATGCGTTACCGCGTGAGCGGCGCAAGCTATGGACCATTTTTGCCAGGGCATTGATATCCTGGTTATGGGCCAGGCTAAAAATGACCGTGGCAGCGTTGGCCTGCTGGGCACGCGAGAATACGCTCTCATTGTCGCTAAACAGTTGCCACTGGCTGGAGAGCGGCGGCGCACCTTCCAGCACCCCTTCCTGTGCCAGAAACTGATTTTCATCATTGAGGCTAAGCGGCGTAGTTTGTTCCACTTCATTAATGGCAATGAATTGATTCTCATTACAACTCAATCGAATTGCACGGTCAGCCAGTAATTTGTCTGCGGAGTACCACCAGTTAATTCGATATTGCCAGCTATCCTGTTGAAATTCTAAATGTGCGACACCATCAAGTTGGCGAAAATAACGCTGTAGATGATTACGCAGATGAATAATTGACGCCCCCGAAGTGATCAGTAGCAGCGTGATTTGTTTTTTGATTAACAATCGTCGCATGCGTTTCACCCAGAACGTGAGTTCATCCTCGGATAATTTACTCCACAGCGCTGCATTGCTGTAAAACAGCACTAAACCACTGCGGCTATTCAGTACACGCGCGAAATCATTCTCCAGATGCTGCAGGCCGGTTTTATTGGCCGGCAGCGAAAATAAGGGAATGCGCGCTGGGCCCGTCAGTGGGTCCGGCGTAAGTAAAGACTGAGGCTTCTCATCTGAACTGACCAGGGTTGCCGCCTGTTGATGGCTCACCACCTGACGCAGCAGTACCCGCGCGTCTTCCTGACGCTGACTGGTAATCCAATAAAACCCCGGATTTTGCAGGTTAACTAATTCCTGCTGAACCTGTTGTAGGCCAAGCGCATAGCGATTTTTCATATTTGTTTCGCGATCAGAACAATCCAGGCTAGTTTAATATAGACGGCAACGATTGGAACTGCTGAAATAATTAAAACCTGCGCTATCTCAAATGATATCGATTTTTACATAGTCTGCGCATTTTTCCGGGTTTAAACTTTACAAAAAATAGAACCACAATTCATCCATTGCTGTTTTTTGGTGGCAAAAAGAAATGAAAACAGAGAATGCCTTTTCGCTGATCGCGTCTACCACTGAAGATCAGGATGACATTAATACCCTGAGCGAAGCCTTTTCCCTTAGGGCATTTCGTTACATTGATATTGCCCGCGAAGAGCGACTGAATAGTCTGCTGACGCGCTGGCCGCTGCTGCGTGAATTATCCGCCGACCAGGAGCCTGAACGCTAATGCCGGTCATTGCCTTACAAGGTTTGCGCGGCGGTTGTGGCGCAACATCACTCAGTGCGGCACTTGGCTGGGCGCTCAATGCTTTACAGGAGTCGGTGCTGGTCATCGACTTTTCTGATTCGAATCAACTGGCTGCCCATTTTAACTTGCCGCTCAATCACACCCAGGGCTGGGTTCCCGCACTGCTGGAACAGCAGCCGTGGCAGCAGTGCGCGCAGCGCTATCAAACCGGTCTCGATTTCCTGCCGTTTGGCGCATTAACCTCTCAGCAGTGCTCAAGTCTGCAAAACGCCGACACCTCGTTCGCCACGCCGTTGCTGAAGGCGTTGCCGGCCCTGAAATCACACTATCGCTGGGTGATCCTCGACCTTCCAGCGGATCTGCTGCCGTGGCAACGATCCTTCGCCCTCCATGCCGATCGCCTGCTGCAGGTGCTATCGCTGGATGCTAACTGCCAGTTGCGGTTGCACCATCCGCGTTTTTTGCCGCACACGCTGTTTCTGATCAATCAATTCAACGCCAACAGTCAGCTGCAACAGGATCTGCATCAGCTGTGGCTGCGCACGCTAAAGAATCTGATTCCGCAGGTGATTCACCGCGATGAAGCACTGGCAGAAGCCTTGATGATGAAACAACCGGTGGGCGAATATCGTCCTCATGCGCTGGCGAGCGAAGAAATCAATACGCTGGCGAACTGGCTATTGCTCAACGTTGCGGGCGGTGCGGCGTGAATCCGTTGCGCTGGCTGCTGGTACCTCAGGCCTGGCAGGCGCTGCAAAGCCGTGCCCGCGTGGCGCGCCAGCACGGCGCGGGCCACTTAACCGTGATGTTGCATCTGCTATGGTGCGTGCTCGCCTGGTCGCTGCTGCGGCTGGAAATGCCCGGCTGGCAGCGCTTGCTGCAACAGCGTCAGCGATACTATCCGCAAATCTCGCCGCTACGCCCACGCCCGTTAGACGTTGTGCGTTACGCCATGCAGAGCCTGTGGCTGATGCTGGTGTTACCGCTCGACAACAGCGCACGCAGCGAGCGTAAACGGTTTAACGCGTTTGGCCCCCTGTTCCGCTGGCGTCAGCAGTTTTATCAGTGGCTGGGAGCGCTTCCCGCGCACCTAGCGAAAACGGGCATTCATCTGCGTACCGAACAGCAGTTGCAGAAACTACCACCGCGTGTACGCCAGCTGCTGTTTATGGTCGCGGCGATTGTCGCCAGCCTGCTGGCGCTGTTGTGTATTTCACAGCCATTTGGCATCACCACGCAATTTGTCTTTGTACTGCTGCTGTGGGGCCTGGCGATGATGGTGCGCCGCGTGCCGGGCCGCCTTTCTACTATCATGCTGATTGTGCTGTCACTCACCATTTCCTGTCGTTATTTGTGGTGGCGCTACACTGAAACCCTGAACTGGGACGATCCGCTGAGTCTGACATTCGGTCTGCTGCTGATTGGCGCTGAAACCTACTCATGGACGGTGCTGGTACTGGGCTATTTCCAGACGCTGTGGCCACTCAATCGCCAGCCGGTCTCCATGCCACCCGAGATCACTTCCTGGCCCAGCGTCGATATCCTGGTGCCCACCTACAACGAACCGCTGAGCGTGGTGAAACCAACCATTTATGCCGCGATGGGCATCGACTGGCCGCAGGACAAGCTCAACATCTATCTTCTGGATGACGGCAGCCGCGAGGAGTTTCGCGAATTTGCCGCCAGCGTGGGCATCAATTACGTGATGCGCCCTACCCATGAACATGCCAAAGCCGGCAACATCAATCACGCATTGAAAGTGGCCTGCCGCAGCGATTACGTGGCGATTTTTGACTGTGACCACGTACCGACGCGCTCTTTCCTGCAGATGACCATGGGCTGGTTCCTGAAGGATCACCGCCTTGCGATGCTACAAACGCCGCACCACTTCTTCTCGCCCGATCCGTTCGAGCGTAACCTCGGTCGCTTCCGCCAGACACCCAATGAAGGCTCGCTGTTCTACGGCCTGGTGCAGGACGGTAACGATACCTGGGATGCGGCGTTCTTCTGCGGCTCTTGCGCCGTATTGCGCCGCGCCGCGCTGGATGAGATTGGCGGCATAGCGGTGGAAACCGTAACCGAAGATGCGCACACCTCGCTGCGTCTGCATCGTCAGGGTTACACCTCTGCCTATATTCGTATTCCGCAGGCGGCGGGCCTCGCCACCGAAAGTTTGTCGGCGCACATTGGCCAGCGTATTCGCTGGGCACGCGGCATGGTGCAGATTTTCCGTCTCGATAACCCGTTGATGGGTAAAGGCTTAAAGCTGGTGCAACGCCTGTGCTACGCCAACGCTATGCTGCACTTCCTCGCCGGGATTCCACGTCTGATCTTCCTGCTGGCACCGCTGGCGTTTCTGCTATGCCACGCCTACATCATCTACGCGCCGGCGCTGGCGATCGCCATCTATGTGCTACCGCACATGCTGCACACCAGCCTGACTAACTCGCGCATTCAGGGACGCTGGCGTCACTCGTTCTGGAGTGAAGTGTATGAAACCGTGCTGGCGTGGTATATCGCGCGCCCCACCACCGTTGCGCTGTTTAACCCGCACAAAGGCAAGTTCAACGTCACAGCCAAAGGTGGCCTGGTCGAAGAGCGCCATCTCGATTGGGTGATCACCAAGCCGTATATGATGCTGGTGCTGTTGAATATCGCGGGTATCGGCATGGCGTTCTGGCGCATGGCGTATGGCCCGGCCAACGAGATGCTCACCATCTGGGTCAGCCTGGTGTGGGTGGTGTACAACATGATTATTCTCGGCGGTGCCGTGGCGGTTTCGGTGGAAGCGCGCCAGATTCGTGAAGCGCACCGTGTGGAGATCGCCATGCCCGCCGCCATTGCGCGTGAGGATGGCCATATGGTGCCGTGCACCCTGCGCGACTATTCCGATGGCGGTGTCGGCGTCGAACTGCGTGAAGCGGATGCGCTAAAAGAGGATGAGCCCGTGTGGCTGCTGCTGCGCCGTGGCCAGCAGGAATTCAGCTTCCCGTGCCAGGTACAACGCGTATTTGGCCGACGCGCCGGTATTCGCCTGCATCAGCTCACTACCCAACAGCATATTGAATTTATTCAGTGCACCTTCGCCCGCGCCGATACCTGGGCACTGTGGCAAGACGGCTTCCCTGAAGATAAACCGGTGCAAAGTCTGGCCGATATTATGGTGCTGGGTTTCAAAGGTTACCTGCGTCTGGCGGAGTATGGCCCTGCTCCGCTGCGCCGTCTTTTCCGTGCACTGACTTCCCTGGTGAGCTGGCTGGCAACACTGCTGCCGCAGGGCATTAGCCGCGCACCTGCGGCAATCAAAACCGATTTTTCATAAGTTGATGATATGACCATGACGAGAAAACTGAGCTGGTTTACTGCCCTGCTGCTGGGCACTGCAACGCTGGCACAGGCCGCACCGCAGCCTTCTGCCCCTGAAGCACCGCGCGCCAGTGCACAGATACCGCTGCCGGTCGTCAGCCAGCCGCTGGATGCCAATGCCCCGCTGCGCGACAGCCAACTGCTGTTTAATCAGGTCGCGCCGCCGCCGGGCAGCATGACGCTGCGCGGCACCGAGCCCACCAGCCAGATTGAGTTCGGCGTGCGCAGTGATGAAGTGGTGACACGCGCCATGCTGACGCTCAGCTATCGCCCTTCACCGGCGCTGATTCCGACGCTGTCGCAGCTCAAGGTCTATCTCAACGATGAGCTGGTGGGACTGGTCACCGTGACCGCCGATCAGTTGGGCAAAGAAAATCAAACTCAGTTGCCGATCGATCCGCGTTTTATTGGCGATTTTAACCGCGTGCGCCTTGAACTGGTGGGCCACTACGCCAACGTGTGTGAAAACCCGGCCAACAGCACCATCTGGATGGATATCGGTAAAGAGAGCAAACTCGACCTGACGCTGCAAAAACTGCCGTTGAAGAACGACCTGTCGCACTTCCCGGAACCGTTCTTTGATGCCCGCGACAGCCGCCCACTGCAATTGCCGATGGTGTTCAGCAATCAGCCTAACCTGCTGCAGCAGCGTGCCGCAGGGATTCTGGCTTCGTGGTTCGGCAGCAAAGCACAGTGGCGTGGTCAATCCTTCCCGGTCCTGTATAACCAGTTACCAAAAGAACAGCATGCGGTGGTGTTTGCCACCAACGATCATCGCCCGGACTTCCTGAAAGATCTGCCACCGGTGGAGAAACCCACGGTGGAAATGGTGAGCCAGCCGGACAATCCCTACGAAAAAATGCTGCTGATTCTCGGCCGCGATGACAACGATTTGCTGACCGCCGTCGAAGGTATTGCGCAAGGCGAACTGCTGCTGCGCGGGGATACCTCAACCATCGACAGTGTGAAAATGCTGGCACCGCGTCAGGCCTATGATGCGCCAAACTGGGTGCGCACCGATCGCCGCACCACGTTTGCCGAGCTGACGCAGTATCAGAACCAGCTGCAGGCCGATGGTTTGCAACCGAACCCGATCAGTCTGACGCTGAACCTGCCGCCGGACCTGTTCCTGGTCCGCGCACGCGGCATCGACATGGATCTGATTTACCGCTACACCTCGCCGATCCAGCAAGATGGCTCGCGCCTGGCGGTGCATCTGAACAATCAATTCATGCAGGATTACCCGCTGACGCCGAAAGACACGGCAGGCCAGCAGATCATGCGCATTCCGCTGATGCAAGGCCTGCAGGACAGCAACCGCCAGTTGACCATCCCGGCGCTGCGCCTCGGCGTGGTCAACCAACTGCGCTTCAGCTTTGATTACGCCAACACCTTTATTGGTGGCACCGCCGACGGCCGTTGCGAAACCGTCACCGCGGTGGGCCACCATGTGGTGATCGATGACAACTCCAGCATCGACTTCTCCGGCTATCGCCACTACATCGAAATGCCTTCACTGGGTGCATACGCCAACGCCGGTTTCCCTTACAGCCGTTATGCCGATTTGGCGCAGACGCTGGTGTTAGTACAGCCGAAGCCCGTGAACGGTGAAGTGAGCACGATGCTGAACGCACTGGGCGCCATCGGTGCCCAGACCGGCTATCCGGCGTTGCGCGTGCAGATGAGCGATGACTGGAACCAGGCAAAAGATAAAGACGCAGACCTGCTCATGATCGGCGGCATTCCGCAGGATCTGCAGGATGACAAAAAGATCAACCTGCTGGCGGATGCGGCGCGTAGCTGGATCAACATGCCATCACGCCCGATTACCGCGCAGAACGTACCGGTGTCCGCCAGCGATCGTGCGGTAGAGAGCCAGACCGGTATCCGCTCACGCGGCCCGATGGGTGCCATCGTCAGCTTCCAGTCGCCGTTTAACGATCAGCGCAGCGTGGTTGCGCTGCTGGCCGACAGCCCGCGCGGCTGGGATCTGCTGAATAATGCCCTGCTCGATAGCGGCAAGCGCGCTGCCGTGTTCGGTTCTGCCACCGTTGTGCGAGAATCGGGCGTCACCAGCGTGCGCGTCGGCGATACCTACTTCGTCGGCCATCTTCCATGGTGGGAGCGCCTGTGGAATCTGCTGGCAACGCATCCGGTGTGGCTGGCGATTTGTGCCGTGGTGGTGGTGATACTGTTTGCACTGATGGCATGGCGCCTGATGCGCATGGTGAGCCGTCGCCGCCTGGCCGAGCTGGAAAACGATGAATAAACTGCCACTCGGTCTGCTGATTGCCACTATCCTGGCGGGCTCCGGCATGGCTGCCGAGGGCCCTCAGGTGTCACCAGTGGCCTGGCTGCTGATGCAGATTCGCACCGGTGAATCCACCAACAAGTATGATTTGGTGCAGCAGTCGCTTTATCGCCTGGAAAAAATCGACCCTGATAATCCGCAGGTGCTGGCAGCGCAAATTCGCATGGCACTGCGTCAGGGCGATCAGGCAAAAGCACAGACGCTGCTGGATGAACTGAAGAAGGTCGCGCCCAATGACGTGGCGACGCGTGAATCGGAAACCGGCCTGCGTCTGATGAGCGCTGAAGGGCGCCAGCAACTGCAGCAGGCGCGTTTGCTGGCCACCGCGGGTCGCGTTGAAGAAGCGAAAACGGCCTGGGATGCCTTGTTCCACGGCGTGTTCCCGGATGTGAATACTGAACTGGAATACTGGCGACTGGTGGCACGTTTACCCGGTCAGCAGCCCACCGCTTATCGCCAGTTGCAGGCGCTGGAAGCGCGTTATCCCGGCAATATTGGGGTTGAACTGCAACTGGCGCGCATGGCGTTTGATAACAATCAGCCAGGCGAGGCGCTGGTGCAGCTGCGTCGTCTGGCCAATCGTGACGGCGGGCGTGATGCCGCCTCCGAACTCTGGCTGCAACAGATTCAAAATCAGCCGGTGTCAGACAGCACGGTTGCCAGTCTGAAGCAGTATCTGCAGGTATTCACTTCCGGTGATGCGCAACAGCGCGGCGAGGAAGAACTGGCCCGACAGCAGAAGCTGCTGGCCGATCCCGCTTATCGTCAACGCATGCGCGGGCTGGCGCTGGTCGATGCTGGTGGAGGCGCAGGTGCCATCGCGTCACTCAGCGCCGCGCTGAAAGCCAACCCGAATGATGCCGAACTGATGGGCGCGATGGGTCAGGCGCAGGCGCGAGCCAATAACCGCGCAGCGGCGATCGGCTGGCTGCAGAAAGCGATTCAGGCCGGACAGGCCAGCACCCAGATTGGCAAGTGGCAATCACTGTTGCAAACCAACCGCTACTGGCTGGCGATCAACAACGGTGACGACGCGCTAAAAAAAGGCGATGTGGCCGGTGCGGAACACCAGTATCGCAGTGCGCAGGCCATTGATAACCGTGACAGCTGGGCATTGATTGGCCTCGGTGATGTCGCGCAGGCGCGCAAAAACGACGCGCAGGCAGAACAGTACTGGCAACAGGCGCTGCGCCTGGATCGCAGCAATACCACCGCCGTGCGCCGACTGGCAGCGCTGTATCAGCAGCAGTCACCGGCTCGCGCGATGGCGTTTATCAATGCCCTGCCCACCGCGCAACAGCGGTCGCTGGCGGAGACGTTGCGTTCACTGCGCAGCGACAGCCTGCGGGCTGAAGCGGATGCGCTGGCGCAGCAAGGTCAATGGCATCAGGCGGTGGTGAAATATCGCCAGGCCGCGCAGGATAACCCCAACGATATCTGGCTCTCATATCGTTTAGCCGGTGCGCTACGCAGCAGTGGCGAAGAAGCACAAGGCGCCCAGGTGATGGATGCCATGGTGCGTCAGCACGCGCAGGAACCCGCCGCGCTCTATGCCTGGGCGCTGTGGCTCTCGTCCGGCGATCAGGATGATGCGGCACTGGCGGCACTGCATCGCCTGCCGGAAACGCGTTGGGACAGCAATATGCACGAGCTGGCGGGCCGCTTAACGCAGGATAAAGTCTACGCCCGCGCCAGTGAGCTGCGCGCCAACGGCAATGAATCTGCCGCGCTGGCACTGTTGCAGCAGCAACCGGCCTCGACGCGACGTGATATCACCCTGGCGGATTGGGCTCTGGAACGCGGCGACGCGAAATCGGCGCTGGCGAGTTACCAACACGTACTGCAGCAGGATGCAACCAACAATGATGCAGCACTGGGCCGTATCGAAGCCCTTATCGCCCTGAAGCGCAAAGACGAAGCACGCACAGCGCTGCAGGCTTTACCCGCCAGCGTGGCGCAGCAAAATATCAACAGCGGACGCCGCGTGGCGCTGGCATGGCAAAACAGCGGCGATACGGCGCATGCGCAGCAGCTGTTCAATGATTTAAAAATGCGCGCCGCCAAAGAAGCCCCGTCGCAAAGCAAAGCATTGGTCTATCGCGATGCGGCACGTCTGGAAACTCAGCAGCAACAGCCGGATGCAGCGCAGCAGGATTATCGCCTGGCGATGGCCGCCAGCGGCATCACCCGCGACGTGCCGCAGGATAACGACAGCTATACCCGCCTGACGCGTAATGACGCCAGTGATGACTGGTTGAAGCGCGGTATTCGCAGCGATGCCGCTGATCTCTATCGTCAGCAGGACACCACCTTCACGCTCGAACAGGATTATTCGCGCGATAAAGGCACCGGCGGTATCTCCGATTTCACCGCGCATACCACCATGATGCAGGCGGAGACACCGCTGGCCGACGGGCGCAGCTTTTTACGCGTCGATCATGTTCTGGTATCAACGGGCACTTTCTCTACCAGCAATGGCAGCCACAGCGAACGCTTTGGTAGCTGTAATGATGATAACTCCGGTGGCTGTAGCCGCGACTTTACCCAGCGTGATGAAGGCACGGCGATAGGCGTTGGCTGGCATAACGATCGCTGGTCTGGCGATATCGGCACCACACCGCTCGGCTTTGAAGTCACTAACTGGGTGGGCGGTCTGAGCTGGAAAACCGACGTGGAAGATATTGGCGTGACGTTCACCGCTTCACGCCGACCGATCTCCAGCTCGCTGCTGGCCTATGCCGGTGCACGCGATCCGTCGGCCAACGGCGGTAAAACCTGGGGCGGCGTGGTGGCAACCGGTGGTTCGGTGGGACTGAGTTATGATCAGGGCGGCGCGAATGGCGTATGGGCCGATATCAGCGCCCATCAAATCACCGGTGAGAACGTGGCGGACAACAGCCGTGAACGCCTGATGGCCGGTTACTACTACAAGCTGATCAACGAAGACAATCGCCGCGCCACCGTGGGCCTTAACAGCATGCTGTGGCATTACCAGAAAGACCTGAGCGATTACACCTTTGGCCAGGGCGGCTATTACAGTCCGCAGCAGTACTTCTCGCTGGCGGTGCCGGTCACTTATCGTCAACGCACCGATAACTGGTCGTTTGATCTGAGCGGCTCGGTCTCCTGGTCACAATCGCAAACCGACGGTCAGCAGCGTTATCCGGTCAATCCTGGCTTTACGCTGGCTTCCAACCCGACCTCCGACAGCAGTTCCGGCAACGGTTTTGGTTACACCCTGCAAGCAGTGGTAGAACGACGCATCACGCCGCACTGGTCAGTCGGTCTCGCGATGGATATTCAGCAAGCCAAGGATTACACCCCGAGTCACGGCTTGATCTACATGCGTTATTCAATGGGCGGCTGGAATGGCGATATGGATATGCCACCACAACCGCTTGAGCCGTATGCGGACTTCAAATAAAAAAAGCCGCACTTCGCTGATGAAGTGCGGCCCTTTCAATTGCGTAGTACGTAGCACTGCTACAAAAACTGCGCTATGAGCTGACAACGCGATGTATCGCGAAATATCTAACGCTTTTCCTGATACGCCAGCCAGGTCAGTAACTGCAAGCTGGCGGAGAAGTAGTTCTGATCCGGCGCTAAACGATCGCTGAGATAACCGGTTTGATTCAGGGTCAGATCGCGAATCGCCAGCAAGCCGCCGTCCATATTGTATGGCGCAGGGGTGTTGGCGAGCACATCAAACCAGGCCGGTGTCGTCTGGCGACCATAGCCCTGCCAGACGCGCTGGAACGGCACCAGACGCAGGCTTTGCGGATCATACCACCAGATATTGAGCGGAATACGAATCGCATCGTAGCTAAAGCGATTGGAGTAACCCACTGCCGGTGCCACTGAACCATCGGCATTCAGCGCCACCCAATCGAGCGGCAGACCGGTTTTGCCAAAATGCATATCACCGAGCAGTTCCATGCCGTCATCGATCAGGTTATTCCACACGCGCAGGTGACTGCGGTCAGCAAACTCCTGCCAGGCGGCAAACAGGAAATACGAGGGATTCAGCACCACATAGCTGTTTTTATTGAAGCCCTGTGCGCCTGGCAACATCAACGTGTGGCCGCCAAACGTGATCACGTTTTGTTTGACGATGGCGCGCTGAATACGGTCAGAAGTTGACTGATAATCACCGCCCCACTTTTGGCCTGCGCGCTGCAGTGCCCACGCAATCAGCACATCGCCATCAGAGGCATTGTTCTTGTCGGCAATCGGGTCTGAAGCACCCGGCGTGTAACGCCAGTAGAACAGATCGTTTTGCGGATTACGCAGATGAGTGCGCGTCCACTTCCACAGCAGATCAAACGTGGTGCGGTCGTCGTTCGCGACGGCCAGCAGCATGCCATAACCCTGACCTTCGGTATGGCTGACATTATTGTTGGCCGTATCACTGATACGTCCATCGCCGCTCATAAAGCGGCCTTTGAAGGTGCTCCAGCCATCTGCAGCAGCCTGGGCGCTGAAAAACATCACCATGAAACACAGCATCCATTGACGCCAGAAGCGCATGACTCTCATCAAACAATCCTATTGATATCGGTAATGCAGCGTGTTGCCGTCATTCTTTTCGAAGGTAACCGGCACCGCAGCGCTGCCGCCCTGTGCCTGCAGCCACTGTGAATAAACACCGGCCAGCACGGCGCTCATCGCCAGCTGCCAGCGCTCTGCACCCACCTTGCTGTCGCCCTGCGGCAGCGCATGATGCTGAATCAGAATGGCATTTTCCAGCGGCTGAAGCTGGGTGAACCCCCAACTAAAGCGCGCCAGTTGCAGATTCATCTCGCGTTCCAGATCCTGCACGGTGCGCGCTTCCGCTAAAGGATAGCGCGCTGCCAGCGATCCGCCCACATTGTTGAGGAAGCCTTCGGCTTCCTCGCCCGCTTTGTCCAGCATCCCTTCAATCATCACGCTGACCAGATCAAACCAACCCGGCTGATGCGGATGGCTGACGCGCGCGGTTGCCTGCTCACTCATTTAGTTGTCTCCGAACAGATAACGGAAGTACAGATTCGCTGTGCTCTCGTTGTAATCGCCAAAGGTGTCGTAGCCTAATTGCCCACCCACAGTGACATCTTTGTTGATCTTGTAATCCGCACCGGCGTGCAAGTTGTAGCCAATACCGTTCTTGCTCTCGCCGCTGTAGTAAGCGCTTTTCACGTAACCCTGATCGGCCAGACTCTGCATTTGTGCCTGGTAAGTCGGATCGTTCGGGAAGTAAGCGCTCTTATCCTGGCTGTAGGATTGATAACCCACCGAACCGCCCACGTTCACTTTCAGATCGTCGAACTTGCGGGAGAACTCAATCGGGAACGAGACCGATGCATAGTTCTGCGGGCTGAAGTAACCGCCCTGGCCGTAGCTGAAGTAACTCAGGTTTTTCGAGTAATCCATCCACGACAGGCTCATGCCCACCTTCAGCTCGCGATCGTCGTAGTGGAACGGACGCACATACGCACCGGCAGTCGCCTGCACGCTGTTGTTACTCGCCACGTTTTCACCAATGTAGCTGTAAGCGCCGCCGCCGACGTAGAAACCGGCATCGCCGTTATCGTAGCTCAGCAACGCATTACCGCCGTTTTTGGTCACGCGACCCCAGCGCTTACCGCTGGTTTTATCTTCCACGCCCACATAGGAGAGCAGGCTGTCGGTCATCGCACGACGTTCACCGGTGAGGATCAGCGTCAGGAAGTCAGTGAGTTTCGGTGACCACTGCACGCCCCCCACCAAGGTACTCAAATCCTGTCCCAGTGGCGTACTGCCGAGGTCGATCTTGTAGCTGTCGCCTTTCAATGCCAGGTTCAGCTCAACACCGGTGGCTTTCTGCGAATCAGTGGATGAAGACGGGACATCGTCAATTTTGGCATCGCCAGACGCCACCACATTACCCTGCACCAGGGCATTGGTGCCGAAACGACGCCACGCGTCGCCCGCCGCACTGCCCGCCGTGAGCGAGACAGGTGTCATAGTAAAGTCAAAGCGCGATTCGCCAAACGGGACGGTGGAGAAAGTCAGTGGCGCTTTGGCTTCGGTCAGTTTGCTCAGACCCGATTCGCCGTCACGACCACGTACCTGCATGCCACCCTGAATCCAGGTGCCGGTTTTCTCTTGTAGATCGTCCATCATACTGTCGATCTGGCGCAGCGTCTGGCTCTGCTGGATTGCCGGTGTATTGCTGGCCAGCGTGGTCCCCGTTGCGCTGCTGGTGACATCCGGTGCCGATTGCCATGGCATCACCGCGCCATAAGCAGACGGAGAACGTCCCACCGGCGAAGTCCCCCGGTTGATGAACGGGTTATCCGCCAATGCCAGACCACCCACGCTTGGCGTATCACCGTTGGTGGCACCCTGCAGACCAATCAACTGCCCGCGCGCGCTGCGCAGATAGCTCATGGCCTGGCTGTGATTGCCGTTGGCTTCAGCCACGCGCGCCAGTAACAGCTGGCGATCCGGTGACTGCTCATTGTTCAGGCCGCGTGTCAGGGTATTGGCTTTATTGACGTCATTGTTCGCCAGTGCCACGTTGATGGCACCGGTACGCGCATCTTGCGTTGGCGTATCCTGGGTCATCAGGTAGTCATACACCACACCCGCTTCTTTGTTCATCTTGCCGGACTGATACAGTCGCGCCATGGCGAACATCAGATCGCGGTTCTGTGGATCGTGCTGCAGTGCGCCCACCAGCTTGTCGTAAGCCGCAGCGTACTGCTTCTGCTCACGCAGACGATCCACTTCGTTGATCACGTAACCGTTGCGAATACCCGCCAGCTGCGTTGGTGTACTGCGCGCCTGCAACTCCGGGCTGCTGAGGAAGCTCTGCGCTTCGGTATTCAGACCTGCCTGGTTGAGCACCGCGACCTGTGCAGCGTAATCACCGGCATTCCCCTGAATGCCGCGCTGCATATTGCTGCGCACCACAGAGACAGCGGTGGTGAGATCGCCCGCTTTCGCCAGCTTCTGTGCCAGGTTACCGGCATCCACCGGGTTGGACGGAGGTGACGAGGCCAGCGCACGCAGGGTATTCGCCGCTGCAGCATTCGAGCCCTGCGCCAGATACTGATCGGCGGTGGTCATCTGCAGGTTGAAGTTCACACGCTGCGCCAGCTCGCGCATATCGCTGCTCTTGCTGCCGTTCGGTATGCGTGACAGCAGTAAACTCGCCTGCTGCCAGGCACCGCTCTCGCTGGCGTTCAATGCGCCAGCATACAGCTCTGACGTGCTGGCGCCGCTGCGCATCGACGGCTGCATGATATTGGCGGCCATCATATTATCGCCCTGTGCGCGATAAATACGCGCCAGGTCGAGGCGTAACCAGCCATCATTTGGGAAGCGCTGAATACCGCTGTTCAAGGTGGCAATCGCCGCACTGTTGTTGCCCGCCGCCAGCTCACGCTTAGCCTGCGCACGAATCGGATCGGTGCTGCTGCCGCGCGGGGCCACGCTCTGGCGCACGCTATCCGGCAGAGAAGCCAGCAGCGTGTTGGCTTCGGCACTGCGATTCTGCTGACGCAGCACGTAGAACAGGCCTTCTTTGGCGTTACGGTTGTTCGGATCGGCTTGCAGGATAGAGCGATAAGTTTGTTCTGCCTGGTCGAGTTGATTGCTGCGACGCTGCACGTCCGCGCGGAACAGCTTAGCTGAAACGCCTTTCTCGCCATCGGCCTGCGCCAGGGGTTCACTCAAGGCCAATGCCTGCGCGCTGTCACCGTTTTTCAGCGCCTGCTGCGCGGTCGCCAGTTGAGCATAGAAGCGCGCATCGGCTGCCTGCTTTTGGCGCGTCTCGCTCTGATCGCCGCCCATCTGCGCGGCGCGCGTCAGATAATCAGCCGCTTCGGCATAGCGCCCGGCACGCTGAGCCACATAGCCCATCCCTGCCAGTGCATCGGCATCCTGCGGGTTCGCCTGCAGCACTTTCTCAAAGTTGTTCTGCGCGTTGCTGACGTCACCACTGTTCAGTGCGGTAAAGCCAGCCCCCTTCTCAGCGCCGCCAACATTTTTACGGTAGTAATCCATCACCGCATTGTCTTGCGGATGGCGCTGCTGCCAGGTCTGGTACAGGGAAGCATCGGACGCCTGCGGCTCGAGCCACAGCAGCGCCTGGCGCAGTGAACGGTCAGCGTCTTTATTGCCATCCGCCAGCGTGCCCAGCAGATCAATACCCTGACGACGGGTCGATTCCTGATAGGTCAGTGCTTTGCCGAGTGCCAGCTTCGCGCCGGTATCTTGTGGATGATCGGCCGCGAATTGACGCAGCGCTTCGACCGCCTGCGGCAGCAGCGAGCGGTCTCCGGCCATGGTCAGGTAATATTCCGCCGCCACGCTCGGTGGTGGCTCATTACCATTAAAGGTATTGCGCCAGGTTTGCAGCGAAGCTGCAATATTGCCACTGCGGGCCTGCTGGCGCGCTAACGACAGCTGCGCCTGTGGGATGGTTTGCAGCTGACGCGCATTATCCAGTTCGGTGAGGTGCGGATCGTTCGGCGATGCGGCACTCAGTCGCGCGCGCCACTGCGCCGCTTCCGCGCTGCTGCCGCTCTGCTGGGAATAGAGCGCCAGCAAATAAAGCGCCTGAGTGTTGTTGGGTTCCACCATCAACACTTTTTGCAGCGAAGATTTGGCCAAATCGTCATGCGCTTTCTGATGCCAGTAAGCCGCCTGATCAAACAACGCTTGTAACGCAGGATTGGTGCTCTCCGCCGCCAGCAGCGGCTGAGAGAACGCCAGTGCCCCACCCAGAATCAGGGCATGACGAATACCGGCACTCAACAGATTTTTTTTCATTGTTTTTATCCTTACTTCTTGCCGGACTTGCTATCAGCTTTCGGGTTGAGGCGTCGCCATGCATGACGCTTCAGCATCGCCCATGCGCTACCGCCGACCAGCGTTGCCAGCACCAGAGCGGCCAGCGCCATCAGCACCGAATGCTGGTTGGCATACCACACCACCATCATGTACCACGGCATTTCGCCACTCGGGAACTGTGGACCGACGCGGAAACTGCGAATACCGTTTTCATCAGTGATGATGGCGGTATCGCCACGAATGCCCGCGTTAATGCGCGCCGAGTTGAGATCTTCATGCAAACGCAGCAGCTGTTGATCGCTGGTTGCCACCGTCATCACCACCAGGCGATCGGCATTCCACGGCGAGCGGTAGCTGACAAAGCCACGCCACGCTTCGTTGGAGGAGAAGTAACGATCGGCATCCAGCTGCTGAAGGTTCCAGTCGCCGGTCAGCCAGCCACGCAGCTTGTCCCAGGTCGTCGGATCTTTCACGCCCAACGTATTACCGCTGGTCTGATAGGGCGTGTTAGCCAGCATCTGCTGATTGAATTCACTGTTCTGAGTGGTGCTCACCGCCAGCAGATCACTGTCCTGCAGGCGTGTCAGGTTAGTGCCACCATTTGGCAAACCAAACAGCACCTGATTCTGCACCAGCGGTACACCGGTCGCGTTACCCGCACGTGAAGACATATCCAGCAGCGTGGAGATCTCTGCATCGGTCGGTTTTTCTGGCAGCAGCAAGGTGGTCTGCGAGAAGTCCGCCAGACGCGAGAACGGGAATGATGCGCCAACGAAGTACGACAGGTTCGGCAGCATGGTGAAGTGACGCGTGTGGCTCAGATCGATCCACGAATCATCTTCGATGCGGCTCTTGATGTTGTTGTTGAGCAACACACCACATGGCGCGTCCGCTTTCGGTTTGATGTTGAAGTACAACGCCAGCTGGTTATCACCGTAAATCAGATACGGCTCCAGCTTCAGGGTGTAGTGCTCCTGACGGGCGTCGCCGCCAAGACGATGCCAGGCGCTCTCCAGCAAGCCGACTTTGTTTACGGTCAGGTTGCGCAGGAAGGTGCCGTTAAGCATCACGTTGAGGAACGATTTGTTCTCATCAATCCAGCTTTCCGACGGGAAGCGGTAGTGCAGCTCGACCGGAATAGTGTCGCCATCCCACATGAACAAATCGGGTGCCGCGCGGAAGTTCACGCTCAGCGCATCATGCCAGATGCCGGTGGTGGTCAGACTCTGATCTTTACGCAGCAGCTCGCTCAACCGCACCGGACGAGTGGTATTGATCCAGCGCGGCGCGTCATACGGCTTACGCAGGCCAATCGGCTGCGGCTGCACGTTCAGGCTGCTGGCATCGGTCGCCAGCGGTTGCGTGGTCAAACGGTTTGCCGCCTGACGCAGCTGAGCATCATCCGCACCGACAACTAACAGCAGTTTGTAAACCGGGTTGTTCGGGTTATCAATCACCTGCAACAGCGGACCGTTGGTGGCAGGTAAAGTCACAGAACCGATCTTCTCACCGGGATGACCAATCAAAATGCCGTTGTGCTCAGGCAGATCGCCACGCACCACCGGGAAACGAATGCCGCGATAGTCCGATTGAATACCCATCCATGATGCCACTAACGCCGCCGCGCTGATGCTGTCCGGCGTGGCATTGGCGGCAAAGCCAAAGGTCACGCTGGCTGGCGTCATACGCTGCGCATCCATAAACGGACGCGGGAAGTTGCGCAGGCTGGTGCCGATATTCAACTGCTGGCCTTCGAGGCTCAGCGTGGTTTTAGGCAGAATCGACACCTGATACTGCTGTGCACTCTCTTTTTCGCACAGCAGTTTGTCGGCATCGTTAATTTTGAAGCTGAGGTTGTTGCTTGAGACCACCATCGCCGCTGGAATATCCAGCTGATAGTCGCTGACATCGCTGTCGCTTGAACCCAGCGGCAAAGTGCCCAGCGGCTGACCATTCAGCATCAGCTGCAACGAGGTATTACGCGCCGCCAGTGCTGCTGAAACGCGCAGCGACAAATTCAGACGCGCGTTGGTGATCACTTCATCGCTCGGCAGAGTAAACACGATGCCCGATTGCAGCTGACCGCCCGTTAAGGTGATGCCCTGCGGCTGGCCCATCTGCGCCACGGAAATGGTGCTGCTGATAGGTTGATTGAGCATCGCAGAAGCGGAAACCACGGGTGCGGCGACTGATGCTGCAGGTGCCACATCAGGCAGCACCATCTCTGGCGCTGGCGTGGTAGCAGGCGGCTCCGTCTGTGGTGCAGCCGAGTTCGTGGCGTTGGCTGCTGGCATATCCGTCGCAGCCGGGGCAGTATTTTCAGTTGCTGGTGCATTTTCAGTGGGCGCATAAGGTGTTGCACCCGCCGCCTGCTGCAACTGGGCATCCGCTTCACTCTGGATGCCTTGCGGTGGCGGCACGTTGGACAAGGCCGAACTATCCTGCGTTACCGCAGGGGTTTCTGCCCAGGCCGGGGCGAGCATCAGCGCCGTCGCCAGCGAGCTTGCCAGCAACGTTTGCGTCAAATTCTTCATACTGCGCTGTCCTCTTTCACTGCCGACTGGTTTTCACGCTTATGCTTCTCACGGCGATCTTTCCAGGTCAGCCAGAACAGCTCAAATACGGTACGAATAATAGTGCCCAACGATACCAGCGGGTTGTCCTGCTTATACTCGGGCTGGATCCACGCATCGGCGCGCGCCAGTACCACACGCACCAGCTCACGACGACGCGATAGCGGCATATCACCAAAGCGCAGACGAATGGTCTCTTCATCGCCGGAGATTTTGCTCACCGGAATAGTGATGGCACCGGATTTCAGCAGCAGATCAATCTCTTCAATTTCATCATGCTCATGACGGTTGTCCGGCGCATCCAGTTGCGCGCCGCCCATCGACAGGTCGCTGGTTTGGGTGCGTGATGAGATACCGCTGGCGTAGTGAATCACCGCCGGAATCTGCACTTCGATACGAATGGTTTTACGTACCTGCTTGGTTTCGCGCGCCACGGCAATCGCCGCCATCAGGATGATCAGGCTGAACACCGCCCAGCCGACGTTGAGAGCGATGACATAAGGATCCACGCCGAAGTAGTCATGCGCAACAGCACGCACCACACCCGCGACGATACCAATGGTCAGCAGTACCGCGACAATCACATGGGGGCGGACGATGTGGAAATCGAAGAAGCCCTGGTCCAGCAGGCCCCCCTTATCCGTTACGTTAAATTTACCGCGCTTTGGTGCCAGCATGGTCAGCAACGTCGGGATCACGAGGTGGAAGCACATCACGGTTTCGTAGATTTCACCCCAGAAGGTGTAACGGAACTTGCCGTTCATGCGGGAGTTGACGTACAGCGACATCACCAGATGCGGCAATACGTAGGCGAAGATCAGCGACGCCGACGAGTGAATAATGTTCAGGTTGAACAGCAGGTACGCCAGCGGCGCGGTCAGGAATGCCACGCGCGGCAGACCGAACTGGAAGTGCAGCATGGCGTTGAGGTAGCAGAGACGCTGCTGCCATTTCAGACCACGGCCAAACAGCGGATTATCCACACGGAAGATCTGCGTCATGCCACGCGCCCAGCGGTTACGCTGAACCACGTGCAGACCGAGACGTTCGGTGGCCAAACCGGCAGCCAGCGGAATCGCCAGGAAGGCTGAACCCCAACCTAAACGCTGCATTTTCAATGCGGTGTGCGCATCTTCGGTCACGGTTTCCACCGCAAAGCCACCAATCTCTTCCAGCGCGCTACGGCGAATCACCGCACAGGAACCGCAGAAGAAGGTGGCGTTCCAGTTGTCGTTACCCTGCTGAACCGGGCCGTAGAACAGCGCGCCTTCGTTCGGAATGGTACGCGCTGCACGCAGGTTACGTTCAAACGGGTCCGGTGAATAGAAATAGTGTGGCGTCTGCAACAGCGCCAGCTTGGGATCGTTCAGGAACGGACCGACGGTCGCCTGCAGGAAGGTACGGGTGGCGACGTGGTCACAGTCAAAGATGCAGATCAGCTCACCCTTGGTGATTTTCATCGCATGGTTGAGGTTACCGGCTTTCGCATGACTGTTGTCGTCACGGGTGATATAGCCCACCCCTACATCGGCGGCAAAAACCGCAAACTCGCTGCGCTTGCCGTCATCCAGCAGATAGACCTTGAGCTTGTCACGCGGATAATCGATGCACTGCGCCGCCAGCACGGTATCACGCACTACGTCGAGGCTTTCGTTATAGGTCGGGACATAGACGTCAACGGTAGGCCACAGGCTGGTATCGTCCGGCAACGGTTCAATGGTGCGTTTTAATGGCCAGGTGGTTTGCAGGAAGCCGAGAATCAGAATCAGCCAGACATACAGTTCGGCCAGATATAAGCCGATGCCGAGAATCGCTTCAATCTCGGAATTAAACTGCAGCGTCTCCGTGGTGCGCCACCAGATATATCGGGTCGACATCAGCGCAGAAAGGATAACCATGATGACAGTTATTTTGCGGCTTTTGCTGAAGCCCAGTAAAAACATCATCCCGATGCTGATTAAGCCAAAAATATATTGTTTTTGGCTGTCCATAGGCGTGATGACGATTACCGCAGCCACAGGTGCAAGCACCAGCAGCAGCAGGTAAAACCCGAGTTTACTCATGATTCACCCTAAAGAAGCTGTGTTGTTATTATTGCTAATACCGCCAGGCAAATGCCTGGCGATTAATAATGGCTGCGGATAGGTGCCTGAACTTCACCGTTACCCACAGTAATATTCAGGATATTGGCTACGCGCTTCGCCACCAGTTCAATATCAAAGGCTGCGGCTGATGCCGGGCTGAAATCATAAACTGATTGTTGTGAAGCATTGGCTTCCGCGACGCTTTCATCACGATGCACCACGCCTAATAAATTTTCGCCCAAACGCTGCTGCATAAAGCCGGTGACTTCGCGACTAATATTGCGGCGATTGTCACTTTGATTAAGTACGAAATAGTGACCACGCTTATTATTGAGCGGCTTACCTATCATGCGGTCATTTTCAATTTGCGGCAGTAAAGAGACCGAGGCGGTATCTGCCAGCATCACCACTAGATGCATATCGGCCAAAGCGGCCATGGCTTTAAGTGCAGGACCAGGGCCTGGCGGGAAATCGGCAATAATCACCAGTCCCGGATAATTTAAAACTGTGTCCAGACCGCGGCGCAGGAAATGCGGATCTTTAATCAGGTTCTCTTCAAAACGCTCACGCTGATCTTCGGTCACATCGCCATGAGGCATGACGAAAATATTACCGCCGGTGGTGAGGATGGATTGGCTCCAGTCAGCCTGCTCTTCAGAACGCGCAACAAAGCCGCGACCATCGTGCAGTGGCACACCAAAATGCAGACGCAAGGCGTTCTGGACATCGAAATCGATTGCCAACACCTTGCTGCCAGCGCGAGCCAGGCTCCATGCAAGGTTGGCCGCCATGGTGGTTTTCCCTACTCCCCCTTTTGGCGAGCACACACAAACTAACGGCATAGCGCAATCTTCTCCAATAGCGGTTTTAAGGGTGTTTCTTTTGAAAGATGAGCAGGTTCCGTCGCACGCGAGCGGAACAGGGCACCAAAACGTGAGGGTGCAGAAGCTGCCGGACGCGCCGGTTCAACCGGAGCGGTGAAGGTAGACGCGGGCGCACTGAACGTTGTAGTAGCCTGCGGCGCTTCAGCCGATGTCGCGGCAATCGGTGAGTCTAAAGGCGCTGGAGCAGGGTTCGCTACAGGTGCGGGAGCCGGCGTCACGGTAGGTACCGCAGCGATAGGTGCGGATGCAGATAAAGGTGCAGCCGCCGGTTTCGCTGGCGGCGGTGGAAACAGCGACGTCGTGGCCTGCCGCTCAACATGGGTCGCTTTCGGTGCCTGTGAGATCACAGAAGGCGCCGGTTTAGCCGCTGGTGCAGGCGGGAAAAGTGATGAGACTCCCGCAGGCGGCGTGGATGGCGCAGGTTCTGTAGGCGCAGTGGCCGCCAGGCTGTCGGGAATTGAACTGCGTGAAGAGCTGGCCGCAGAGGAAATTGCTGCTGGCGCACTCTGCATCGGCGCTGCGGGCGCGCTGAACTCATTGCCGCGAATCGGCTGTGGCTGTGGCAGATCAATACGTTGGCCGCTACCCAGGTCTGGCTCATTATCGTTCGCTAATTGGCGTATGATCGCCCACTGGCTGTGATCCGCTTCCTGCGATTGCCCAGACATGTCCTTAAAAGCGATATCAAGCGTTTTGGTCTTTTCTTTAAAACGCTGCAGATCGTCGTAATTCTTCATGATCAGAGCCTGTAAAAGCGGGAGGGAATTTTCCGCGAATATATCACACACATTAAAAGAGAGTGAGAGAATTCTGATTATAAAAACGGCGTATTCAACAAAAGACTTTTATCAATATGATTGAAAATCTGGCAATGCAAAAAGCGTGCAGATATTTAAGGCCGGAGATTTATTAATATCGATTAACTGAAATAATAACGGCAAAAACATTCACCTAAGCTACTGATATGATGAGAAAGTGGTTCAAGTTACGGATTTAACAGCTGTGTGATTACACTCACATAATCCTGACGCTATTCAGAATTTGCCTTAACGATTCTCCCTCCTAATCAGGACCAATCGATTACTGATGCACTGGAGTAATACATTTCCTGGCGGTTCTGGCAGAAACATTTTTCTTGTTAGCATTCCTGAAGTATAACGCAGGAAAAAATAAAGGCTCCCGCAGGAGCCTTCATTCATTTCTGGCGTTGTTAATTACACGCCCACTGGCTGATTCTCGTCCTGATCCACCGCGAAACAGGCAATTTGCTGCTCGCCATATTGCTTAAGTTTGGGCTGCAACTGGACGCAGGTACCAAAGCGGCGGCGGCAGCGCGCGTTAAACGCACAGCCCGGCGGCGGATTGAGTGGACTTGGCAGTTCGCCGGTCAATTTAATCCTTTCACGACGCTCATCTGGATTCAAACGCGGCGTGGCTGACAACAAGGCCTGCGTATAAGGATGACGCGGATTGCTGAAAATGGCCTCTTTACCGCCGCGCTCAACGCAACGACCTAAATACATCACCATCACTTCGTCAGCGATATGCTCCACCACCGACAAATCATGAGAAATGAACACATACGACAAACCCAAATCCTGCTGCAAATCCATCATCAGGTTCAGCACCTGCGCACGTACGGAAACGTCGAGCGCAGAAACCGGTTCATCGGCAATCAGCACATCGGGATCGAGCATCAAACCACGCGCAATGGCGATACGCTGACGCTGGCCACCGGAAAACATATGCGGATAGCGATCGTAGTGCTCGGTTTTCAGGCCCACCTTCGCCATCATCTCCAGCGTCTTCTCACGGCGTTCCGCTTTACTCAGCGAAGTGTTAATCAATAACGGCTCTTCGAGAATCTGGCTGATTTTCTTACGCGGATTGAGTGAGCCATACGGGTTCTGGAACACGATCTGGATTTTCTGACGACGCAGCTTTTGCGCCTGCGGATCGTGCTTCAGCAAATCCTGACCATGCCAGTAGAGCTGGCCCTCGGTTGGCGTTTCAATCATGGTCAGCAAGCGACCAAGTGTGGATTTACCACAGCCCGACTCACCGACCACCGCCAGCGTTTTGCCGCGTTCAAGGTTGAACGAGACGCCATCCAGCGCTTTCACCAGACGCTCCTGGCCAAACAGCCCTTTCTTCACCGGGTAGTGTTTTTTCAGGTCGATCGCCTGCAGCAGGTAATCCTGCTTAGTGTTATCAAGACTCATAAGTCGGTCTCCCGGCATCATCCAGTGGGAAATGGCATTTAGACTGGCGACCCGGAATGTCACGCAGTTCAGGTTCTTCACGACGGCAGCGTTCGGTCACATACGGACAGCGCGGATTGAGCAGACAGCCGGTAGGACGATCATATTTGCCCGGCACCACACCCGGCAGCGAAGCCAGACGCGCTTTATCTGCGGCAAACTCCGGCAACGCGCGCAGCAGCGCTTGGGTGTAGGGATGACGCGGGGCTTTGAAGATATCCACCGCTTTCCCGCTTTCCACCACCTGTCCGGCGTACATCACGATGATGTGCTGCGCGGCTTCTGCCACCAGCGCCAAATCGTGGGTAATCAGGATCAGCGCCATGTTCTCCTGCTTCTGCAACTCCAGCAGCAGTTCGATGATTTGCGCCTGAATGGTCACATCCAGTGCAGTTGTCGGTTCATCAGCAATCAGCAGCTTAGGTTTGCAGGCGATCGCCATGGCGATCATCACGCGCTGGCTCATACCGCCCGACAACTGATGCGGATAAACATCAAGACGCGATGCCGGATCGGGAATACCGACCTGATCCAGCAGGTCGATAGCACGCTGACGGCGCGTGCTTTTGCTGCCGCCCTGATGCACCTTCAGCGCTTCCATGATCTGGAAGCCCACGGTGTAGCACGGGTTGAGGCTGGTCATCGGGTCCTGGAAGATCATCGCCACTTCTGCGCCCACCAACTGGCGGCGCTCTTTTTCAGAGATCTTCTGCAAGTCGCGCTGGTTGAACTCCAGCTTTTCCGCCATCACACGACCGGGATAATCAATCAGGCCCATAATCGCCAGCGAGCTGACCGACTTACCCGAGCCGGATTCACCCACAATCCCCACCACCTGGCCTTGTTCAACCTGGTAGCTGATACGGTCTACTGCACGGAACGGTGTTTTTTCGTCGCCGAAGTGCACCGACAGTTTTTCTACATTTAATAGTGCCATCTCGGTGCCTCTTTACTGCTTGAGTTTCGGGTCGAGTGCATCACGCAAACCATCGCCCATGAGGTTGAATGCCAGCACGGTGAGCAGGATGACGACACCAGGGAACGTCACTACCCACCAGGCACTTTGCGCATACTGCAACACGTCGGAGAGCATGGTGCCCCACTCCGGCGTTGGCGGTTGCGCCCCCATTCCGAGAAAGCCCAACGCCGCCATATCGAGGATGGCGTTGGAGAAGCCTAATGATGCTTGCACGATTAGCGGTGCCAGGCAGTTAGGCAGAATATTGACAAACATCTGGCGCAGCGTGCCGGCACCCGCCACGCTGGAAGCGGTGACGTAATCGCGGTTTACTTCCACCAGCACCGCTGCGCGCGTCAGACGGATATAGTGCGGCAGCGCGACGAAAGTAATCGCCAACGAGGCGTTGACAATCGACGGCCCAAAGATCGCCACCAGCACCAATGCCAGCAGCAGGCTTGGCAGCGCCAGCATGATATCCACCAGACGCATGATCACCGCGTCGACGACGCCGCCGAGGTAACCTGCCATCAGACCAAACACCACGCCAAGGATCAGCGACAGCACTACCACCAGACAGCCAACCAGCAGCGATAAACGTGCGCCGAACATCAGGCGTGACAGCACATCACGGCCCACGTCATCG
Source organism: Pantoea sp. Seng (assembly GCF_009829935.1). Classification (NCBI taxonomy): domain Bacteria; kingdom Pseudomonadati; phylum Pseudomonadota; class Gammaproteobacteria; order Enterobacterales; family Erwiniaceae; genus Pantoea; species Pantoea sp. Seng. Next base: position 160,772 of record NZ_SZZV01000007.1, on the reverse strand, counting down.
GTGCCAAAGATAAATTTCCAGCTGCCGCCTTCCTGCCACACCGGCGGATGCAGCAGCGCATCACGGAACTGCTCTGACGGCGCATGCGGCGCCAGCACATCGGCGAAGATGGCGATCAGCAGCATCAGAATGATGTAAACCAGGCCAATCACCGCGCCTTTATTGCGTTTGAAGTAGTGCCAGAATTCCTGAATCGGGGTCATCGGCTTGGGTGCAGCGCTTACGCTTGCGGGATCAACAGTTGTCATGATGCCCCCCTTATTTCTTATGTCGAATGCGCGGATTGACCACGCCGTACAACAGATCAACCAGCAGGTTGACCACGATGATCAGAATTGCCACCAGCAATACGCCGCCCTGCACCACCGGATAGTCACGGCGCTGCAATGCTTCGATTAGCCAGCGACCCAGTCCCGGCCACGAGAAGATGGTTTCTGTCAGAATCGCACCGGCCAGCAGGGTGCCGACCTGCAAACCAATAACCGTTACCACCGGCAGCATCGCGTTGCGCAGTGCATGCACTACGATGACGCGCATACGCGTCAGGCCTTTAGCGCGCGCAGTGCGGATATAATCTTCACCCAGCACTTCCAGCATTGAAGAACGCGTCATACGCACGATCACCGCCAGCGGGATAGTGCCCAGCACAATGGCCGGCAAAATCATGTGCATCACCGCATCTTTGAAATCGCCCTCTTCACCCCACAGCAGCGTATCAATCAGCATAAAACCGGTGAGTGGGTGGCTGTCATCAAGGAAAATCGTGTCACTGACACGCCCGGATACCGGTGTCAGGTTGAGCTGCACCGATACCAGCATGATCAGCATGATGCCCCACCAAAAAATCGGCATGGAGTAACCGGTCAGGGAGATGCCCACTGCAGTGTGGTCAAACACCGAACCGCGTTTTACCGCCGCCAGCACGCCAACCGGAATGCCCACCGCAATCGCGAAGAGCATCGCGCAGATGCCGAGTTCCAGCGTGGCTTTGAAACGAGGGACGAACTCATCCCATACCGGGATGCGGCTTTTCAGCGAGATGCCGAGATCGCCGTGCAGCACACCATTAATGTAGGTGATGTACTGTTTCCACATCGGCTGGTCGAGGCCAAATTGGGCCATCAGCTGGGCGTGACGCTCGGGAGAGATACCGCGTTCGCCAGCCATGATCAGCACCGGGTCACCGGGGATCAGATGGACAAACGCAAAGGTCAGTAAGGTAATACCGATGAACGTTGGGATGACAAGGCCCAGACGTCGGAGTATGAATTGCAGCATAAGCCGGATTCTCAGTCATTTCCCGTGGCGTTGCCGCCAGGGACTACATTGCTCACAACACGCAGCCGACAATGCCGGACGCGACGCAAGAAGCGCTTCAATATAAGAAATTAGCCGGAAAAAAAGTGCGGAGACCGGGCGGCAAAGGTGCCGCCCGAGGGCCAGCAGCGCTGGCCCAGACCGCGATAATCCGAAAGGTTATTCCTGGATATCGACGTTTTCGAAGTGATGTTTACCTAATGGATCAACCACATAGCCAGTCACTTTCTTGCTCACCGGCTCATACACGGTGGAGTGAGCAATAATCAGCGCCGGAGCCTGGTCATGCATCACTACCTGAGCCTGTTTGTAGAGCTCAATACGTTTGTTGTGATCGGCTTCAGCACGTGCAGGCTGAATCAGATCTTCAAACGGCTTGTAGCACCAGCGTGAGTAGTTAGAGCCGTCTTTGGCGGCGGCACAGCTAAACAGGGTGGCGAAGAAGTTGTCCGGATCCCCATTGTCACCGGTCCAGCCCATCATGACAGTCTGGTGTTCACCGGCTTTGGCGCGTTTCAGGTACTCGCCCCACTCGAAGGTGACGATCTTGGCTTTCACGCCAATTTTCGCCCAGTCAGCCTGAACCATTTCCGCCATACGACGGGCGTTCGGGTTGTAAGGACGCTGTACCGGCATCGCCCACAGGTCGATAGAGAAACCATCCGGCATGCCGGCTTCTTTCAGCAGCTCTTTCGCTTTGGCAGGATCGTAAGCGTAATCTTTCACATCGTCGTTGTAGCCCCACATTGTTGGTGGGATCAGGTTTTTCGCGGCCTGGCCAGCGCCCTGATACACAGCGTCGATGATGGCTTGTTTGTTCACCGCCATGGTCAGTGCCTGACGCACTTTCACGTTATCCAGCGGTTTTTTCTCGGTGTTGAATGACAGGTAACCGACGTTCAGACCAGGCTGCTCCATCAGGTTAATTTTGTCATCTTTCTTCATGCTGGCGATGTCAGCCGGGTTCGGGTACGGCATCACCTGGCACTCACCCTTCTGCAGTTTGGCGTAACGCACAGACGCATCAGGCGTGATAGAGAACACCAGACGATCAATCTTCGGCTTGGTGCCCCAGAAGTCCGGGTTGGCTTTATACAGAATGCGAGAATCTTTCTGATACTGCTGCAGCACGAATGGACCGGTGCCCACTGGATTGAGGTCCAGCTTCTCTGGCGTGCCGGCTTTCAGCATGTTGTCCGCATACTCTTTTGACAGGATCGAGGCGAAGTCCATGCCGAGGTCAGCAATGAACGGTGCTTCAGGACGGCTCAGGGTGAAGCGTACGGTGTAGTCGTCAACTTTCTCGATTTTCTCGATCAGCTTCGGCATATCCATACCTTCGAAGTATTCGTAGCTGCCGCCCGATACACCGTGGTACTTGTTGTTTTTGTCGAGCTGGCGCTCGAAGGAGAACACGACGTCGTCAGCGTTGAAGGTACGCGTTGGCTTAAAGTCTTTGGTGGTTTGCCACTTCACGCCTTTACGCAGATGGAAGGTATAGGTTTTACCATCTTCGCTAACGTCCCATTTTTCAGCCAGGCCAGGCTGCAGCTCGGTAGTACCGGTTTTGAACTCAACCAGACGGTTGTAGATCGGCACGGAGCTGGCATCGTAAGTGGTACCCGATGTGAAGAGCTGTGGGTTGAAGCCTTCCGGCGAACCTTCTGAACAATATACAAGGGTTTTCGCCTGGACACCCGCGGCAACAGTCATAGCAATCAGGCTAAGACCGACCTTCAGCATCCTGGATTTAGCCAGGGAGTTGATCATGTTTTGCTCCATTGTGATGTGATGTTGTGTGCGTCGCCCGACCTCTGAATTTTTTTATGCGGTTCGGGCAGCATGCGAGTGGTTTTTTTTGTCATCCGATAGCCAATGGCTCCTCAGAATCGCCCTACTCTGCATGTTATTGACGCATCAATTTGTCAACAGTTGCAAAGAACGTCAATACAAGGTGGGGTTATTTACACAGAGTGTGAGTAAGTGCAAGCAACGATAAAAAACAGGGTTATTGCGCTGAGCCAAAATTTAAAAAGGTGATAAAGCGCGCAATGCCGCGTGATTGTCTGGCTATACAGTCAAATGACAGTGATTATCACCGCTAAAAAACACACAAAAGTTATTGGTAAACGTCGAATAACTGAACGATTCGTCGTGCGTTATGACGTTCAGGCAGCGAAATATGCTGGTGTAATGGCATAAGAAATCAGCAAAAAGCATTAATCGGTCATAAGAAGAATGTGTCGCGAATTAAGCGTGCAGGGTTGATTGCGTGAGGGGTCGAGTCGGTAAAGTGGGAATAATGGCGGGTAAATGTGATTTGTCGGATGGGATGGGTGAATTCTAAGGTTAGGTGCAAACAGCATCGCTTTTAAATGGTGCGCTGCTCAGGGAAGGCGGCTCGATCGCAAAGACGGCGTAAATACATCCCTGTAGCCTCGGTCGCCGCATCCCTGCGGCGAACGCTTTGCTCCCCGAGCCGCCTTCCCATCGCTCATCAGCAATGATGCCGCTGTTTTGAAAAACAGCACGCATCTAAGCAACAGCATGTTTTCTTTATGACAGCACGCACAAAGCCGAATGTTCGCTTCCTAAAGCAAGCACAGAATCAAACGAAGGAGGGAATGCGGGGCCGCGGAGTAAAGCGTTACACGCCATGGATGGCGTGTGTCGAGCGATCAGGGACGAGACAGCGACTTTACGCAGCGGCCCCGTATTCACTCCTGGCTGCACCGACTCCGCGATCGACAGACGAAAAAAAACCTGCTTTTTCAAGCAGGTTTCTTCAAATATGGTCGGCGAGAGAGGATTCGAACCTCCGACCCACTGGTCCCAAACCAGTTGCGCTACCAAGCTGCGCTACTCGCCGATGGGGGCGAATATTACTGCTCCCCCTTGGGAGCGTCAATCCCTTTTCCGTAAAATCCGCCCGATCGCCTGGAAAGCAAACAGCGCCGCAAAAAGCCCAGCCGCTCAACACCTTCCAGAAAACCCTTACAACGCTTTAGCAGGCGTCGCCGCTGGTGCCTGACACCAGTTATTCGCCGCTTTAATCCCGCCATCCGGCGAACTGTAGCCCAGGCAGCCTAAAATGGTATCGAACAACTCAACATGACGATGGGTTTTCCCTACGCGCTGCTGCGCCTGCAAACGCTCGAAGTTACTGCGGTTGGTGGGATCTTCGAGATATTTATCAGAGGCCCAAACCATCATCGGCACGCGGAACTGCTCCGGCGGCGCCATCTCACGCGGCGTGCCGTGTAAGTGCATATTATCGCTGATCGACTCACCATGATCGGCGGCATAAAACACAATCGCCTTCTTATCACGCAGCTGATCGAGCACGCTATCCAGCATGGTATCGACGTAAAGAATCGAGTTGTCATAAGCATTGATCAACTGCGCTTTACTACAGGTCTCATCCACGCCCATACATTCCGGCTGATAACGGGCGAAGCTGCGCGGATAGCGCTGTGAATACAGATAATGCGAACCCTTAGTGTGCAACACCACCAGATGCTTACCTTTCGGGAAACGTTGCAGCGAGGCCTGCAGTTCTGGCACCAGCAGCATGTCATCCACCGCTTTACCCTGATTACGCTTCTCAGAACCAATCTGCTCACGGAACGAGAAATTATTCACATCGGCGTTATCGTAGAACCACACTTCACTCTGCATGGCGAACAGCTCAGAGGTAAAGCCCAGCTCCTTCATCACCGCAAAAACGTTCTGCTCTTTCAGCGTGCGGCCAGGATTATCCATGGTGCCGCCCTCGCGCACGAACATGCAGCGCAGCGACAGCTTAGTGGCGGTATCGCAAGACTCACCGCGGAACGCCACCAGGTTTTTCTCTTTAGAAAGCTTCGGCGTGGTATCGCGGTCATAGCCCAGCAAACCCATGTGGTCCCAGCGCGTGGTCTCGCCAATCACAAACACCACATAGGTATCATCAATGCCCGGCGGTGCCACGTAAGTAAACTTCTTCGCTGGATCGAGCAGTTCCGCCCCATCCATCTCTTCATCGACTTTGGTCCAGGCAAACAGACCTAGCGCCGCAATCCAGTTAGAAGGCAAATACGAGTGCGCCACCACCCCGCCGTAACTTGGCAGGTCGATATTGGTGATCTCTTCATTCACTTTTTGCAGTTTGTCGAAGTAGCGAATCGGCAACCACACCAGCGCTACGCTCAACAGCATGATCAGCGCAGGCTTCAGACGCTGGCCCGGCGTTTTCAATTGCTCAATCAAGGTCTGGCTAAGGTTATTACGCCAAATCAGCAGCAGCGGCAGCGCGCTGACCAGCACCATCCACAGCACAAAGCGCATGCCGACCACTTCTTTAGAGAGATCGACATCAGTGGTCATCACTGAGGCCACGATGCCGTAGCCGATCACCACATTAAAGAAAGCCATGTAATAGGCGGCAGCCACGGAAATTACCACGGTTAACGTGGCAAGGATGCGATAAACCCACTTACCGCCCAGCGATAGCAGACGCATCAGGAAAAACGTCAGCAGCACCGCAGCGGTCACTTCTGCGACCGCAGAAAGCCAGTTAGAGAGGGTGGATTTCGTTAGGAAGCCGTCAAATCGGCGATAAAAAATTGGCAAATTCAACAAGATGCCGAGATAGAGCGCAAGCAACAGCGACAGCTTTTGCTGCGTTAACGTTTTGATATAATTCATTTACTTATTCATTCCTGACCCGGTGTCAATAAACCAACCTTAAATGGGACTATTTAAAATCAATAGAGTTCGTCCGTGAGCGAGAAAAGCGCAAGCAACGAGCAGGAACGGGACGAATCTGAACCGGAACGGCAATGAAGGCGCATGCAGCGCAGCAGTAGAACATTTAACCAATGGTAAGACCAGACAATAATTGATCTGACCCCATAAAATGATAAAAGGCCCCTGATGGAGCCTCTCTTTGGACTGGCAGCGACCTTAGTTGATGATATTCAGAGTCACATCAATGTTGCCGCGCGTGGCGTTAGAGTACGGGCAAACAATGTGTGCCGCATCCACCAGTTTCTGCGCTTCGGCTGCATCCATCTCTGGCAGGTGGATGTTCAGTTTAGCTTCGATACCAAAACCGGTTGGAATTGGGCCGATACCGACTTCGCCTTCAATCCACGCATCTTTTGGCATGGTGATTTTGTCACGGCCAGCCACAAACTTCATCGCACCGAGGAAGCACGCTGAGTAACCCGCGGCGAACAGCTGCTCTGGGTTAGTGACTTCGCCGCCTGCGCCGCCCATCTCTTTTGGCACGCCCAGCTTCACATCCAGCACGTTATCAGAAGAAGTGGCACGACCATCACGGCCGCCGGTGGCTTTGGCTTTTGCGGTATAAACAACTTTATCTAAAGACATGATAACCTCATTATTCACGATATAATCGCGCACTATATATCCATGCGCAGTTTTGACGTTGATATCCAGGATGCCGCAATGGCGACATCCAAAATGCTTTATTTGGCGCGGTTCAGATTGGTGCGCAAATCGTCCAGCTGATTTTTCAAAGCAATCAAGGTGTCATCGTCACAGGCGGTGGCACAGCGAATCGCCTCGGGAATGCTTTGTGCTCGTTCACGCAGCGCACGACCTTCATCGGTCAGGGTCACCACCACCTGGCGCTCATCGCGACGCGAACGCTGACGGCGTAACAAACCCGCGGCTTCTAAGCGTTTCAGCAGCGGCGTCAGCGTGGCTGAATCAAGGAACAACTGCTCGCCAATCTCCGATACGGTCACATCATCCTGATTCCACAGCACCAGCATCACCAGATATTGCGGATAGGTAATCTCCAGCTCAGCAAGCAGCTGGCGATAAACCTTGTGCATCGCCAGATTCGCCGAATAGAGCGCGAAGCAGAGGTGTTGATCAACCTGGAGTGGCGTCTGCTGCACTTTTTTGTCATCTTGATTACTGTTCATGCGATTCAATATAGATAGCGCGCTAGATAATTGCAAGCAACTTTATTCCGGAGTGTTAAAGATGCGTGATTCACTGGAAGAGCAAGCGCGCCGTTATGCCACGCAGGCACATGCTGCTGCGGGTCAGCGTCGCAAATACACCGATGAGCCTTACATCGTGCACCCGGCTGCGGTGGCCGAACTGGTGCGCAGCGTCACCGATGATGAACAAATGATTGCCGCCGCCTGGCTGCATGACACCGTGGAAGATACCCCGAGCACGTTACAGGACATTGAAAGCCATTTTGGACAGCGCGTCGCGCAGTTGGTCGACATGCTGACTGACAGCGCGCAGCCTGAGGCGAAAAACCGCGCCGCCCGCAAACTGGCGCACTTCCGCCATACCGCCGAAGCCTGTCCCGATGCGCAAACCATCAAGCTGGCCGATATCATCGACAACACCCGCGCCATTGTGCATTTCGATCCCGACTTTGCACGTATCTACCTGATTGAAAAACAGATCCAGATTCAGTTGTTGAACCAGGGCGATCCGCAATTGTGGCAGCAGGCAGAGCAGATCATTCAGCAAGGCATTGATCAGCTGGCGCAGCCACCACACAGCGTGCCAGAGAGTTGGTTTGTGAAACAGGCGGCGAAATACGGCGGATTGAGCTAAAAAAAACCCGCCGTGCAGGCGGGTCAGAGAACCGATAGTCTTTTTACTCGAGCAACTGCCGCCCCAGGTAGGGATTCGCTTGCAGCAGTTTCATCAGTTTACGTGCCGTAGCGGATGGGCGCGTGCGTTGCGCCTCCCAACTTTTTACAGATGAAACGCTCACCCCCATCACGCGGGCGAACTCATCCACCTGCATGCCGGTCATTTCGCGTAAACGCTGTGGCTCGGGAACGGATACTGCGTTGAGTGTAATTTCTGATACGGAAGGCTGTGCATCACGTGTCAAAACAATCTGCTCAAGGCTACTCAATAACTCGACCATTGGATCTTTTATTTCCATAGAGAACTCCTTAAAACTCACTATGAAGCACGTGAAAGTAGAGAGGTAAGCGCCACCAGGCGCTGAAACCCGGCCAAGTCAGGCTGTATCCCGCAGCGGTCTTTTCGATTTTTTATTAAACCGTTACGGGACACAGCCTGTTGCACACTGCGAAAAGATGTCATGGCAATGCAACAATCAGCCGGGTTACTAATTATGGGTCAAATCCCCGGCTTTGCTGCCTGATTACTGATTATTTTTTATTCTTACTTATGCCGCAGAAGGATCGATCACCATAAGTAACTGACCCGCCTGCACTTGCTGCCCAGCCTGCCGATAGAAACTATGGATTTTTCCACTGACTGGCGCCACGATCGGGATTTCCATCTTCATAGATTCGAGAATGCCTACCGTGGCACCCGCTTCAATCTCACTGCCTTCGTCAACCAACCATTGCCACACGCTGCCCGCCACCTGGCTCTCTACCGGGCTACACCTTGCAGGCACCGTAATCTCTTCAATACTCTGTTCCTGCAGCTGACTGTCGAAGGTGAATTGCCCTTCTGCTCGCCAGCACGCCAGTTCACAGTCAAAAGCCTGCTGACGTTGCTGCTGGAAGGCGTCGATTTCCTCCGCCTGCTCCACCAGCATCGCCTGATAATCTGCAAGGCGGAATTCGCCCTCTTCGCTCCGCAGCGGATAGTCACCCCACGGGAAACGCTCGCGAATGCTGAGCAATTCCTCGGCGCTGACCGGATAAAAACGGATTTGATCAAAGAAGCGCAGCAGCCACGGCTGTGTGAAGGCCGAGGTTTGTCGATCGCGGTTCCACATCTGCATGGTGCGCCCGACAAACTGATAACCGCCCGGCCCTTCCATGCCATAGACGCACATGTAAGCGCCGCCAATACCTACCGAGTTTTCTGCTGTCCAGGTGCGCGCCGGATTGTACTTCGTGGTCACCAGGCGATGACGCGGGTCGAGCGGCGTCGCCACGGGCGCACCGAGATAGACATCGCCCAGCCCCATCACCAGATAGGCGGCGCTGAACACGATCTCCTTCACCTCATCAATGCTGGCCAGACCATTGATGCGGCGGATAAATTCTATATTGCTAGGGCACCACGGCGCATTGGGGCGTACCGACTGACTGTAGCGGGTTATCGCCTCACGGCAGGCCGCATCGTCCCAGCTGAGCGGTAACCACACAGTACGCGAGGGCACAGCGGCCTCGCTGAGGTCGCCCAGCGCATGATCAATGTGCAAAATTTGCGCCAACAGCTCACTTCTCACACAGTGTTGTGCGTCGTAATGCACCTGTAGCGAACGGATGCCCGGCGTTAATTCCAGCTGACCCGGCAGAGAATGGGCTTCCAGCTGTTGCATCAGCGCGTGCACGCGGAAACGCAGGGCGATATCCAGCATCAAATCGCCATACTCTACCAGCAGAAAACGGTCACCTGCTGCACGCACACTGAGCGATGGGCGGCCATTTTCTGCCGCCTGATGGTGCAATAGTGGATCAATAAGGGGCAGCGCAGCGTTCACTGTAAGCGGTACGGATTGCAGTTTGATGATCGCTTCACGCTCTGCCTGCGCCAGTTGATCCGCACTGCTGAGATCGATCGGCAGGAAGCGCACGCGATCCCCTGCTTTGAGCTGTCCCAGCTTCCACAGATCGGCTTCGATCACCGTGGCCGGGCAGACAAAGCCACCGAGCGAAGGACCGTCCGGGCCGAGGATCACCGGCATATCGCCGGTAAAATCCACCGTGCCAAAGGCATAGGCGTTGTCGTGAATATTGGAAGGATGCATGCCCGCTTCACCGCCGTCGCTGCGCGCCCAGGTCGGTTTCGGTCCGATCAGGCGAATGCCGGTACGGCTGGAGTTATAATGCACCTGCCACTCGGCGGCAAAGAACGCCTCGATGTCATCATCGGTAAAGAAGGTCGGTGCGCCGTGCGGGCCGTAAATCACCCGCAGCTGCCATTCGCCGTTGAGTTCCGGCACCAACTCGCGAGGCAAGTCTGCCGTTGCCAGCACCTGCGGTTCGGCAAGATGCAATACATCGCCCGCCCGCAAAGCCCGCCCGGCGTGACCGCCAAACTTGCCGAGCGTAAAGGTGCTGCGGCTGCCAAGATAGCGCGGCGTATTCAAGCCGCCCGCCAGCAGCAGATAGCTGCGGCACCCTTCTCTCACATCGCCCAGCGTCAGGGTTTGCCCGGCCTGCGCGGTGACAATCTGATGCATCGTTAACGGCTGCAGATCCAGCTGCGCGGCAATCGGTGCGCCGGTCAGAACAAAACTGCACGCCTGATTAAAACGCAGCGTGGGACCGCGTAAGGTAATCTCCAGCCCCGCCGCCTGCGCGTCGTTATTCAATAAGCGATTACCCAACTGGAACGCGCGGCTGTCAAACGGGCCAGACGGCGGCACACCGACATGCCAGTAACCGACACGGCCAGGCGCATCCTGCACCGTGGTCAAGGTGCCGCCGCTGAGGATATCCAGCGTGGGCGGTTGCCACTGCACGCCGCCCAACGTGGCGGTGATGATGCGGCCCTGCTGCACTTCCGGCAGGGAACAGAGATGGCGCAACCACAGCAGATTGGTTTCGATACCGTACAGCTCGGTGGCGTCCAGCACCTGTGCCAGACTGCGCAATGCCACCTCACGGCTGGCCGCATGCACAATCACTTTCGCCAGCATCGGATCGTAGAACGGCGATACTTCCATGCCGGTTTCCACGCTGCTGTCAATGCGCAGCGTGGCGTCCTCACTTTCCGTCGGTAACTGGACGTGACTGAGCAAACCGGCACTGGGCTGGAACTGTTTGGCCGGGTCTTCAGCGTACAGGCGCACCTGAATCGCATGGCCTTGCGCTTCGGTCGATAAGGTGTGCAGCGGCGGTAACGTTTGTTGTGCCAGCTCCACCATCCAGCGTACCAAATCCACGCCATACACCATTTCAGTGACGCCGTGCTCCACCTGCAAACGGGTGTTCACTTCAAGAAACCAGAACTGTTGGCTGGCATCATCGTAGACATACTCCACGGTGCCCGCGCTGCGGTAGTTGACCGCACGCACCAGTCGCACCGCAGTTGCTTGTAGCTCGGCGCGCACTGCCTCGCTCAACCCCGGCGCGGGCGTCTCTTCCAGCACTTTTTGGTTGCGGCGCTGAGCAGAGCAGTCACGCTCGCCAAGGGCAATCACGTTGCCAGCCCCATCGCCAAAAATCTGCACTTCGATGTGGCGCGCACGGGCGATAAACTTCTCTAAAAATACGCCATCGTCGGCGAAATTATTGCCTGCCAGTCGTTTAACACGCGTAAACGCCGCATTGAGCTGTTCGGCATCATCACAGCGCTGCATGCCAATACCGCCGCCACCGGCGGTGCTTTTCAGCATCACCGGATAGCCAATCTCCTCTGCCATCATTCGCGCTTCGTCCAGCGAAGTCAGCAAACCACTGCCCGGCAGCAGCGGCACCTGATTCTCCTGTGCCAGCGCACGCGCACGATGTTTTAAACCGAACGCGCCCATCTGCCCGGCACTCGGCCCGAGGAACTGCACGCCGGCCGCTTCACAGCGCGTCACAAACTCGGGATTTTCGCTGAGGAAACCGTAACCGGGATGCACTGCCTGCGCCCCGCTCTGTGCGGCAATTTCCAGTATTTTTTGCTGATTGAGATAAGTGTCTCGCACCTGCCCCTCGCCCAGCGACCAGGCTTCATCGGCCAGTCGCACATGGCGCGCGTGGCGATCGGCTTCGGCATACACCGCAATCGCGCGGATGTTCATCGCTTGCAGGGTACGGATGATGCGCACAGCAATCGCGCCACGGTTGGCAATCAATACGCGATCAATCATGAGTGAAATCTCTTATTACGGCAGGTCGTCCTGCAGGGACAATGACGGCTTAAAAACGGGTCGTCCCGTTGCGTCAAAGATTCACCACACGCTGACTAAGATCGGCGTCGGGTTGTAACCGTTACAGGGGTTGTTGAGCTGCGGGCAGTTGGAGATCAGCACCAGGATATTCATCTCCGCCACCATCTCGACGTATTTACCCGGTGCAGAAATGCCATCGGCGAAGGTCAAACCCCCGTCGTGCGTCACCGGCACGTTCATAAAGAAGTTGATGTTGTGGGTGATATCGCGACGCGTCAGGCCAAATTCTGGCTTCTCAGCCACCGCCAGCATCCAGCTGTCACGGCAGGAATGCATATGGCGCTTCTCCAGATCGTAACGCACGGTGTTGCTCTCACAGGAACAGGCCCCGCCCAGCGTATCGTGGCGACCACAGGTATCAGCGGTAATCGTCAGCATCGGGCGATCGGCGTTGGAGCGCAGCACGCTGCCCGCACTGAGGAACACATTCTTTTGCCCGCGCAGCGTATCGCTCATGCTGTAGCGCTCGGCAGTGTCGTCGCCGTTGAAGAACAGGGTATCGGCAGCCTGATTCCCTTCCAGATCGGTGATACGCAAGGTCTGGCCCGCTTCGATGCGCTGCAGCCAGTAATCACCGGCGTTCACCTGCTGCTGGAATGGCGCTTCGGCGGAATTGAGTAAGCTTTCAGTGATCATCAGATTTCTCCTTACAGCTGATAGAGTGCGTTGTTGCGCAGTCCGCGCTGGTTTTCGGCACGCGCCAGGCAAATGTCCGGCAGCGGCGCGCGCTGGGCGTCCAGTGCGATCTGCACCGGCTGGCGCGGATATTCGCTGCTTACATTCAGCGGATGCGGGCAGGTGTGTAGGATCACCAGCGTGTCCATGGCGAAGCGCAGCCGCACCTGTGCGCCAGGTGCACCCTGCTGCTCCAGTTGCAGCGTGCCGTTATCATCGGCGCGCACCCTGGCAAACAGGTTGAGGCAGGAGGCAACATCTCGCTGGCCGAGGCCGTATTTCGCCAGCTCGACGAGGAAACTGTCGTAGCCGTTTTGATGGCGCAGATTGCGCGCCTGCTGATAGTCGCTGGCGCCGAAGCGTGCGGCAGTGTGCTCAGCATTCAAGGTGCCGCAAACGCTCTCATGCCAGCCGAAGCTGTCTTCTTCGATGCCGCAAAAAATGCGCCCCATATCGGAATAAAGGCAGTGCCCGGCCGTCAGGCGGAAAGTGTGCTGGCACTTCAGCGTATCGGGCGCGTTGTAGCGCTCCAGCAGATTTTCCGGGTTGTAGAACAGCATGCCGACGTTGGCACCGCCTTCAATATCGGTCAGTGTCAGCGCCGTACCGCTGCGCATCACCAGCGACCAGTGCGATCCCGCCGGTAACAGGGTTTGATAAGCATTCATGTGGTGCTCCTTTAAGCCACCTGCGGCTCAGATGGCAGCGCAACATCAGGCTGTGTGCGATCCAGCGGCAGGTCGTAAGTGATAGTCGCGCCCCAGGCTTGCGGCGCGTGCGGGTCATGACGCAGTTTGTCGAACACCAGCAGGCGCGAAGCCAGGCTGAAGCCCTCTTTCAGGTCATGCGTGATCATAAAAATGGTCAGGTTGTGCTGCTGCCACAGGCGGGTAATCAGCTGGTGCATTTCACTGCGGATACCGGGATCGAGCGCACCAAACGGCTCATCAAGCAGCAGGATACGCGGCTGTTTCATCAGCGCCTGTGCCAGCGCCAGGCGTTGCTGCATGCCGCCCGAGAGCTGGTGCGGGTATTTGTTTTGCGCATGCTCCAGGCCAACCTGCGCCAGCATTGCCTGCGCACGCTGACGAATCGCCTGCCGCTTTTTTCCCCACACACGTCCCAGCCAGCGGGCGCTGCTGAACTCTTCCGCCAGCATCACGTTGCCGAGCACCGTCAGATGGGGAAACACCGAATAGCGCTGGAATACCACGCCGCGATGGGCATCCGGTTCGTCGGGGATGGGTTCGCCATCCAGCAGCAATTGGCCTTTGGTCGGCGATTCGGTGCCGAGCAGCATGTTGAGGAAGGTGGTTTTGCCACAGCCGGATGCCCCGACAATCGCCACAAACTCGCCCTGCTCGACGTTGATGTTGAGACGTTCCAGCACCACCTGATCGCCGTAATGTTTTTCGAGGTTTTTCAGTTGCAGTAATGGCATGGTTCGCTCCTGAATCATTTCGCGTGATACCACGGCCAGCAGCGACGGCTGATCAGCCGCAGCAGCAGGTCGAGCACAAAGGCCAGCAGCGCGATCCACGCCACGTAAGGCAAAATCACATCCATCGCCAGATAACGGCGCATCAGGAAGATGCGATACCCCAGCCCTTCGGTGGCGGCGATCGCTTCAGCAGCAATCAGGAACAACCACGCTGACGCCAGCGACAGACGCACCGCATCCAGCAGACGCGGCATCATCTGCGGCAGGATCACTCGCCACAAAATCTGCGCGCTGTGCCCACCGAGCGTCTGCGCTTTCACCAGCTGCTCGCGCGGGATTTTCTCCACCTGCAACTGCAAATCGCGCGCAATCAGCGGGGTAATACCAATCACGATCAGCACCACTTTCGACACTTCGCCGAGGCCAAAGCAGATAAACAGAATCGGCAGAATCGCCAGCGGCGGCACCAGCGCGACTACCGTCACCAGCGGTGCCAGCACTGCCCGCACCACCGGCAGCGCGCCGGTGAACAGGCCAATCGCCAGCGCCAGCAGTGCGCTGATCGCCACCCCGCTCAGCAGGCGCATCAGGCTGGCGGCGGTGTCGGTCCACAGCAGGTATTCCCCGGTGCGCGGGCTGGGCTGAAACGCCATGCGACTGATGGCGTCCCCCATCGCGTTAAACCCTGGCAACAGTTTGTCTGCGGCGTTCAGGCTGAGACGCGCATCCGACGCGAACAGATAGACCAGCAGCAGCGCCAGCAGCGGCAGGATGCCTAGCAGCAGGCGACCGAGCGGCAGCGGTTGGTAGTTGATCAATTTACGCATCGGCATCGTCTCGCTTAAAGCTGACCCGCAGCGGCCAGTTTGGTGAACTCATCGGTGAAGCGCAGTTTCAGGTTGTTGGTATCGCCCCAATTGCCTGCTGGCGTTTCCACGCCCACCACATCAGCACTCGGTGCGCCTTCACCCAGTAAACCGTGCTTGAAGGAGAACTCTGCGACCAGTTGCATGGTGGCTTTCAACTGCGGGCTGTCGACAAAATCGAGGGTGGTTTTGGCATCGCTGAACAAGTGAGTGGCGGCCAACTGCTGATCGAAGCCCGCCAGATCGGTGCCGGAAGCCTGCGCCATTTGCGTGCGCGCAGCTTTGGCGCTGTCACTCGCGCCGGACATGGTTTTCAGCGTTTCATACCAGGCACCGGTCAGCGCCTTGCCCAACTGCGGATACTTTTTCAGCGTGGCGGTATTCACCACCAGCAGATCAAGGATTTCGCCGGGGATTTGTGCTGAAGAGAAGATTAAATGACTGTCTGGCTGCTTTTCCGCTTCGGCCAGCAGCGGGTTCCACGTGACGATGGAATGCACGTCAGACGTGCCAAACGCCGCCACCAGATCGGCATCCGCGGTGTTCACCACTTTGACATCCTTCTCGCTCATGCCCGATTTCTCTAGCGCACGCGCCAGCAGATAGTGAGAGACCGAGAGTTCGACCAGATTGATCGGCTTGCCTTTGAGCGAGGCAATGTTGCCTTTGCCCTTCAGCAAAATACCGTCATTGCCGTTGGAGTAGTCGCCGACGATCAGCGCCGTGCTGTCCACGCCGCCGGTGGCAGGAATGGTCAGGGCATCCATGTTGGTCATGGTGCAGCCGTCAAAGCCGCCGGCGGTGTACTGATTCACCGATTCGATGTAGTCATTGACCTGCACAAACTGGATGTCGATGCCGTATTTATCGGCCCATTTTTTCACGATGCCGCTCTGCTGGGCGAAATCCCATGGCATCCAGCCCGCGTAAATGGACCAACAGATCTTGAAGGAGGGTTTGTCGGCGGCCAGCGTATTGACGCTGAACAGTGCGACGGTGCAAAGCAACAGCAAGCGAAGGCAGGCTTTGATCATGATGGTTCCTCTGGCGTTAACGGGCGAAATAAAAGCAGGAGGCGGCGAGCAACGATCTCGCTTTCCTCCCGGGCTTTTGTCCCGCCGTGTAACCGTCAGAGGACGGTCGGTCACTCTCGGACCAGCATCTTTCGACCGGAACCCTAGTGACCCATTGCAAATTGTCTGGCGACATCGGTTGCCCGCTATCGCTCCTGCATCTGCATAAACACATTCAAAAAAAGTGCCAATATTTCAATTCATTGAAAAACAACATCATTCACGTTATTTCCAGTTCGAACGGTTCGCCTCGTGCACAGCAATGCAGCGTGAGCGCACCAACATGAAGCGCAACTTCCACCATGAATATTGATGCACCTCGCAGTTTTAAACGAAGCCCGAAAAAACTTTTACTTACTGTTCAAAGGGTTATTCCTGTCACGTACCTGTCATCTTTGAACCAATCCAATATTGGTTCGCTTCTTGCCTAAGCTGATAAATCCGATTGCTCAGCCTTTCATCAGTAAAAGTGCTGGTTAATCCGGGATTACCGATCTTTTTCTGATGCTTAAACAGGCGAACCAATCATGAGTCACACGTCAGATAGCGCCCGCAACTCCAGTTCTGCTCTGGAGCAACTGCGTCAACTGATCCAGCAACAGGAGCAGCAGCCCGACCGCGCGCTGCCCACGGAACGTGAACTGGCAGAGCGTTTTGGCGTCGGACGCCGTGAGATCCGCCGTGCTCTAGATGTGCTGGAAGAGGAGGGACGCATCTGGCGCAAACAGGGTAAAGGCACCTTTGTTGGTCCTGCTGCACCGGTGCAGCCGCTGGCACTGCACGACCTGCCGCAGCAGTCGAATCTGCTGGAAGTGATGGAAGCGCGCTTGCAACTGGAGCCAGGGTTAGCGCGACTGGCCGCCCTGCGCGCCAGTAAAGAGCAGATTGCACTGATGAAGCGCCTGCTGGAACGCATGAATGGCATCACGGCACCGGAGGATGGCGACCAGCACGAACTGTGGGACAGCGCCTTTCATCGCGCTATCGCGGAAGCCGCCGGTAATCGCTTGATGCTGGGCCTGTTCGACGCCGTGGATGCCGTGCGCCGCGATCCAGGTTGGCAGCATCTGCGCGTACAGGCACGCACCCCCGCCCGCCTCAACAACTATGACGACCATCATCAGCGCCTGGTGAATCACATCGCGCAACGCCAGCCGCATGAAGCCGCTGCCGCGATGCGCGAACACTTACTGGCACTGCAACAGGCGCTGCTTGAAGCGCTTTACAACCATCAGGAGGAGACGCCATGAACGATCACCCGGTGCTTAGCGTTCGCAACCTGCGCGTGCAGTTTCGCGGTTCGCCCGTTACGGTATTGGACGATATCTCTCTGACGCTGCACGCGGGTGAAACGCTGGCACTGGTTGGGGAATCGGGCTGCGGCAAAAGCATCACCTCACTCACATTGATGGGCCTGCAACCCGCCAGTGCTGAGATTTTACAAGGCGAGATGCAGTTCGACGGGCGCAGCCTGCGCGATCTTAGTGCCAGCGATTACGCCAGCCTGCGCGGCAATCAGCTGGCGATGATTTTCCAGGAGCCGATGACCTCGCTCAATCCGGCCTTCACCCTCGGCGATCAGCTCAGTGAAGCGGTGATGCGTCATCGCCGCGTCAATCGCCGCACGGCGATGGAAGCCGCGCTGACCATCCTGCAAAAAGTGCAGATTCCCGCCCCGGAAATGCGGCTCAAAGCCTATCCCCATCAGCTCTCTGGCGGCATGCGTCAGCGTGTGATGATCGCCATGGCATTGATTAACAATCCAAAATTGCTGATCGCCGATGAGCCAACCACCGCACTCGACGTCACCATTCAGGCACAGATTCTGGCGCTGCTGAATACCCTGAAGCAGGAAACCGGCACCGCCGTATTGATGATTACTCATGACCTGGGCGTGGTGGCGGAAGTCGCGCAGCGTGTGGCGGTGATGTACGCCGGTCAGGTGGTAGAAACCGGCAGCGTGGAAGCGATTTTTAACGATCCCCAGCATCCGTACACCATTGGCCTGATGGGATCGATTCCCAGCCTGAGCGCACGCAGCGGCACACTGGCCACCATTCCTGGCCAGGTTCCATTACCGGAAAACATGCCCGCAGGGTGTCGTTTTGCCAACCGTTGCCCCTTTGCCGAACTCCGCTGCCAGCATAACCGCCCGACGCTGCGTGCGCTGGCTACCGATCATCAGGTCGCCTGTTTCCGCGCGCCGCTGGAACAGTACGTCTCGTTGGGAGAGATCGCATGAAGCCGATTTTAGAGTGCCGCGATTTAAGCAAAACCTTTGCCGGACCCAACCGCCTGTTCAAACGCAATCGCGGCGTCACCGCGGTTGATCGCGTGTCGTTACAGGTGATGCCGGGTGAGACGCTGGCGATTGTCGGCGAATCGGGGTCGGGTAAATCGACCCTCGGTCGTTTGCTGCTACGTCTGCTGGCGGCCAGTACCGGAGACGTGTTTTATCAGGGCGAAAGCATTACCGATGCCAGCGGCGCACGCCTGAATCAACTGCGCCGCGAACTGCAAATCATCTTTCAGGACCCCTTTGCCTCACTAAATCCGCGTATGACGGTGCAACAGATTGTCGGCGAGCCGCTGTGGCTGCATGAAAAACTGAGCCGAGAGGCGCGCCATGCGCGCGTCGCTGAGTTACTGCGCACCGTGGGTTTACCGGCTGCCTGGGCAGAGCGTTATCCGCACGAATTTTCCGGCGGTCAGCGTCAGCGTATCGGCATCGCCCGTGCCCTCGCCTCCCAACCCAAATTGCTGCTGGGCGATGAGCCGGTTTCCGCCTTAGACGTTTCCGTGCAGGCGCAGGTGGTGAATCTGCTGGAAAGCCTGAAACAGCAGTTTGGCCTGACGATGATCATCGTGGCGCACGGTCTGGCGGTGATTCGCCATATGAGCGATCGCGTGGCGGTGATGTATCTCGGCCAGATTGTTGAAGTCGCCACCGTGGACGAGATTTTTGACGCGCCGCTGCACCCCTATACCCAGGCGCTGATCGCCTCCGCGCCGCAGATGCAACCGGGTGTCAGCCGCCAGATTCCGATGTTGCAGGGCGATCTGCCCAATCCAGCCAATCCGCCCAGTGGCTGTCGTTTTCACACACGCTGCCCATGGGCGACATCGGATTGCCGTCAGTTTGAACCGATTAACCAGGTGCTGAGCGGTGGCCGCCAGATTGCCTGTCATCGCTGGCAAGAGATTAACCGCGATCGCAGCGTCATCGTGATTGCCCCCCCTTCTGCCGCCTTTTTACGTCGCCGCGCGCTGTTTGAGCAGGCGGCCAAGCAACAAGCCTAACCCTCTGGAGATTCGCCTGTGAAGAAAGCTCGATTAACCTTACTCACGGCCGTAAGCGGCCTGCTCTTGCTCGGTGCCAGTGCACACAGCCAGGCGAAAAGTGTGATTCGCATTGGTCTGGGTGCCGACCCGGACATGCTCGATCCGCATCTGGCGCGCACCTATTACGGACGTTTCGTGTTTGCGGCTATGTGCGACCGCTTGGTGGATGTGGATGAGAACCTGAAAGTGGTGCCCGGCCTGGCAACCGATTGGGCGTGGAGTGATGACGGTAAAACCCTGACTATGAACCTGCGCGAGGGCGTGACCTTCCAGGATGGCGAGAAGTTTGATGCCAACGCGGTGAAGTTTAATATTGAGCGTGCGCTGACGCTGCCGGGTTCGCTGCGTAAAAGCGAAATCTCTTCCATCGACAGTGTGGAAGTCAGCGGGCCGATGCAGGTGAAATTCCACCTGAAAACACCGGATGCGGCGCTGCTCAGCCAGCTCACCGACCGCGCTGGCGCGATGCTGGCACCGGAAGCCGCTAAAAAACCGGACTTCGCGACCCATCCAGTCTGCTCCGGCCCGTATCAGTTTGCCAGCCGCGTGCAGCAGGACCGTATCGTGTTGACGCGCTTTGAAAACTACTGGAACAAAAGCGCATACCACTTCGATAAAGTGATTTTCCTGCCGATCCCGGATGCCTCAGTGCGTCTCGCCAACCTGCGCGCAGGCGATCTCGACCTGACAGAAGGCGTGGCGGCCAGCGATGTGAAAACGGTTGAAGGCGACAGCAAGCTGGCGCTGGCCAAAGTCACCGGCCTCGGTTATCAGGGCATCACCTTCAACATCAATAACGGCAAGGTTGACGCCAACAGCCCGCTAAAAGATCCGCGCGTACGTGAGGCCTTCTCGCTGGCGATCGATCGCGATGCGCTGAATCAGGTGGCGTTTGAAGGCTTATATACCCCATCCAACCAAGCCTTCTCGCCGGTTAGTGCCTATCACGTCAACACCCCAATCAGTACACGCGATGTGGAGAAAGCCAAAGCGTTGCTGAAGGCGGCGGGTGTCACCACGCCGCTCAATCTGACGCTGCTGGTCACCAACAATCCAACCGCACAGCAGGTCGGCCAGGTGATTCAGGCGATGGTCGGTGAAGCGGGCATTAACCTCAACTTGCAGATGAGTGAGTTCGCCAGCTTGTTGGATCGTCAGCAGCGCGGCGATTACCAGCTCAGCTTATCTGGCTGGTCAGGCCGTCCCGATCCCGATGGCAGCATCTACTCGTTTATCAACAGCAAAGGCACGCTCAACGACGGCCGCTACAGCAATCCCCAGGTTGATGAGTGGCTGAACGCCGCACGTCTTACCAACGATCAGGCGCAGCGCCAGGCGTTGTACACCAAGGTGGTGAATAAGCTGCAAACCGATATGCCAATCGCCTATCTCTATTTCGAGCCGCGCATCTTCGGCATGACGAAAAAACTGCAGGGCTTTAAAGCCTGGCCTGATGGCTTAGTACGCCTCGCGGGTGTGAGCATGGCGCAGTAAACCGCTGAGGAGCGATGATGCTGGAACTGATAGTTAAACGCTTACTGCTGGCGATCCCCACGCTGCTACTGGTGAGCATCATGGTGTTTGCGCTGCAAAAGCTGCTGCCGGGCGATCCGGTGCTGGCGATGGCGGGTGAGGAGCGCGATCCTGCGGTCATCGCACAGCTGCGGGCGGAATATCACCTGGATGATCCGATTCCCACGCAGTATTTCTCGTGGATCGGCAATGCGCTGAAGGGTGATCTGGGCATGTCACTGCGCACCAAAGAGCCGGTGACCTCGCTGATCGCCAGTAAGTTGCCGGTAACGCTGGAGCTGTCCCTGCTGGCGATGGTGATTGCGCTGGGGATTGGCATCAGCATGGGCATTATCGCGGCGGTGCGCAAAGACACCTGGGTCGATCACACCACCAATTTTGTCGCGCTCTCCGGCATATCGGTGCCGCATTTCTGGCTGGGGATTCTGCTGATCCTGCTGTTTTCCGTGCATCTGCAATGGCTGCCAGCCTCAGGCTTTGTCCCCATCAGTGAAGATGTGGCGCAGAACCTGAAAACGCTGCTGCTGCCCGCTTTAGTGCTGGGGACTGGCCTCGCCGCCACGCTGATGCGCCATACGCGGGCATCAATGATCAGCGTGCTGAAGGCCGATTACATCCGCACCGCGCGCGCCAAAGGTCTGCTGGCCCCCAAAGTGGTACTGAAACATGCCTTTCGTAACGCACTGATGCCGATCGTCACGCTCACCACCTTGCTGTTTGGTGAGCTGCTGGGCGGTGCGGTGTTAACCGAGCAGGTTTTCACCCTACCCGGTTTCGGCAAGATGATTGTCGATGCGGTGTTTAACCGTGATTACGCGGTGGTACAAGGTGTGGTGCTGGTGGTGGCGATCGGCTTTCTGCTGCTGAATCTGCTGGCCGATGTGCTCTATCTGTTAATCAACCCGAAAATGCGAGGCTAACCATGAGCGAGGTGTTAACAGCAGGCGCAGTGCCTGCGGTTGCAAAGCCCAACCGCCGGGTGCTGAAGAAATTTCTGCGTAATAAGAGTGCGCTGATCGGCGCGGTGATCGTGCTGCTGTTTGTAGCCGTGGCGCTGCTGGCGCCCTGGCTGGCTCCAGCCGATCCGATTAAAGCGAACTTCCTTGCCGTGCGCAAAGCCCCTTCCGCGCTGTTCTGGTTGGGCACGGATGAACTGGGCCGCGATATTCTGTCGCGTCTGATTTGGGGGGCGCGCACCTCTCTGCTGGCGGGCTGTATTTCCGTGATGATCGCCATTTTGATTGGTGTGCCGCTGGGCTTAATTGCCGGTTACTGGCGGGGGTGGTGCGATGGCATTATCTCGCGCTTTATCGAAGCGCTGCTTGCCTGCCCGTTTCTGATTCTGGCGATTGCGTTGGGTGCTTTTCTTGGGCCGAGTTTATCCAATGCGATGATCGCCATTGGGCTTTCCGCCATGCCGATCTTTGCCCGTTTGACGCGCGGCCAGGTGATTGCCATCCGCCATGAAGAGTATATCGACGGCGCGCGCGCCATCGGTTTACCGGACCGCTGGATCATCCTGCGTTATGTGCTGCCCAACGTGCTGTCGCCGATTCTGGTACAGGCCACGCTGGCGATTGCCTCGGCGATCATCACGGAAGCCAGCTTGTCATTTCTCGGCCTTGGCCAGCAGCCGCCGTCACCTTCCTGGGGCGCGATGCTGAACACCGCAAAAGGCTATCTTGAGCAGGCACCCTGGATGTCGATTTTCCCTGGATTGGCCATTTTTCTCACTGTGCAGGGCTTCAATCTGCTGGGTGACGGACTGCGCGACGCACTTGATCCGCGCAATGACTCACATTAAGGAACCGTTATGAGCGATTTGGATTTCAACGTTAGTTATGTCTCGCACCGCGCCCCAATGATGGGCCGCAATGCAGTCGCCACCTCACAGCCGCTGGCGGCACAGGCCGGCATGCGCATGTTGCAACAGGGCGGAAATGCGGTAGACGCGGCGATTGCTACGGCGATGGCGCTCACCGTACTGGAACCCACCGGCAACGGCATCGGCAGTGATGCGTTTGCCATTATCTGGGATGGGAAAGCGCTGCATGGCTTAAATGCCTCCGGTCGCTCCCCCGCCAGCTGGAATGCAGAACGCTTTGCCGGACAGAGCACCATGCCGGAAACCGGTTGGGAAGCCGTGACCGTACCGGGCGCGGTTTCTGCCTGGGTCACGCTGGCCGAGCGCTTTGCCACGCTGCCGCTGACCACACTGGCACAACCGGCGATCGAGTACGCCCGCGACGGCTTCCCGGTTTCGCCGCTGATCGCCCATCTGTGGCAGCGCGGCTACAACAAACTGAAGTCTCAGCCGGGTTTTGTTGAGTGTTTTGCGCCAGATGGCCGACCGCCGCGTGCTGGTGAGCTTTTCCGTAACCCGGCGCAGGCCGCCACACTGCAGAAAATCGCCGAAACCAGGGGGGAAGCCTTCTATCGGGGCGATCTGGCGGAAAAAATGGTGGCATTTGCCGGGCAGCACGGCGCGGCACTGAGCATGGCCGATCTCAACAACCATCGCGCCGATTGGGTGGATCTGTTGTCACGCCCGTTTGCCGATGGCTCGGTGCAGGAATTACCGCCCAACGGTCAGGGCATCGCCACTCTAATTGCGCTCGGCATTCTGGAGCAGTGGGACATCGGCAGCTACACGCCTGATTCCGTGCCGTGGCTGCACTTGTCGATTGAAGCGATGAAGCTGGCGCTGGTCGATCTGGATCGTTACGTCACCGATTACGACCATCTGGAATTCCCGGCAGAGTTGCTGCTGAGTGACAGCTACCTCAAGCAGCGCGCTCAGCTCATCAATCCTGACCAGGCCGGGGATTTTACCTTCGGCTCCCCGCAGCAGAGCGGCACCGTGTATCTCTCGACTGCCGATGCTAGCGGCATGATGGTGTCCTTTATTCAGTCCAACTATATGGGCTTTGGTTCAGGCGTGGTGGTGCCGGGCACCGGCATCAGCTTGCAGAATCGCGGTTGCGGCTTCTCGCTCGATCCGCAGCATCCGAACGTAGTGGCCGGTAGCAAACGTCCTTTCCACACTATTATTCCGGCGTTTGCGCTGGATGCGGCGGGACAGCCATTGATGTCGTTTGGCGTGATGGGCGGCCCGATGCAGGCGCAGGGGCACTTACAGCTGGCGTTGCGCATCATGCAGCACAAGCAAAACCCGCAGGCAGCGATTGATGCGCCGCGCTGGCGTGTTGAGCAAGGCCGTGCGGTGGTGGTGGAACCGGGTATCGACCGTAATGTGCTGGCGAAACTGCGCGAAATGGGTCACCAGATTACGGTGGAGGATCCATTACAGAGCTACAACTTTGGCGGTGCGCAGGCGATTGTGCGTGACCCGCAGGGCTTCTACATTGCCGCCACTGAAAGCCGGAAGGATGGGCAGGCGCTGGTGTTTTAAATCACAATCTGGCGGCATCAGTGCGGACTGCCAGATGCCGCCAGGTGATTTCAGCCTTTGGGTTCGGTTTTTGCCTGCTTTCGTTGGTGTCGATGGAGTACAACCTCCAGGGTCGACCACCCGCACATTTCTTTCATGACCTTAATCCGGCGCGCCAGAGTGCGCCTTTTCCCACAGTTTGCCGCGCCTCAACCCGTTGTACACGCCAGGCCATTGCACTATCCTTTAGGACCATTCCCACCGAATCGAAATTAGCCATAACAGGAGTTCAACATGGCGTCAGGATTATCCCGCATCTGGATGCGTACCGGCATGCTTATGATCAGCGCACTGGTTGTGCTGCAACTTACCGCCTGTGGCGATAAAGAAGGCGATCAACGTAAAGCCTTCACCGACTTCCTGCAGAACACCGCAATGCGCAGCGGCGAGCATCTGCCCAGCCTGAGCGAAAACCAGAAGCAGACTTTTGGCAACTACGCGGGCGACTACGCCATTTTGTATGGCTTCTCACAGCAGGCCAATCAGGCGGTTGAGCAAGGCATGCGCCCTGTGGTTGATGAACTGGCTGCGATTCGTGTGCCACAAGATTATCTGACCCGTCGCGATAGTCTGCGTCAGGCGAGCGGCAACCTCAGTGTGCTGTCACAGCAGATTCAGAGTGCCAAAATGCAGGCCGACAGCAGCAAAGCCACGCTGAAGCAGCCTGACGATCTGAAGAAAGTGTATGACAGCGTCTACGCCAAAGTGGTGACGCAGCCAGCGGGTACACTGATTCCGCTACTGCCTCAGCTTCAGGCGTTGAGCCAGGCGGCGGTGCAAACCGGTGATTATCTGCAGTCGCAGGGCACGCGTGTGACCTTCAATGACGGTGGCGTTCAGTTCCCAACGCAGGATCAGGCCACGCAGTACAATACCCTGATGAGCAACCTTTCCAGCAATGCTCAAGCCCTGACTCAGGCACAGAATGCTGTGCAGGGTGGTTTGTAACCTCGCTTTGAATGCGTTCAGGGGCGACTAACAGGTCGCCCTTTTCCTGACATACTTTTCATTGCATCTTTCAGATTTTTCGTCACTTCCTTACACCTTACTTATCAGCATCGCTGTTGTGTGATCTGACGCATTTTCAACCAAAAATAGTTTGTGATCTCAATCACACTTATGAAACAAACCTGAGAGCTGCAAAGGTGACTTAAGTCACATTTACCCCGTTGTTTTGCTTAAAATTTCGCCTTCGTACTTTTCTTACACTCTATTTATGTGATCTTCATCACCTTATAGCACCCTGACCACCCCAATTTTGAGTGATCTGCATCACACTTATCCCGGATGCTACGCAGCGTAATAAACTAGTGCTAGAGTCCGCGTGCATACAGTGATGCCACGGCCCGCGCCGGAACGGCTCAATAAAAGTCTTAACAAAAACAACCGCGCTCTTATTGCAGCGCGTCTCAATAAGGGGTGGGTTTATGTCCTCATCAGCGAAGGTCAAGGTCCAGAGCTTTGGTCGCTTTCTGAGTAACATGGTGATGCCAAACATCGGTGCGTTTATCGCCTGGGGTATCATCACAGCACTGTTCATCCCAACCGGATGGATTCCAAACGCAACGCTGGCGAAACTCGTCGGCCCAATGATCACTTACCTGCTGCCATTGTTGATCGGTTTCACCGGTGGACGTCTGGTGGGCGGCGATCGCGGTGGCGTGGTCGGTGCCATTACCACCATGGGTGTGATTGTCGGTGCAGATATGCCGATGTTCCTCGGCGCGATGATTGCCGGTCCACTGGGCGGCTGGGCGATCAAAACCTTTGACCGTATGGTTGATGGTAAAATCAAAAGCGGCTTTGAGATGCTGGTTAACAACTTCTCAGCCGGTATCATCGGTATGCTGTTGGCGCTGCTGGCGTTCATCGGCATCGGTCCATTGGTCGAAGGTCTGTCACACATCCTTGCGGCGGGCGTAAACCTGATGGTGCAGAACAACCTGCTGCCACTGACTTCTATCTTTGTTGAACCGGCGAAAATCCTGTTCCTCAACAACGCCATCAACCACGGTATCTTCTCGCCACTGGGTATCCAGCAGGCTAGCGAAGCCGGTAAATCCATCTTCTTCCTGATTGAAGCGAACCCAGGCCCAGGTATGGGTGTACTGGTTGCCTACATGATTTTTGGTCGCGGTAGCGCTAAGCAGTCTGCAGGCGGTGCGGCAATCATCCACTTCCTCGGTGGTATCCACGAAATTTACTTCCCGTACGTGCTGATGGCGCCACGTCTGCTGCTGGCAGTGATCCTCGGTGGTATGACAGGCGTGTTCACCCTGACCGTACTGAACGGCGGTCTGGTCTCTCCAGCGTCTCCGGGTTCTATTCTCGCAGTACTGGCGATGACGCCAAAAGGCGCATACTTCGCCAACATCGCGGCCATCATCGCGGCGTTTGCCGTCTCCTTCGTGGTCTCTTCTATCCTGCTGAAAACCAGCAAAGTAAAAGAAGATGACGATATCGAAGCTGCGACTCAGCGTATGCGTGATATGAAAGCGCAGTCTAAAGGTCAGGCCGTTGCCGGTTCTCCGGTTATCGCCGATGCCAACAGCGTTGATGTGAGCCACGTGCGTAAAATCATCGTGGCCTGTGATGCCGGTATGGGTTCCAGCGCCATGGGTGCAGGTGTTCTGCGTAAGAAAGTGCAGGATGCCGGCCTGAGCAATATCTCGGTGACCAACAGCGCGATTAACTCACTGCCGGGCGATGTGGATCTGGTGATTACTCACCGCGATCTGACCGAGCGTGCGATGCGCCAGGCACCGCAGGCGCAGCATATTTCGCTGAACAACTTCCTCGATAGCGCGCTGTACAGCAATCTGACTGAACGTCTGATCGCCGCTAACCGCAGTGAAGCACATCGTGAAACCGTGCAGACCACGCTGGCAGACAGCTACGACGATGGCAGTGCTAACTTGTTTAAATTGGGCGCGGACAACGTGTTCCTGGGCTTGAGCGCCAGCAACAAAGAGCAGGCGATTCGCTTTGCTGGTGAGCAGTTGGTGAAAGGCGGTTATGTCCAGCCAGAGTACGTTGAAGCGATGCTGGAACGTGAAAAGCTGACCCCGACCTATCTCGGTGAGTCTATCGCCGTGCCACACGGCACCGTGGAAGCCAAAGATCGCGTGCTGAAAACTGGCGTGGTGTTCTGCCAGTACCCTGCGGGCGTATTGTTTGGCGAAGAAGCCGATGACGTGGCGCGCCTGGTGATTGGTATTGCGGCTCGCAATAACGAACACATTCAGGTGATTACCAGCCTGACCAACGCGCTGGATGATGACAGCGTGATTGAGAAGCTGGCGAACACCACCAGCGTGCAGGATGTGCTGGATCTGCTGTCAGGTAACACCGCGAAAGCGTAATACCACGTTTTAACTTCCCTGGGGCGGGCAAGCCCGTCCCACATTTCCGGGGCGGATTTGCCCGCCCTTTCGTCATTTGATATGGGTCAAATTTATGAAAGCGTTACATTTTGGAGCAGGTAACATCGGTCGCGGTTTTATCGGTAAGTTGCTGGCTGATGCCGGTATCGAACTGGTCTTCGCGGATGTGAATCAGGTAGTTCTGGATGCCCTTAACGCCCGTCATGAATATCCGGTTCATGTGGTTGGCGAGCAGGCAAAAGTCGAAATCGTTACCGGCGTTAGCGCAGTGAACAGCACCAGCGACGACATCGTCACGCTGATTGCTGAGGTTGATATCGTTACCACGGCGGTTGGTCCGCAGATTCTGGAGCGCATCGCGGGCGGTGTGGCGAAGGGGCTGGCCAAACGCAGCGACAACGGTAATGTCCGTCCGCTGAATATCATCGCCTGTGAAAACATGGTGCGCGGCACCAGTCAGTTGAAGCAGCACGTTCTGAAAGCGCTGCCAGAACAGTATCACGCGTGGGTTGAAGAGCACGTTGGCTTCGTCGACTCCGCCGTTGACCGCATCGTGCCGCCATCTGAGGCCGGCAGCAACGATCCGCTGGAAGTGACAGTCGAAACCTTCAGCGAATGGATTGTCGATAAAACGCAGTTCAAAGGTGAATTGCCAAACATTCCTGGCATGGAGCTGACTGATAACCTGATGGCATTTGTCGAGCGCAAACTCTTCACGCTGAATACCGGCCATGCCATCACCGCGTATCTTGGCCAGTTAGCTGGCCACGCCACCATCCGCGATGCGATTCTGGATGAAAAAGTGCGTGCCGTGGTGCAGGGTGCGATGCAGGAGAGCGGCGAGGTGCTGATCAAGCGCTATGGCTTTGATGCCGACAAGCACGCCGCTTACATCCAGAAAATCCTCACTCGTTTCGAAAATCCGTACCTGAAAGATGATGTTGAACGTGTTGGCCGCCAGCCGCTGCGTAAACTCAGCGCGGGCGATCGTCTGATCAAACCCACGCTCGGCACCCTTGAGTACCACCTGCCACACGCCAACCTGGTGCAGGGTATTGCTGCCGCGATGCACTACCGCAGCGAAGCCGATCCGCAGGCGCAGGAACTGGCTGCCCTGCTGGCTGAAAAAGGCCCGCAGGCAACGCTGGCCGAGATCTCTGGACTGGAAGCCAATAGCGAAGTGGTCACCTCAGTGGTGAGTGCTTACAACGCTATGGCATAATGCGCGCCTTTTAATAGCTCACTCGGGCGCGGTGCCAACCGTGCCCGTCGGCGGTAGCGGAACGATGCAGGCAATAATGGAAGAGAAGCAAGCTTTTGAAAACCGGGTGCTTGAGCGCCTGAACGCCGGTCGATCGGTGAGAAGCTTCCTGATCGCCGCCGTTGAGCTATTGGCTGAAGCGGTCAACCTGCTTGTGTTGCAGGTTTTCCGTAAAGACGATTATGCCGTAAAGTACGCGGTTGAACCGCTGCTGCTCGGTGACGGTCCGCTGGGCGAGCTATCGGTGCGTTTGAAACTGATTTACGGTTTGGGCGTGATTAATCGCCATGAATATGAAGATTGTGAGCTGCTGCTGGCGCTGCGTGAAGAACTCAATCACGACACCAGCGACTACCGCTTTACTGACGATGAGATTCTGGGGCCATTTGGTGAACTGCACTGCGTTGTAGCGTGGCCGCCACAACCTGACTTCACCCGGGATGACGAAGCATTACGCAGTATGCAGCAGCAGCGCTATCTGCAAATGGTGCGATCCACCATGGTGCTGTCGCTCACCGAGCTGATATCGCGCATCTCCCACAAGCAAGCCTTCAAGAAGCCGGCCGTTTAGGGGCACTGTCGCGGTCGAATCCGCCCCGCTGCAAAATCGCCCCGTTTTGATGTATCCTTTGCCTGTTTTCCTTAACGAGTTTCCCCTGATGAAAGAACAAGAAAAAGCCGAGATCAAACTGCTCAGTGATCAACTGGACGCATTGAATCGCAAAGAACCCCAGCTGCTGGAATCTGGCGATGCCGAAAAACTCGGCGAGCTGCTGCGTGAAAAAGAGAAGCTGGTGCAGGAAATTGAACGTCTGCGCAGTGTTCGCGATGAGAAACTGAGTAAAGAAGCGCAACAGCTGCAGAAGCTGGATTTCAGCCGTGAGATCACCAGGAAAGAACAAGCCAACATGGGCGCATTTAAGAAGAGCGTGCGCGGCCTGGTGGTGGTGCATCCAATGACCGCGCTGGGACGTGAGATGGGGCTGAAGGTGATGACCGGCTACGCGAAGCAGCCGTTCTGATACCCGATTACGCGGCGTGTGATACGTCGCGTTCCACGCTCTGTTCCTGCACTGCTTCAACCCCTGCCACGGGTTCAACCCCTGCTGCCAGCAATACCTGGGTGTTTAACGCATCCAACAGTGCATAGCGACGACGATACTCCGCACGTTTCTTACTGGCGATCTCTTCCAGTGCTTTCCTTTCCATCTGCAGCGGCAACGTAAACAGGTCGTCGGCACGGGCTTCACCGCCCAGTGACAGCCAGAACTCGCTGTAGCTGGCAAAGAACTTATCACCTTTACTGTGGCGATAACGCATGCTGCGGAACACATGCGTGGTATCTCCTACTGCGCAAATCGCTTGCACGCCACATTGTTGCGCCAGAATAAATACCGCTTCCATTAACAGACGTTTCGGGAATACGCCATGTGCGGCTTTGGTTGCATCGCGGATAACATCATTTGAGATGTGTTTGCGCGGCCCCTGCAATCCACCAATCAATAATGTGCGCTTGCCCTTTTCCTGAATAATGGAAAAAGAGAGCGAGGCAATATTCATGGTTTGATAATGCAGTGTCAGAGTTATTTCACCTTCACGGTCAAAATGTCCTGGGCAGCAATTAATAGCAAACACCTCATCATTTTTTCCGTTAAAAGTGGCAATCACATTTAACACCGGACTCAGCAGTAACTGGCGCAGTTTGGCATTATCCAGTTGATCCATCAGCGTGTAATGGTCAAGCAGTGCCTGCGCACGTTGTGCCACGCTAAAGCCTGCGCGCAGGTAAGGGCGATGCGGTTTAGCCGGCAGCAAACCCTGCATTTTCAGCAGTTGCGGCAGAAACGGCAGTTTCGCTAATGCGTTAAGGTAATTAAATGTCGTAACAGGAAAGATTAAAGACCTTAAAGCAAATTTAAAGCGGAACATACTGCTATTCCATAACTTATCAGGTCTGACGTTGCCGCTAATTAACGGCAAAAACAGAGATGCCGACGAATCTTTATTCGCCACAGGGGTAGTGATAGTAGACATAGTTATTTTACTTTCGTGTGATCAACTGCGGCTACTGTATGCCCCAAATTATCAACGGCAGGTTAATAACGAACGTAACGGTATTGTCAGCAGAGGTAATCTCGAAGTGGTTTAAGAAGTGTTTAGCTTTCGTAAAGAAAAAAACCGGTGAAGCAGCTTCACCGGTTCTGTGCGTTGGCTATCGCCTGAACTTACTTAGCAGCAGCGAAACGCGCAGCAGCTTCATCCCAGTTCACCACGTTCCAGAACGCTTTGATGTAGTCAGGACGTTTGTTCTGATACTTCAGGTAGTAAGCGTGTTCCCACACATCCAGACCAATGATTGGCTCACCGGATGCGCCAGAGATGGCTTCACCCATCAGCGGGCTATCCTGGTTAGCGGTTGAAACCACAGCCAGTTTATCGCCCTTTTTCACCAGCCACGCCCAGCCTGAACCGAAACGGGTGGTAGCGGCTTTCTCGAACTCAGCCTGGAAAGCTTCAACGCTGCCGAAATCTTTTTCGATAGCGGCTTTCAGTTCGCCTTGCAGGCTGGTGCCCAGTTTCAGGCCTTTCCAGAAGAAGCTGTGGTTAGCGTGGCCGCCTGCGTTGTTACGCAGTGGACCTTTTTTATCTGCTGGCAGCTGATCCAGTTTAGCGATCAATTCTTCAACCGGCAGGTTAGCGAATTCGGTACCTTCCAGCGCTGCATTCGCGTTGTTAACGTAAGCCTGGTGGTGTTTAGAGTGATGGATTTCCATCGTCTGCTTGTCGAAGTGTGGTTCCAGTGCGTCGTACGCGTAAGGCAGGGATGGCAGTGAATAACTCATGTTCTTCCTCTCCATTTAGTGTTTTGCAGCATCACCTTAGCAGGGTGCCGCGTAAGCAGTCGGATCATTATAGTTAAAATCATGATCGGTAAAAGGGTTATCAATGCCTTAGTAATGATAAGGATTTGATGAATCTGGGAAAAGCACCGCACGCAGAGTCATATCCCATGCACGCGATGCCGCAGGATTACATCTTGTGCGTGCTGGCACGCAGCTTGAGCTGTACCGGCAGTTCGTTGATGGCAGGAGGCTCATCGCCTTTTAATGCGGAAAGTAAGCGCTTGCCCGCCATGCGCCCCATCTCTTCATAAGGCAGGATAACGCTGGTGAGCGGCGGTGAGCAGACTGCTGCCAATGGGCCGCCACCGATGCTGGCAATCGCCAGCTGGCTGGGAATGGAGATGCCTGCGGCGTGGCAAGCCATGATGGCACCACAGGCCACTTCATCGCTGGTACAAATCAGCACATCCAGTTCCGGCCAGGTCAGCCGGATCTCCGCCAGCAGGCTATGTCCCGCGGCAAAGGTCGGCATTTTCGGCGAGGTCACCACGCGGTGCGGCGCCTGATTTGATGCCAGCATGCCACTGTGCCAGCCATTCAGCAGTTGGCGGAAAATCGTGGTATTGGTTTGCGTACACAACAAGCCGAGATGGCGATAGCCACGTTCCACCAAACTCTGCACCAGCTGGCGAATCGCTTTAGCGTAATCGACACCAATGCTAATACCCGCAGATTCCTGATGCACCCCGCCGATATCCATCACCGGCAGGCCGGAATTACTCAGCAAACGATGAGCTTCAGCGGCATTGTCGAAGTTGAAATGCACCATCGCCGCCGGATTGTACGAGAGCAACATCTCAATTAATTCGCTCTCTTCCGCCGCCGAGTGGTTGGCTTCCGCCAGCATCATGTTGTAACCCTGAGGACGCAGAATCTCTTGCAGCGCTTCCGACACAATCGCGCTGCCCGGCGTGGCGAAAGAAGGCACCACCATGGTGACTAGCTTCGACGATGCCGACGCCAGATTACGCGCCTGGATGTTCGGCACATAGGCCAACTCGGTGACGGCCGCATCAATTTTGGTGCGAATTTCAGGTGAGACTTTCTCCGGCATGCGCAACGCACGTGATGCCGTCATGGTGCTCACGCCGACCAAACGGGCAACATCGGCCAGTGTGCTTTTGCCGGTACCGCGCCGTTTTTTTTCTGCCATGCCTTCTCCTAACTGACTCGCTACAAATGCCCGCACGCAGCTTAAAACCAAATGCGTCAACGTGCCACGTTAATCACCACAGATTCGGGCACACCTCACCTGCTGAGGATTTTCAGATTCTCGGAGCATGTCAGGTGCTTGCAACGATGACAAACGGACTGCACAAAAATGTTAGCGATAACACAGTTTTTAACAACACCTGTGTTAGCGCTAACTTTTGCGACAATCATCACAGAAAAGCGTTGAGAAAATCACCTAAAGTGCACTCCATCGACGAATAACCAGGAATTACTGATGCTCACTCAATGGCTGACACCGCAACATATCCGCATCGTAGAACAGGTCAGCGACTGGCAGGACGCGGTACGTTTATCCGCTGAGCCGCTGCTGGCCGAAGGGGCGATCACCCCGGCTTACCTCGATGCCATCTTTACTTCGCATGCCGAACTGGGACCTTACTACGTACTGGCACCCGGCCTGGCGATGCCGCATGCCCGTCCGGAACAGGGTGCGCGTAAGAATGGCTTGTCGTTGCTGCATGTGAAGAACGGTGTGAGCTTTGCAGCGGATGAAAACGATCCGGTGCATGTGGTGATTATGCTGTGCGCCGTTTCCGGCGACGATCATATCCAGATGATCACAGCATTAGCCGAAGTATTCAGTGACGAATCTCGCCTGCAGCAATTGCTGACGGCGGCAACCCTACCAGCGATTGAAGCTGTTATTACAAATTAACCACCAGAGAATCCTATTATGAAAAAAGTCCTGATTGTGTGCGGTAATGGTTTAGGCAGCAGCTTTATTGTGGAAATGAACGTGAAGAAAATTGTGGTGGAATTAGGGAAAGAGGCCGAAGTGGGCCATACCGATTTAACCACGGCGAAATCTGAACAGGCCGACCTTATTATCAGCGCCAAAGATATTGCCGATCAGTTATCCGGGCATAGCGCGCAGGTATTTGGTCTGACGAATTTATTAGATAACGCCAAAATTAAAGAAATCCTGGCGGAAAATCTGTAATAGCCCGATTTTACTCACATGGAGTAATTATGCTGCAATTTATCATCAAGGATGTTCTCGGAACACCCGCAATACTTGTCGGCCTTTTTTCCCTGATTGGTTTATTACTGCAAAAGAAACCGGTGTCGGATGTGATTTCTGGCACGCTGAAAACCATCATGGGCTTTGTGATTCTCATCGCAGGGGCCAACCTGATTGCGGCAACACTGACCATTTTCAGCCAGCTGTTTGAGCACTCGTTTAATATTCAGGGTGTCGTGCCAAATACTGATGCGATGGCCGCGCTGGCGCAGAAGAGTTACGGTACTGAAACCGCGATGATCATGGTGTTCGGTATGCTGGTGAACATCCTGCTGGCGCGTATCACCCCGCTGAAGTACATCTTCCTGACCGGTCATCACACGCTGTATATGTCGGCGATGCTGGCGGTGATTCTTTCCGTCGGCGGCGTACATGGCTTCTGGCTGGTGCTAATCGGTTCACTGATTCTCGGCACCATGATGGTGGTGTGCCCGGCGATTCTGCAGCCGTTCACACGTAAAATCACCAATTCGGACGATCTGGCGCTCGGCCACTTTGGCTCAACCGGTTATCTGCTGTCTGCGCTGGTCGGTAAAGCAGTGGGCAAAGGCAGTCCATCCACCGAAGAGTTGAAGGTGCCGAAAACCCTCAACTTCCTGCGTGATTCCTCGGTCGCGATTTCGCTGACCATGATGATTCTGTTTATCGCGCTGGTGTTGGTGGCGGGTAAAGAGTTCACCGAAAGCCAGGTGAGCGGCGGTCAGAACTTCATCGTGTTCGCGATTATTCAGTCCATCACCTTTGCGGCGGGCGTTTATATCATCCTCGCCGGTGTGCGTATGGTGATTGCCGAGATCGTGCCGGCCTTTAAAGGCATCGCAGATAAGTTAGTACCGAACGCCAAACCGGCGCTGGACTGCCCAACCGTGTTCCCGTTCGCGCCGAATGCCGTGATCATCGGCTTCCTGTGCAGTTTCTCCGCCGGTCTGATCAGCATGTTCCTGTGCCCATTGTTTGGTCTGAGCGTGATTGTTCCTGGTCTGGTGCCCCACTTCTTCTGCGGTGCCACCGCGGGTGTATACGGCAACATCACGGGTGGACGTCGTGGCGCGGTAGTCGGCTCCTTTGTACAAGGGCTGCTGATCTCCTTCCTGCCGGCGATTCTGCTGCCGCTGATGGGCGACCTGGGCTTTGCCTCGACCACCTTCGGCGACGCGGACTTCGGTATTGTCGGCATCGTACTCGGCCACATTATTTCGTTCTTCCATTGATGTCATAACACAGCGCCTGCGGGCGCTGTTTATGTAATGAGGAAAAAACAATGAACGCTCAATTTTCACCGTCATTAATGTGTATGGATCTCACCCGCTTTCGTGAACAGATCGAAGCGATGAATAGTACTGCGGCTTTTTATCATGTCGATATTATGGATGGCAGCTACGTTAAAAATATTACGTTATCGCCGTTCTTTATTGAGAACCTGCGTAAAATCACCGATGTGCCAATTGATGTGCATTTAATGGTCAATCACCCGGAAGATATTATTCCAATGTGCATTGAGGCGGGGGCGGATATTATTAGCTTCCATCCCGAAACCGCAAATAACAAAATATTCCGCCTGCTGACTCAAATCAAAGAAGCGGGCCGTCGCTGCGGCGTGGTATTAAACCCGGCGACACCTGCCGAGAGCATTCGTGAGTATGCACATCTGCTGGATAAGGTTACGGTGATGTCGGTGGATCCTGGCTTTGCGGGGCAGAAATTTATTCCGGAAACGCTGAACAAGATTCGCCGGCTGATTGCCATGCGCGAAGAGCACGGTTATCACTATCTGACCGAGATTGATGGTTCCTGCAATGCGCGCACCTTTAAGCAGATTGCGGCTTCTGGTGTGGATGTGTTTATCGTTGGCACGTCAGGTTTGTTCAATCTGGATGACGATGTGGCGCAGGCGTGGCAGAAGATGGAAAGTATTTTTGCCGAGGAAACGGCAGCCGCGTAATCCTTTCCAGGTGCGCATCCACGTGCACATTGAGTGAAACGTGCAGATTCTCAGCCGGGTCGCCAGGAATGGCGACCCGCTTCATCTTCCTGATACTGCTTTGGGGCAACCTTAGCCTTTTACCGACCCAGCTCGGTCAGTGACTTATCCAGCGCACCCACCAGCCAATCAATATCCGATTCCTGGAACGCCAATGGTGGACGCAGCTTCAGCACGTTGCCGTACGGACCGGCCACCGACGTCAGCACATGGTGATCGCGCAGCTTCTCGGTGAGATCCAGCGCCAGCGCTTTATCCGGCGTTTTGCTGGTGCGGTCCTGCACCAGTTCGAAGCCGATAAACAGCCCCGCTCCGCGCACATCGCCAATGCTTTCATGGCGATCCATTAACTTCTGCAACTCGGCGAGCAGTTTGGCACCCACCACGCGACTGTGCTCTTGCAAGCCCTCTTCTTTAATCACCGTCAGGACCGCCTGCGCCGCCGCCATAGCAACCGGGTTACCGCCAAAGGTGTTGAAGTAAGGGATATCGTCACTAAACGCCGCCAGCACATCACTCTTCGCCAGCAGGCCGGAAACCGGAATGCCGTTACCCATCGGCTTACCCGTGGTCACCACATCCGGCACCACGCCGTGACGGGCAAAGCCCCAGAACGCATCGCCAGTACGACCAAAGCCAGGCTGCACTTCATCCGCAATGAAGATACCGCCATTAGCGTGCACCACATCCACCGCTTTCTGCAGGAAGCCGCGTGGATTCGGTAACACACCATCGGAAGAGAAGATCGAATCCGCGAGGAAGCCAGCAAATTTAATGCCGTGTGCTTTCATGTCATCGATCTGTTTCTGAATTTCGTTGGCAAACCATTCGCCGAGATCCGGTGCGTTGACGCGGTAAGCATCGGGTGGCGAAACCAAACGCGTGGTGGCCGCCAGTGGCTGACCGCTGCCCAGTGCCGGGGAGACGCCAGACGTGAGATCGCTGGTGCCGTGATAGGCCTCCTGCGACACGATAATGCCCGTGCCGCCGCTGAAAGCACGCGCCACACGGATCGCCAAATCGTTAGCTTCCGACCCGGTGCACATATACATGGCACGGTCGATGGCGTCTGGCGTGGTTGCCAGCAGCTCTTCGGTGTAATCGAGAATGCGTTCGTGCAGATAACGGGTGTGGGTGTTCAGCATCTTCATCTGCTGATTCACCGCTTCGATCACCGCCGGATGGCAGTGGCCAATACTGGCCACATTGTTGTACACATCGAGATATTTGTTACCTGCAGCATCCCACAGATACTGCCCTTCACCGCGTACCAGATGCACCGGCTTACGATAAAACAGGCGATACGACTCGCCCAACACTTTGCTGCGCTTGTCCGTCAGCTGGCGGGTTGCTGCATCCAGACCGTCGGCGTGCTCAGCACGAAAACTGTTGGTGTCCATGATGGTGGAACGTGTAGCCATGGTAACTCCCGTTGCGAAGGTGAAAGGGGTGCATGATGTGTGACCGTTGTCACCATCATGCCTGCTTTAACGAGAAATGCAACCAAATACACAAATACAACCAAATACACATGACGCCGTGATGACACTCAGGTAAGCTTAGGCCCAGATTATTACGCTACAGGGAAAAGTCATGCTGCAGGAAACCCGCTTACACCGCATTCGAGCCCTGCTGACCACGCAGCATCAGGTCAGCACCGAGCGCATTATCAATGAGCTGGGTATTTCACGGGAAACGGCACGGCGAGACATTATTGAGCTGGAAGCGCAGGGTTTAGCACGACGGGTGCACGGCGGTTTAGTCGCGGTAGATAGCCAGCCGGAAGCACCGCTGCAAGTGCGCCGTAGTGCTCAAGCCAAAGAGAAACGTGCGATTGCCGTGGCGGCCGCACAGCACTTGCAGCCGGGCCAGACGCTGTTTCTGGATGCCGGCACCACCACCACCATGCTGGCGGAGCAGCTGCGCAGCATGGCCGGCTTAACCATTATCACTAACAGTTTGCAGGCTGCACTGGCGCTAAGCGCCGCCGAAGAACATGAAACGCTGAATAATCAGGTGATTTTGCTCGGTGGGATGATGATGGCAGGTGCACAGCAGACGCGCGGCGAAATCACGGTCAGCGAGATTTACCGCTATCGCGCCGACGTTGCCCTGCTGTCGCCGGTTGGCATTGATGCTAAAAACGGTGCCAGCAGTTTCCATCCTCATGAAGCGGCGATTGCTCGCGCCATGGTGCAGCAGGCTGCGCGCACCTTCTTACTGGCAGATCACAGCAAGCTGGGGGTGATCAGCCGCACGGTGTACGCGCCGATTGGAGAAGTGGATTTGCTTATTTGCGACAGCGGCCCCGCCAAAGCAGGCGCATTAGCTGCGCTCCAGCAGGCGCTGCCACAGGTACAGGTGGTTTAAACCAGGCGCTGCGGATGGCTGTACACCGTGGCGCGTCCCGGCTTACTAAACCCTATCAGCGTTAAATGACAACGCTCGGCGACCTCAACGGCGAGCTGAGTCGCAGCGGATACCGCAAATAAAATCTCCACACCGCACATCGCGGACTTTTGCACCATCTCATAGCTGGCGCGACTGGAGACCAGCACCGCGCCCTGCTGCCACGGCTGCTGGCTACGATGCCCCAGCAGTTTATCCAGCGCCACATGGCGACCCACGTCTTCGCAGCCACCGAGCAATTCCCCCTGCGGCGACATCCATGCCGCCGCGTGCGTGCATCCGGTGAGATTGCCGATGGGTTGGTAATTGCGCAGTTGCGCCAGCCCGCTATCGAGGTTTGCCAGATCGAAGGTTTGGGTAAACGGCAACGGTTGCAGCGGTTTACCAATCTGGTCGAGTTGTTCCACGCCGCACACGCCACAGCCGGTTCTGCCCGCCATGGCACGGCGCTGCTCTTTTAGCGCCATAAAGCGTCGGCTGGAGAGTTCGATCTGCACTTCAATACCGTTGCAGCCGGGCACCACATCCATGCCGAAAATCTCATCAGGCTTCTCAATAATGCCTTCTGAGAGTGAGAAACCGAGCGCAAACGCCTCAAGATCGTTGGGCGTGGCCATCATCACCACATGGGAAATGCCGTTATACACCAGCGCGATCGGCACCTCTTGTGCCAGCCAGTCGGTTTCAGACGTGCTGATATCACGCCGCTGACGTACCGGCGCCTGCACTGCGCCTGAGATCTCAATCACACTCTGATGACTTTCCTGTGCTTTAACTTTCACTTTGCTCGCCTCGGACAACAACCACATTAAAGCAGTGGTATTATTTCGCTGCTATTCTCACACTATTAGTTGGGTCATTGTGAGCCTCGGCCCAACGCATCACAAAAAATTTTGCCCGTCATGCGGATTGTGGCAAGGCAGTAAACCCATTCAAGCCGGGAGCTTACACCAGTAAGCGACGGGAACGAATGGGCGCAGGCCACGCAGCGACAATACGCACGACGCAGGCAAATTGTAGCAATGTCGACTCAAGGATTAACCATGAACGTCAGCCGAAGAAAACTCTTCAAAATCTGTGCTGGCGGTATGGCAGGGACATCGGCAGCACTCCTCGGCTTCACGCCAGAGGTGGCGCTGGCGGAAACGCGACAGTATAAGCTGCTGCGTGCCCGCGAAACCCGTAACACCTGCACCTACTGCTCAGTGGGCTGTGGCTTGTTAATGTACAGCCTCGGTGACGGCGCGAAAAACGCCAAAGAGACCATTTTTCACATTGAAGGCGATCCGGATCATCCGGTGAGTCGTGGTGCATTGTGCCCCAAAGGCGCTGGCCTGCTGGATTTTGTCCACAGTGAAAGCCGCCTGCACTACCCCGAATACCGCGCGCCAGGCTCCGATAAATGGCAGCGCATCAGCTGGGACGATGCCTTTGACCGTATCGCGAAACTGCTGAAAGCCGACCGTGACGCCAACTTTATCGCGCAGAACGCCGCAGGTGTTACCGTCAACCGCTGGCTGTCATCAGGCATGCTGTGTGCTTCTGCCTCCAGCAATGAAACTGGCTACTTAACCCAGAAATTTACCCGATCGCTCGGCATGTTAGCGGTCGACAACCAGGCACGCGTTTGACACGGACCAACGGTAGCAAGTCTTGCTCCAACATTTGGTCGCGGTGCGATGACCAACCACTGGGTCGA
The DNA here is from genome assembly GCF_009829935.1 of Pantoea sp. Seng. Lineage (NCBI taxonomy): Bacteria > Pseudomonadati > Pseudomonadota > Gammaproteobacteria > Enterobacterales > Erwiniaceae > Pantoea > Pantoea sp. Seng. Next base: position 120,323 of record NZ_SZZV01000007.1, on the reverse strand, counting down.
CATCCGTAATGCCAATCTGATCGTTGTGATGGGTGGCAACGCCGCTGAAGCGCATCCTGTGGGATTCCGCTGGGCGATGGAAGCCAAGATTCACAACAAAGCCAAATTGATTGTTATCGATCCTCGCTTCACGCGTACGGCATCGGTGGCAGACTTTTACACGCCGATTCGTTCCGGCACCGACATTGCTTTCCTGTCGGGCGTGCTGCTGTGGCTGCTGCAAAATGACAAAATCCAGCATGAATATGTGCAGGCGTACACCAACGCCAGCCTGATAGTGCGCGAAGACTATCATTTTGATGACGGCCTGTTCAGCGGCTACGACGAAGCCAATCGCAAGTATGACAAAACCAGCTGGAACTATGAGCTGGGCGATGACGGCTTTGCCAAACGTGATGACAGCCTGCAACATCCACGCTGTGTGTGGAATCTGCTGAAACAGCACGTCAGCCGCTACACACCAGAAATGGTGTCACGCATCTGCGGCACGCCGAAAGAGGACTTCCTGCACGTCTGCGAGCTGATCGGTGAGACCAGCGCGCGCGATCGCACCACCTCATTCCTGTATGCGCTGGGCTGGACACAGCATTCTGTCGGTGCGCAAAACATCCGCACTATGGCGATGATCCAGCTGCTACTCGGCAACATGGGTATGGCAGGCGGCGGTGTGAATGCATTGCGCGGTCACTCCAACATTCAGGGGCTCACCGATCTCGGCCTGCTGTCGCAAAGTTTGCCAGGTTATATGACATTGCCGTCGGAGAAACAGACCGATCTGCAAAGCTATCTCGCGGCCAACACGCCGAAACCGACGCTACCCGGCCAGGTGAACTACTGGGGTAACTACCCGAAATTCTTTGTCAGCATGATGAAGGCCTTTTTTGGAGACAAAGCGCAAGCAGAGAACAGCTGGGGATTCGACTGGTTGCCGAAGTGGGACAAAGGCTACGACGTTTTGCAGTACTTCGAGATGATGTCGCAGGGCAAAGTGAATGGCTATCTTTGCCAGGGCTTTAACCCGGTGGCCTCATTCCCAAACAAACGCAAAGTGATCGATTCACTGTCGAAGCTGAAGTTCCTGGTGACCATCGACCCGCTCAACACCGAAACCTCGACCTTCTGGCAAAACCACGGGGAGTTTAACGATGTCGATCCGGCGAAGATTCAGACCGAAGTGTTCCGCCTGCCCTCCACCTGCTTCGCGGAAGAGAATGGCTCCATCGTCAACTCCGGACGCTGGCTGCAGTGGCACTTCAAAGGTCAGGATGCGCCGGGCGAAGCGCTGAACGATGGCGAAATTCTCTCCGGCATTTACAGCCGTCTGCGCAAAATGTACGCCAGTGAGGGCGGTGCCTTGCCCGAACAGGTGCTGAACATGACGTGGAACTACCAGACGCCTGATAACCCGGCTTCGGAAGAAGTGGCGATGGAGAGCAACGGCAAAGCGCTGGCGGATGTGTTCGATGACAAAGGCACGTTGCTGGTGAAAAAAGGCCAGCAGCTCAGTAGCTTTGCGCAGTTGAAAGATGACGGCAGCACCAGCAGCGGCTGCTGGATTTTTGCGGGCAGCTGGACGCCAGATGGCAACCAGATGGCGCGGCGTGATAACACCGATCCGAGTGGATTGGGCAATACGCTGAACTGGAGTTGGGCATGGCCGCTCAACCGACGCATCCTCTACAACCGCGCATCGGCCGACCCGCAAGGGAATCCGTGGGATCCGAAACGGCAGATCCTCAAGTGGGATGGCAGTAAATGGGGCGGCATGGATATTCCGGATTACAGCACCGCCGCACCGGGGAGCAATGTGGGGCCGTTTATCATGCAGCCAGAAGGCATGGGCCGCCTGTTCGCGCTCGACAAAATGGCTGAAGGTCCTTTCCCGGAACACTACGAGCCGTTTGAAACGCCACTCGGCACGAATCCACTGCATCCGAACGTCATTTCGAACCCGGCAGCACGCGTGTTCAAAGACGATCTGGCGGCGATGGGTAAAGCCGAGCACTTCCCGTATGTCGGCACCACGTATCGTCTCACCGAGCATTTCCACTACTGGACCAAACACGCGTTACTCAATGCCATCGCGCAGCCGGAGCAGTTTGTGGAGATTGGTGAGAAGTTGGCCAACAAGCTGGGCATCGTGCAGGGCGATACGGTGAAAGTGAGCTCCAATCGCGGTTACATCAAAGCCAAAGCGGTGGTCACCAAACGCCTGCGCCCACTTGATGTGGATGGCAAAACCGTCGATACCGTCGGCATTCCGATTCACTGGGGCTATCAAGGCATTGCGAAGAAAGGCTTTATCGCCAATACCCTGACGCCGTTTGTCGGTGATGCCAACACGCAAACGCCCGAGTTTAAGGCGTTCCTGGTTAACGTTGAGAAGGTGTAGGAGAACGTAGATGGCTTATCAATCACAAGACATTATCCGCCGCTCCGCCACCAATGGTTTCACGCCTGCCCCGCAGGCGCGTAATCATCAGCAGGAGGTGGCGAAGCTGATCGACGTGACCACCTGCATCGGTTGCAAAGCCTGCCAGGTGGCGTGTTCAGAGTGGAACGACATCCGCGATGAGGTTGGGCATAACGTTGGGGTGTATGACAACCCAGCGGATCTGACCGCCAAATCCTGGACGGTGATGCGCTTCTCAGAAGTGGAGGAGAATGGCAAGTTAGAGTGGCTTATCCGCAAGGATGGGTGCATGCACTGCGCCGATCCCGGCTGCCTAAAAGCCTGTCCGTCCGAAGGTGCGATTATTCAGTACGCCAACGGCATCGTCGATTTTCAGTCCGAGCAGTGCATTGGCTGCGGCTACTGCATTGCCGGCTGTCCGTTCGACGTGCCGCGCCTGAATAAAGACGACAACCGCGTGTATAAATGCACGCTGTGTGTCGATCGTGTCAATGTTGGCCAGGAACCGGCGTGCGTCAAAACCTGCCCGACCGGCGCGATTCATTTCGGCAGTAAAACCGATATGCAGGCGCTGGCGGCAGAACGCGTGGCGGAGCTGAATACGCGCGGCTATGACAATGCGGGCTTGTACGATCCGGAAGGCGTCGGCGGCACGCATGTCATGTACGTGCTGCATCATGCTGATAAACCCCAGCTGTATCACGGTTTGCCAGAAAACCCGAGCATCAGTCCGGCGGTCACCTTCTGGAAAGGTATCTGGAAACCGCTGGCGGCCATCGGTTTCGCCGCCACCTTCGCTGCCTCGGTATTCCACTATGTCGGCGTCGGGCCGAACCGGGTGGAAGAGGATGAGGACGAGAACCTGCACGAAAAAGAGGAGCGCGAATGATGAAAAAGCGCGATCGTCTGGTGCGCTACAGCGCACCGGAACGCATCAATCACTGGATTGTAGCGTTCTGTTTTGTTCTGGCAGCCCTGAGCGGGCTGGGTTTCTTCTTTCCCTCCTTTAACTGGCTGATGCACGTTTTGGGCACGCCACAACTGGCGCGCATCCTGCATCCCTTTGTCGGCGTGGTGATGTTTGCTGCTTTTCTGATCATGTTTTTGCGCTACTGGAAACAGAATCTGATCAATCGCGAAGACCTGCTCTGGGCGAAAAACATCAATAAGATCGTACGCAATGAAGAGGTGGGTGATACCGGCAAATACAACTTCGGGCAGAAGTGTGTGTTCTGGGCTGCTATCATCAGCTTAGTCTTGCTGCTGGCGAGCGGAGTGGTTATCTGGCGTCCTTACTTTGCAGGCGCCTTTGCGATTCCGCTGATTCGCGCCGCTTTGGTGGTGCATTCGGTCTCAGCTGTGGCATTGATCGTGGTGATTATGGTGCACATTTATGCGGCCCTGTGGGTCAAAGGTACCATTACCGCCATGGTTGAGGGCTGGGTGCCGGCCGCGTGGGCGAAGAAACATCATCCACGCTGGTATCGTGAGCAGCGCCAACGCCAAACACAACAGGAAAAACGTCCCTGATGAGTATTCGCATTATCCCGCAGGACCAGCTGGAGAAAGGCGAAAAAAACACGGCGGAACAGGTTCCGCCGCTGCTTTTCCCTCGGCTGAAAAATCTGTACAGCCGCCGTGCGGCGCGTTTACGTGAGCTGGCCGCGAAGAATCCGCTGGGCGATTACCTGCGCTTTGCTGCAGTGATCGCGCAGGCGCAGGACATCGTGCTGTACGACCATCCGCTGCAACTCGATTTGCGTCAGCGTTTGGCCGAAAGCGCCGAACAGGGTAAACCTCCGCTTGATATCCACACCTATCCCCGCGATGCCCACTGGCAGCGTCTGCTGCATTCGCTCATTGCCGAGCTGAAGCCCGAGATGAGCGGCCAGGCATTGGCGGTGCTGGAGAACCTGGAGAAAGCCTCTTCTTCCGAGCTGGAAGGCCTGGCCAGTGCGCTACTGGAGGGTGATTTTGCGCAGGTCAGCAGCGATAAAGCCCCGTTTATTTGGGCAGCGCTTTCGATCTATTGGGCGCAGATGGCAGCGCTGATCCCAGGCAAAGCCCGCGCAGAATACGGCGAGCATCGCCAGTTCTGCCCGGTGTGCGCCAGCGTGCCGGTGACCAGCGTGGTGCATATGGATGTGGGCCAGCAGGGGCTGCGTTATCTACACTGTAATCTGTGTGAAAGTGAATGGTATGTGGTGCGCAGTAAGTGCTCCAACTGCGAGCAAACGCGCGACCTGCACTATTGGTCACTCGACAGCGAAAGAGCCGCAGTGAAAGCCGAAAGCTGTGGTGACTGCGGCACCTATCTGAAGATGCTGTATCAGGAGAAAGATCCGGCGGTGGAACCGGTGGCCGATGATTTGGCCTCGCTGGTGCTGGATGCGCGGATGGAGCAGGAAGGCTTTGCGCGTAGCAGCTTGAATCCGTTTATGTTTCCTGGGGATTAAGCCGAATTTCAGCTTTCCGACGAATGGTAGCGGCACGATTTATCGCGCTGTTTTTGAGCCAGACAACAACGCGCGATACAGCGCACCGCTACAATTTGTGTACTTATCACTGTCGCAAAGGAAACGCCTGATGAAACTGATTGGCAGCTACACCAGCCCTTTTGTCCGCAAAATTTCAGTGATCCTGTTGGAAAAAGGCCTGGTGTTCGAATTTGTTAACCAGTCGCCTTGGGTGGAAGACAGCCACGTGCCGCACTATAACCCGCTGGGCAAAGTGCCTGCACTGGTAGACGATAACCATCTCACCTGGTTTGATTCTTCGATTATCGCCCAGGTCATTGAGCTACGCGGTGACGCCCCTGCTCTGTTGCCGGATGACGCCCTGCTCGCTCTGCAGGTACGTCAGCTGGAAAAGCTCGCCGATGGCATCAACGATGCCGCCGTGATGATTGTGCGCGAACAGATGCGCCCCGGCGATCAACAATCCGAAGAAGTGCTAATGCGTAATCGCGAGAAAATTTTGCGTGGGTTGGATGCGCTGGAAACGGCGGCGGCCCAGGGTGAACTCTTGAACAGCGGTACGCTCAATCTGGCCGACATCGCCACTGGCTGCATGATTGGTTATCTCAACTTCCGCCGGGTGCTGCCTAACTGGTGCGTGAACCGCCCGGCATTGATCAAGCTGGCCGATACGTTGTTTGCGCGGGAGAGTTTTGCCCGCACCGTTCCGCCTTCCAGCTAAGCTAAGCCACCCGATGAAAACACTGTATTCACAACTGCCTGCGATCGACAGCCTGCTGCGCGATCCCGCGATGCAGCCGCTGCTGCTGCAGACGGGCACCGCGTTTACCACCCGCCAGCTGCGCGCCATGCAGCAAGAAGCACGCACGCATATTCAACAGCATCAAACTTTACCCGGCTGGCATCTTAACTGGCCAGAGGAAGCGCAGCGCCGCGCGCAACAGCAGCAACAAAGCGCGCTGCGTCCGGTGTTCAATCTCACCGGCACGGTGCTGCACACCAACCTGGGCCGTGCGCAGTTAAGCACGCGCGCGATTGAGGCGGTCACTGCCTGCTTGCGCCAGCCGGTCACGCTGGAATATGCGCTGGATGATGCGTCACGTGGCCATCGCGATCGTGCGGTGAGTGCGCTGCTGTGTGAACTGACGGGGGCTGAAGCGGCCTGTATCGTGAATAACAATGCCGCCGCCGTGTTGCTGATGCTGGCAGCACTGGCGCCAGGTCGCGAAGTGATTGTCTCACGCGGTGAGCTGGTCGAAATCGGCGGCGCATTCCGCATCCCCGATGTGATGCGCCAGGCGGGCTGCCAGCTGGTTGAAGTCGGCACCACTAATCGTACCCATCTGAAAGATTATCGTGCTGGCATCAGCGACAACACCGGTTTGTTGATGAAGGTGCATACCAGCAACTACCAGATTCAGGGCTTCACCCATGCGGTAGCGGAAGCCGAGCTGGTGGCGTTGGCGGCGCAACATCAGCTGCCGGTGATCACTGATTTAGGCAGCGGTTCGCTCATCGACATGACCGCTTTTAATTTGCCCGCCGAGCCGATGCCGCAACAGCTGATTGCCGCCGGTGTGGATCTGGTGAGTTTTTCCGGCGATAAACTGCTGGGCGGCCCGCAAGCGGGGATTATCGTCGGCAAACAGGCGCTTATCGATCGGCTGCAACAGCATCCGCTCAAGCGTGCTTTGCGCGTGGATAAAATGACGCTGGCTGCGCTGGAAGCCACTTTGCAGCTTTATCGCCAGCCGGAAACATTGCGCGAAGCGCTGCCCACCCTGCGCTTGTTGACGCGATCGTCACACGAGATTTTGCAGCAGGCCGAACGGCTGATGCCTGCGCTGGAACACGCCTATGGCGCTGATTTTTCCCTTAATATCGCCGCCTGCTCGTCGCAAATCGGCAGCGGTTCATTACCCGTTGAACGCTTACCGAGTTTTGCCATCACGTTTAGCCCACGTGAATCTCACGGCAGCTCGCTGGATGCACTGGCGCAGCGCTGGCGTGCATTATCACAACCGGTGATTGGCCGCATCCAGGAAGGAAGACTGTGGCTGGATTTACGCTGCCTTGAAGATGAAGCGGCGCTGATACGGACCTTAACCACATGATTATCGCCACCGCTGGACACGTCGATCACGGTAAAACCGCACTGCTACAGGCGTTAACCGGTGTCGATGCCGATCGCCTGCCTGAGGAGAAACGGCGCGGCATGACCATCGATCTTGGCTATGCCTACTGGCCGCAACCGGATGGCCGCGTTGTGGGCTTTATCGATGTGCCAGGACACGAGAAATTCCTCGCCAATATGCTGGCGGGCATCGGCGGTATTCATCATGCACTGCTGGTGGTAGCGTGCGACGACGGTGTGATGCCGCAAACGCGTGAGCATCTGCAACTGCTAAGCCTGGTCGGGCAACCCCCGCTTAGCGTGGCGTTGACCAAAGCGGATCGCGTCGACGCCGTCCGTATCGCTGAAGTGCAGCATCAGGTGGCGGAGTTGACGCAGCAGCTGGGCTGGCTGGCAGTACCGCAATTTGTCACCAGCAGTACCACCCAGCAAGGCATCGACGCGCTGCGCCAGCACTTGAGTGAACTACGCGCACCGGATGTCGATATGGGTCGCCGCTTCCGCCTCGCCATTGACCGCGCGTTTACCCTCAAAGGCAGCGGATTAGTGGTCACCGGCACCGCCCTGGCGGGTGAAGTCAGCGTGGGTGATGCGTTGTGGCTCAGCCGCCTCAATTTGCCCGTGCGCGTGCGTTCGCTGCATGCGCAGAATCAGTCGGTAACGCGTGCGCAGGCTGGAGAACGTATCGCGCTGAATATCGTCGGCGATGTGGAGAAAGACCAGATTGCGCGCGGTGACTGGCTGCTGGCACAACCGCAACCTTCGGGCACCCAGCGACTGATCGTGGCGCTGCGTTTGCTACAGCCGTTAAGAAATCCCTCGCAGCCGGTACATCTTCACCATGCCGCCAGTCATGTGACTGGCCGACTTAACCTGATTGCGGGCGAACTGGCGGAGCTGGTGCTCAACGAGCCGCTGTGGCTGGCGGAAAACGATCGGCTGATTATCCGCGACAGCAATGCACAACTCACGCTCGGTGGCGGACGGGTGCTGCTGCTGAGCAGCAAGAAACGCGGCAAGCGCCATCCTGATTATCTTGACTGGCTGCAACAGCTGGCGGCGGCGGAAGCCGATGAAGAGAGTCTGCAGTCGCACCTGGCTCAGCAACCCGTTGACATGGCCGAGCTGAGTTGGGCACGCCAGCTGAGTGACGATGCACTCAACAACCTGCTGGACAAGGTGGCGCCCGTGCGACTCGGCAGCGCCATCATGGCTGTGGAACAGGCCAATGACTGGCAGCAGCGACTGCTGGAAGCGCTCACCGCGTTTCATCAGCAGCACCCTGAAGTGCCGGGCATTGGTCGCGATCGCTTGCGTCGCGTGGCTCTCCCCCACCAGCCGCCGGAACAGGTTATCGCATTGATCGATCGGCTGCTTTCACAAGGCCAGTTGCAGCACCGGCAAGGCTGGTTGCATTTGCCGGATTTCGAACCGCGCTTCAATCACCAGGAAGAAGCACTGTGGCAGCAGGTTGGTCCGCTGTTTGGTGACCAGCCGCTATGGGTGCGCGATATCGCACTGGCCACCCAGCAAGATGAAGAAACCATTCGCAGCCTGCTGCTCTCCGCCGCGCGTCTCGGTCATATCACGGCGATCGTGCGCGATCGCTATTACCGCAGCGACCAGATCCAGATCTTCGCCGATCTGATTCGCCAGCGTGACGCCAACGGTGGCAGCACCAGCGCCGCCGATTTCCGCAATCAGCTCGGTACCGGGCGTAAAATCGCGGTACAGATTCTGGAATTCTTCGACCGCAGCGGTTTCACCCGCCGTCGTGGCAACGATCACCTGCTGCGCGATGCCCGCCTGTTCGACACCAGCACTTAATCCTTCGCGTTGCTTCGCAGTTGTCGCTGTAACTGCGCTGCAACGCCGATTCCGCATTGCTCAAAAATGTGCCAGGATGTAAGAATATTTCTTACATTGGGGCACGATGATGGCACGTACCATGACAATCGATTTAGGTGATGAACTGCGCGAGTTTGTTGAATCTCTGGTGGCTTCCGGTGATTACCGTACTCAAAGCGAGGTGGTGCGCGACTCGCTGCGTTTACTGCGTGAGAAGCAGGCGGCGTCGAAGCTGGAGGCGCTAAAAGAATTGGTAAGACAAGGATTCGAGAGCGGTCCTGGTAAAGAGTGGGACCATGAAGATTTTCTGAGACGAGCAAAAGCCAGGGTGGGCATTTATGAAAAGGAAGATCACGATAAAACCGGAAGCTGATGCCGATTTGATGAAAATCTGGATTTACGGATACTGGAATTTTGGGGAGCAACTCGCAGACGCTTACAACCTTAAATTTTCCCAGCTCTTCGATAAAATTGCCCTGTTCGATTTAGGGCGAAAACGGCCTGATTTAGGTTATCAAATCTATTCACTTTCCTTCGGTCAGCACATTGTGATTTACCGTGCTGAGGTTGATGAGATCTTTATTGGGCGCATCTTGCACCACTCCCAGGAAGTCAGCGCCGAATTTTAAAAACAAAAAGGGACGATTTCTCGTCCCTTCGGTTCACTTCAACACATCGCTTACTGCAGCAGAGAGATATCCGCGACCTGCAGGAACAGTGCGCGCAGTTGCGCCAGCAGCGTCAGGCGGTTAATACGCACTTCCGCTTCATCGGCGTTAACCATCACGTTGTCGAAGAAGTTATCGACCGCTTCGCGCAGCTGCGCCAGTTCCACCAGCGCATCCTGATAACGGCCTTCCGCGAAGTACGGCTGCAACTTGTCACCCAGCGCCGTCACGAAAGTCGCCAGCTGGATCTCGGCGTTCTCTTTCAGCAACGATGCCTGCACGCTGTCGTTGAGGGTTTCGGTGGCTTTCGCCAGGATGTTGGACACACGCTTGTTGGCCGCAGCCAGCGACGATGCCGCTTCCAGCGTACGGAAATGGGAAACCGCTTTCATGCGCGCATCGAAGTCCGCCGGGCGGGTTGGACGACGTGCCAGCACGGCCTGAATGGTGTCGACGCTGTGGCCCTCTTCCTGATACCAGGTACGGAAACGGCCCAGCATGAAGTCGATGACTTCATCTACCACTTTACCGTTGCTCAGCTTGCTACCGTACAAACGCACCGCTTCTTCGGTCAGCGTTTGCAGATCGAGTGGCAGGTTCTTCTCGACGATAATACGCAGTACGCCCAGTGCAGCACGGCGCAGTGCGAACGGATCTTTATCGCCTTTCGGATGCTGACCAATACCGAAGATGCCCGCAAGGGTATCCATCTTGTCAGCGATTGCGACAGCGCAAGCCACGAGGTTCGATGGCAGTGCATCACCGGCAAAGCGCGGCTGATACTGCTCGTTCAGCGCCACCGCGACATCTTCAGCTTCGCCATCATGACGTGCATAGTGCATGCCCATCACGCCCTGCGTATCGGTGAACTCGAAGACCATGTTGGTCATCAGGTCACACTTCGACAGCAGGCCCGCGCGGGTGGCGTGGTTCACATCGGCACCAATCTGAGCCGCAATCCAGCCGGCCAGCGCCTGAATACGGTCCGTTTTGTCACGCAGTGTACCCAGCTCTTTCTGGAACAATACGGTTTCCAGACGCGGCAGGTTATCTTCAAGACGCTTTTTACGGTCAGTGTTGAAGAAGAACTCGGCATCGGCCAGACGCGGACGTACCACCTTCTCGTTACCGGAGATGATTTGCTGCGGGTCTTTAGATTCGATGTTGGTGACGAAGATAAAGTTTGGCAGCAATTTACCGTCAGCGGAGTACACCGGGAAGTACTTCTGGTCACCCTTCATGGTGTAAACCAGCGCTTCAGCAGGCACCGCGAGGAACTTCTCTTCGAATTTCGCGGTGAGCACCACTGGCCACTCCACCAGCGAGGCCACTTCTTCCAGCAAGCTGTCGCTCAGATCGGCGATACCGCCCAACTGCTGCGCCGCCGCTTCCGCATCCGCTTTGATTTTGGCTTTACGGGTCGCAAAATCAGCCACCACTTTGCCGCGCTCCAGCAGCAATTGCGGATACTGATCGGCGTTGTCGAGTGTGAACTCTGACTCGCCCATAAAGCGGTGGCCGCGAATCACGCGATCGGACTGAATACCGAGAATCGTCGCCGGGATCAGCTCATCGCCCAACAGCAGCGTCACAGTATGTACCGGACGGACAAACTGCACGTCGCTTGCGCCCCAGCGCATCAGTTTTGGAATCGGCAGCTTGCTTAGTGCGGTTGCCACCATCGCGGGCAGCAGTGCCTGAGCACTCTCGCCTTTCACTGAAGCGCGATGCACCAGCCATTCGCCTTTATCCGTGCTCAGACGCTCAGCCTGATCCACGGTGATGCCGTTACCGCGCGCCCAACCTTCGGCTGCTTTGGTGGCATTGCCATCGGCATCAAACGCAGCAGCAATCGCTGGGCCACGTTTTTCCACTTCACGATCGGCCTGCGCTGTGGCCAATTGGGCCACCTTCAGCGCCAGACGGCGTGGAGAGGCAAACCAGCTCACCTCGCCATGTGCTAAACCGGCGCTGTCCAGTTCTGCGGTAAAGTGCGCAGCAAAGGCTTCTGCCAGGCTACGCAGGGCTTTCGGAGGCAACTCTTCGGTGCCAATTTCCACCAGGAAAGTTTTATCGGTCATGGCTGCCTCTTACTTGTTTTTATTGCACATGGGGAAACCGAGCGCCTCACGAGACGCGTAATAGGCTTCTGCCACGGCTTTCGTCAGGGTGCGGATACGCAGGATATAGCGCTGACGCTCGGTTACCGAGATCGCCTTGCGTGCATCCAGCAGGTTAAAGCTGTGTGCCGCTTTCAGGATGCGCTCATAAGCTGGCAACGGCAGGGGTTTTTCCAGCGCCAGCAACTGCTGCGCTTCTTTCTCGTACTGCTCGAAGCAGGAGAACAGGAAGTCCACATCCGCGTATTCAAAGTTGTAGGTCGACTGTTCGACTTCGTTCTGATGGAACACTTCACCGTAGGTGGTTTGGCCAAATGGGCCGTCGCTCCACACCAGATCGTAAACACTGTCGACGCCCTGGATATACATCGCCAGGCGCTCAAGTCCATAAGTGATCTCACCCGTCACTGGCTTACACTCCATGCCGCCCACCTGCTGGAAGTAAGTGAACTGCGTCACTTCCATGCCGTTGAGCCACACTTCCCAACCCAGTCCCCAGGCACCCAGCGTAGGGTTTTCCCAGTTATCTTCCACGAAGCGAATATCGTGTACGGTCGGATCCAGGCCCAGCTCTTGCAGTGAACCCAGGTACAGCTCCTGCAGATTGTCCGGGTTAGGTTTGATCATCACCTGGAACTGATAGTAGTGCTGTAAACGGTTCGGGTTTTCACCGTAGCGACCATCGGTAGGACGGCGTGAAGGCTGCACATAGGCGGTAGCCATCGGCTCTGGGCCAATGGCGCGCAGGCAGGTCATTGGGTGTGAAGTGCCAGCGCCCACTTCCATGTCCAGCGGCTGGACGATGGTGCAGCCCTGACGCGCCCAGTAATCCTGCAAGGTCAGGATCAGGCCCTGAAAGGTCTTGGTATCAAACTTTTGCATGTTGAGTACGCGATAAGGGTCGATTAAAAAAGAGTGCGACAGTATACCCCTTTGACCGCGGATTGTGCAGCCGGAAATCCTGGCGTGACAGTGGGTGATTTTGACGCGGTTTAAGCCATTAAAACCTTGAGATAAGAAAATCGTATACGATTCAACCCAACACCTCCGCGAGTGCGTCACACCCTCAATTAACCCTTATTTTTCATAAAATTAACCACGCTATAATCAAATCCTATTACGTGACAGACATCACCTTTTCGACCCGATGGTCAAAAATCGCGCATTGACACTTGTATAATCGTATACGAAATTGCGGTGAAACAGTTTTGCTTGGAATTTCACCATGAAGACCGCGATTGCTTATCCAGGAATGAACGCCAGTGACCGCCCAATGGGCCCGGCTCCGCTTTCCGCCGCCGTACTGCACGAACCAATGCTGTTTATCTCCGGCCAGGTGGCGATTGACCCCTACAGCGGTGAGATCAAGGGCAATGACATCGCCAGCCAGACGCGTCAGGTGTTGAAAAACGTCGGCGATCTGTTGAGCGAAGCGCAGATGACCTTCGATAACGTGGTGCGCGTGACGATCTATCTCACCGACCTCAGCACCTTCAGTGAGATGAACGCGGCGTATAGCGAGTTCTTCCAGTTCCCCTTCCCGGCGCGCGCCACCGTCGGTATTCAACTCAACCATCCTGACCTGCTGGTCGAGATGGAAGTCACGGCGATGCGCTGATGCATATTCATATCGAAAACGACGCCAGCGCCCCGCAGGCATTACATCTGACCCCGCAGCACCTGCAACAGCTGTTGGATGCCCATGCGCAACTGCGCGGTCACTTTACCCTGAGCGAAAACAGCCAGGCCGCGCATACCGCAGATTTCCTCGCCACCAGCGACATTTTGTGGAGCGGACGCAAGCTGGCGCTCGATACCTTCAGCGCACCACGTCTCGGCTGGGTGCAGGTGATGTCCGCCGGCGTTGAGCAGTGGCTGGCACATCTGCCGGAGGGCGTGACGCTGACCAATGCGTCCGGCGTGCACGGCGATAAAGGCGCCGAGTTCATTCTGATGGCGGCGTTGATGTTCAACTTTGGCATTCCGGGTTTTCTGCAGGATCAGGCTCAGCGCCTGTGGCGCCCCACCTTCGGCGGCTGCGCGCGTGGCAAAACGGTCTTGCTGCTCGGCGTCGGCGGTATCGGTGCCGCAGCGGCGAAACGGCTGACCGCGCAGGGCTACCGTGTGATTGGTGTGACGCGCAGCGGCCAGTGTGATGCCGACGTAGCGCGTTGTATTCGCATTGATGCGATGGACGATGTTCTGCCGCAGGTGGATGTCCTGGTCTCAACGCTGCCGCTCACGCCCCAGACAGACAAGTTGTTTGACCGTCGCCGTCTCGATCTGCTGCCTGCCCGCGCCGGCATCGTGATTGTCGGCCGTGCCGCCGTGTTCGACTACACCGCGATGCGCGAAAAACTGTGCGCCGGTGAACTGGCCGGTGCGGTTCTGGATGTTTATCCGCAAGAGCCGCTGCCAGTAGACGATGCGCTGTGGAGCACGCCGGGCGTGGTGATGACACCGCACTGCAGTCTGGACGATCACAGTGCCTACCTTGAGGGCTGCCTTGAGGTGTTTATCGATAACCTGGTGCGTTTCCGCAGTGGCCATCCGCTGCGCAACCAGGTTGATGTTGCAAGAGGTTATTGAAGTCGCAGTACCGATAAAAGCCGTAAGACGTTCATAAAACACAAGGTCATCGCTTACACATTCACCAGCACCAGGGGAACCTTATTATGAAATTTGCACGCATCGCATTACTGATCTCTGGCATCACCGGCACGCTGTTAGCAGGCCTTTCCAGCGCCCATGCCGCCAGCACCGACCCGATTACGCCAACCGCCAGCGATTTTGCGGCGATGGCGCAGTGCAAGGCGCTGCAGACCAAATACCCGTCACTCAAAGGCAAAGATCTGGTGGTAGGCCTGGGTGGCTACACCAAAGGCTTCGAAGCCCCTTCCGAAAAAGACCCAAGCATTATTGAAGGTCTCGATCCTTCGCTGTTCGAACGTATCAGCAGCTGCCTTGGGGCAAAACACAGTTATCAGACCGGTTCGTTCAACGTGCTGCTGACCTCCATCTCCAGCGGTCGTGCCGATATCGGTCCGATGCTGTATGTCACCGATGAACGTCTGAAGCAGATCGCTTTTGTCGCCTCCATGCAGGTGCAGGATGGCTCGATTCTGGCGAAGGGCAATCCAAAGAAAATCACCACCGTGGATGACCTGTGCGGCAAAACCGTGGCCGCCGCTGCCGGTTCTTACGAAGCCAACAAGTTGGTGCCCGAGCAGAGCGCCAAATGCACCGCCGCGGGTAAGCCAGAAGTCAGCATGCTGATGGTGCAGAACACTGACAACAGTATTCAGGCGGTGAAAAGCGGTCGCGCCGACATCTATCTGACTGAAGCCGGATCCGCCATCGCCATCGCCAAAGCTGACAAAACGCTGGAAAGCGGCTTTACCGTTGACCTGCCGATCATGGTTGGCTTCCCCATCGCCAAAGACAACACCACGCTGCGCAGTGCAGTGATGGATGCAATGAAGGTGATTCAGGAGAGCGGTGCGCAGAAGAAATTGCTGGATTACTGGGGTCAGGGCAGCGCGGCTGAACGCCCGGTTGTTGCACGTGGTTAATGCATAAACTCAGTCGGATCAATTGGGTTGCTGCTTCACGGGCAACCCAAGCGATCGCATTGAGGGAGATAACGCCTTGGATGATTTTCTTAAGTACCTGACCTTCCCTTACCTGTGGGAAGGGGCCGTCATCGCTGTTCAGCTGCTGGTAGGCGCATTAGCGGGCGGCATCCTGATTGGCTTTTTCCTGGCGTTGGCCAGCACCTCAAAGCACTGGTTTATCCGTGTGCCGGTGAAAACGTACATCTATCTGCTGCGCGGCACGCCGGTGCTGCTGCAACTGATTCTGCTCTACAACGTACTGCCGGAGTTCGGCCTGCGTTTCAGCCCGTTCACCAGCGCCCTGTTGGCGTTGATGATTAATGAAACCGCCTTCTGCGCCGAGATTATTCGCGGCGGCATTATGGCCACCGATCGCGATCAGAGCATGGCAGCGCAGGCCTTTGGCTATTCGCGCACCAAAGAGATGAACCACGTGGTGATTCCGCAGGCACTGCGCGCCATTCTGCCGACCATGGGCAATGAAACCGTCGGCCTGCTGAAATCTACCTCGCTGGCATCGGTCGTAGGCGTGAATGAGCTAACAATGCGCGGCCAGGCCATCGTGTCGCAGAACTTCCTGTTCATTCCGGTACTGGTGGCCTCGGGCGGCATTTACCTGATTCTCTCTACGCTGCTGGCGGGTGGTCAGTGGTGGCTGGAGAAGTTCTATAATCTCGACGAACGTGCCCGCCGTGCCCGTGCGCGCATGGCAAAACTGCCGCCAGAAGCGGACGTGATGTCGATGCAGTTGCCGAAACGTCGCTGGGATACGCAAACGGCCGCGCCGGTGCTGGAAGTGGACAACCTGTGCGTCGAATACGCCGGTAAAGCGGTACTGAAATCCCTGTCGCTGACTGTACGCCGTGGCGAAGTCGTGGTGCTGCTCGGTCGTTCCGGCTCCGGTAAAAGTACCCTGTTGAAATCGATTCTGGCGCTGACGCCACGCAGCAGCGGCACCATTCAGACCGAAGGCCACTTTATGGGCAGCGATGAAAACGGCCGCCCACTGGCTGCCCGCCATCTGCCGGCTAACCGCGCCAAATCCGGCATTGGTATCGTGTTCCAGCACTTCGCGCTGTTTGATCACCTTACCGCGCTGGAAAACGTGATGAGTATTCTGCTGCGCGTGCAGGGTGCCCAACCCGAAATCGCCCGCGCTAAAGCAATGCGTGCCCTGAAGATGGTGGGATTGCAGGATTTCGCCGCCTCGCTGCCGCATGAGCTGTCCGGCGGGCAGAAACAGCGTGTCGGCATCGCCCGTGCGCTGGCAGCAGAACCGCAAATCCTGCTGTTCGATGAGCCGACCTCGGCGCTCGACCCTGAGCTGGTGCGTGAAGTGAACCAGACCATGCGCAGCCTGGCGCAAACCGGCATCACCATGATTATCAGTACCCATGACATTGCCTTCGCGGCGGGCGTGGCCGATCGCGTGGTGTTCCTGCAGAACGGGGCGTTGATTGAAGAAGGGCCACCGGCGATTTTGCAGAATCCCAAAACGCCGGCTTTTGCCACCTTCCTCGAACATGAAAATGCCACGGAGGCCCAGCATGCCAATGCATGATCTTGCGGCGCGTGAACGTCTTGGCGATGCGCTGTTCCGCTATATGCAGGGGCAGCCCGCCGATGCGATCGCTGACGAACCGGATGCTAACCAGCAGGCGCTGCGCCGTTTTCGCTTGCTGCCGCGTGTACTGCAGGGCAATAAGGCGATCAGCACCCAGATCACCATCCTCAATCAAAGCTGGTCTGCTCCGCTCGGCGTCGGTGCCTTTGCGGGTGATCGCATCTTCCATGAAGAGGGATTGCTGCCGATTGCCCGCGCCTGCAAACGTCTGCAACTGCCGCTGGTGATCTCCGAAGAGACGGTCACGCCGCTGGAACAGATTGGCGCGGAGTACGACCGCTGCTGGCTTCAGCTACGCGCGGCAGGTGATGTTGGGCGTATCAAAGATTTGATCGATCAGGCTGCACAAGCCGGATTCAAAAATATCGTTCTCACCGTGCTGGCACCGGTGCATCCGGTACCGGGATTACAGCCAGGCGGCTTCTCAATTGGTGAAGCGCTCAAACAGCGCGGCTGGCACACCGTCGGCGGCACGCAACCGGGCGTTGAACCCTTGCCGGCCTTTCCGGTGTGGCGCTGGCAGGAAATTGACGAGGTGGCCGCACACTGCGCTGCGCGTCAACTGCCGCTGTGGCTAAAAGGCATTTTGCATCATGACGATGCGGCACCGGCGGCACAGCTCGGTGTGAGCGGCATCATCGCCTCGAATATTGGCCTGCGCCAAAGCGCGCGCTGGGCTACACCGGTCGATCAGCTCGCCGATTTACAGGCGGTCACTCGTCTGCCGCTGCTGCTGGATGGCGGCGTGCGCTGCGGCAGCGATGCTGTGGTGGCACGTTGCCTCGGCGCCTCGCTGTCACTCAGCGTGCGACCGATCATCAGCGCCCTGGTAGCAGGTGGCGAAAGCGCGGTGTTCGATCTGCTCTCCGGCTGGATCAATGAAATCACCGCCATTAGCCACTGGTGCGGCGTCAGCGACATGGCTGCGCTCAACGGCAGTTTTGTTACGGAGGTGCGTGGCTGATGCAGACGTTAATCTTCAATCAGGGCGATGCCAGCGAATCCCGCATCTATTACTGCGCCCACTATTTGGCCGACAGCCTCGGCTTGTTCGCCGCCGAGCAGTTGCAGGTCACCTTCACCACCAGCGCATCGGGCGGGCACACCGTGCAGGGCGGACAAGTGCCTGCGGTGCTCAACCGCGAAGCGGATCTCACGCTGGGCGGACCGATGGTGGTGATGAAGCAATACCAGCAGCACGGCGCTGAGTTGCAGTGCTTTTGCGCCTCGGTCGCCGCTAATCCGTGGTTTCTGGCGGCAGTGCAGGCTCAGCCCGATTTTCAGCTCAGTGATTTGCGCGGTAAACGCGTGCTAGATGTCGGTAATGTCGGCACCGCTACGCTGACCTTCCGCTGGCTGCTGTCCCAGCATGGTTTGTTGGATCAGGTGGAGCTGATTGCCGGTAGTGGCGATCAGGCCCGCGATTTCGCGGCTGTGGCTAGCGGTGAAGCTGATTACGCGCTGCACGCCATGCATATGCTGGCACCGGCGATTGCCGCCGGGCAATTAAGCAGCATCAGCAGCCTCGCTTTGCTGTGCGGCAAGGTGCCGTGGAGCGCCTATATTGCCCGGACCGATGTCCTCACGGAGAAAGCCGCTGCGTTTGCGGCCTTCTCGCGCGCCATCGAACAGGCACTGGCGTGGATCGCCACGCATGATGCCGAAACACTGGCCGCACAGGTGCAGCACTGTTATCCCGATTATCCGCTTGATGCGCTGATCACCGGTTTAGCCGCGTATCAGCAAGCGCACGTCTTCGCGCCCAGCGGCCTGATTCCAGCCGATGAATTTAACCACTTCAGCCAACTGCTGAGCGACATCGGCTGGCTGGATCCTTCTCAGCCAGTGCCCTATCGCGCACTGGTGACGCAAGCAGGAGCAGAGTGATGAAACAATTAATTATCAACGGCCTGGTAGTGACCGAAACCCGCGCCGCGCCCGCCGATGTGCTGATTGAGAATGGCAAAATCAGCGGCCTGCTGATGCCGGGTGCCCTCGCTGACGGCGTCGATGAGATCATTGATGCGCAGGGGCTAATCATCGTACCCGGCGCGATTGATGTGCATACCCATTTCACCGGCTCGCACGATTTCCCTGAACAGGAGCTGCGCCAAGGCACGCGTGGTGCGGCTGCGCACGGCGTCACCACCATCGTTGAGATGCCGCACTCAC
This sequence comes from Pantoea sp. Seng, assembly GCF_009829935.1. NCBI lineage: Bacteria > Pseudomonadati > Pseudomonadota > Gammaproteobacteria > Enterobacterales > Erwiniaceae > Pantoea > Pantoea sp. Seng. The sequence continues at coordinate 101,253 of NZ_SZZV01000007.1, read as the reverse complement.
TGCCGCCCGCCACCAGCCTCGCTAACTTCACCGCCAAGCAGCGCTGGCTGGCGGACAACTGCTCGGTGGATTACGCCATGTGGGCCGGACTGGATGGCCGCAATGTGCACGAGTTAGCGGCGCTGGATCAGGCGGGCGCACTGGCGTTCAAAGCGTTCCTGTGTAGCGGCGCGCCCAATGGTGAAGCCACTGACGAGAAAGGCTTACCGCGCCTCGACGATGATGGCTTGCTGCGTGCGATGCGTGAACTGGCCACCTTTGACGGTTTGATTGGCGTCCACGCTGAGAACCACGACATTCTGATCGGTGCCGGCAGCGAACTGCGCCGCGCTGGACGCAAAGATACCCGCGCGCATGCGCTGGCCGGGCCAGAAATCGCCGAAATCGAAGCCGTGGGTCGCGTTTTGGCGGTGGCGGAAGAGACCGGCGCGCGCTGCCACATCGTGCACGTCAGCTCCGCGCGTGCCGCCGAAACCATCGTCGCCGCCAAAAGTAAGGTGCGCGCCAGTTTCGAAACCTGTCCGCACTATCTGATTCTGGATGAAGACGATCTGGTGCGCATTGGACCGAATGCGCGCTGTGGCCCGCCGATCCGCCCACGTCCGGTGGTGGATGCGCTCTGGCAGGTGCTGCTGCGCGGCGACGTCGACATGATCGCCTCTGACCACTGCCCCTACACCCCGGCACAGAAACAAGCCGGTGAAGCCAGCATCTGGGACGCCGGTATGGGGCTAACCGGTGTTGAGACATTAAGCCCGATGTTCTTCAGCGCGTCGCATATCGATCGTGGTCTGGCCCTTACGGAATTTGCCCGCATGACCGCCAGCGGCCCGGCTAAAGCCTTCCAGCTGTGGGGCAAAAAAGGCGCTATTGCACCCGGCTTCGATGCCGACTTGGTGTTTATCGATGCGCAGCAGAGCTGGATCGTGGAGGGGGAAAAATTCCAGGGACTCGGCAAGTGGAGCGCATTTGAAGGCATCCGCTGTCAGGGTAAAGTGGTGCGCACACTTATTCGTGGTGTCACGGTATTCCAGGATGACCAGATGCAGGTTGAACCCGGCTTTGGTCAGTTCGTGACCCGGCAGGTATAAACAGGACAATCACCATGGCAGGAAAATCATCCACCCCAAGCCGTAAAAGCAGCGCACCGCTGGCGCAGGAAGCCGCTTCAGACGGCAACTGGCAAGCTGCGCGTCCGCGCACGCTGGTCGATCACGCCGTCGATGCGATTCTCAGCGCCGCCTCGCGCGGATTGATTTTACCCGGCGACCGTATTGCCGAACCGGATCTGGTGGCAAAACTCGGCATGAGCCGCGTGCCGATCCGTGAAGCGCTGCGCATTCTTGAAAGCCAGGGCATCGTCACCAGCGAGCCGTATAAAGGCATCCGTTTGATGGAGATTTCCCATCAGCGGCTGGAGCAGATTATTGATGTGCGCATCCCACTGGAAACATTGGCCTGTCGCCGTGCGATTGAAGCCGGACGCAACGGCGCTGAACAGCTCACTCTGCTGTATCAGGGCGTGGCACAGATGCAAACCATGATGCAAAACGATGATGTGTATGGCTTTGCCTCGGCGGACACCGATTTCCATCGCACGCTGTGCAGCTTCGCCCACAACCCGGTATTGAGCAATTTGTGGGAGTCAATTGCGCGCCAGCTGACGGTGATTTTTGGCCTCTCCACCATGGGCAAATCGATGAGCGACATCATTGAAGAGCACCAGCGACTGATCAACGTGTTCGCCGAGGGCGATATCGCGCAGATGACCGATGAAATTGAAAACCACATCCGCATTCAGGCACTGGATGTGGATTACGAGACCTTGATTACGCAGCGCCGACAGCAGCGTTCCGCTGTGGGCTGATGCTTTATTGATTGCCTTTACACCAGGAAAACCACGATGAAGATCACCAACGTTGAAGCGTTTTATCTGCGTCTGCCGGTTATTGAGCAGCGCACCGATAGCTCGCAGGATGCACTGCTTATCAAAATCACCACCGATGCGGGCATCACCGGTTGGGGTGAAGTGGATGGCAGCCCGTATGTCACCAAAGCCATTATCGAAGCACCCTATTCGCACACCATGGTCACCGGACTGAAATCGCTGCTGATCGGCGAGAACCCGCTGGAGACCGGCCGTTTGTGGAAGAAGATGCACAAAGCCACCATCTATTACGGACGCAACGGTGCCGTGCTGCAGGCGATGGCGGGCATTGATATCGCCCTGTGGGACATCAAAGGCAAAGCGCTGGGCAAACCGATTGTTGAACTGCTGGGCGGTGCGATGCGCGACAAGATGCGCGTTTACTCCTCCAACATGTTCCAGTACAGCGTCGAAGAGACGGTGGCGCGCGCGCAGCACGCCATCGATACTGGCCACACTGGCGTGAAGTTTGGCTGGGAGCCGTTTGGCACCGATGAAGCGCTGGATCTGCGCTATCTGGAAGCGCTGCGCACCGCGATGGGCGACAGCGTGGATCTGATGCTGGATGTCGGCCACGTCTGGGATGCGAAGACCACCGTGCGCCGCAGCCAGCGTTATGAACATCTCAACCTGTTCTGGATCGAAGAGCCGCTGCACCCGGATAACTACGCCGGTTACGGCCAGGTGTCTGCCGCCTGCCAGCAGCACATCGCCGCCGGTGAGCAAGAGTGTTCGGTGGTTGGCTTCCAGCGCCTGATTGATGAAGGCGGTATCGACATCGTGCAGATCGATCTGACACGCACCGGCTTTACCCAGGCGATGGAGATCGCCAGCTACGCGCACAGCCGTGGTCGAAAAGTGTGTAACCACAACTTCACCACCGACATCAACACCGCCGCCTCGCTGCATTTCCTGTGTGCGATTGAGAACGCGCTGGTGATGGAGTATTGCGTGGAGCCAGGTGAGATCAGTCGCTCGCTGGCGAAAAAACCGGTGCGCATCGCCGACGGTTACGCCTGGTTACCGAGTGAGCCAGGTCTGGGCGTAGAGCCGAACGAAGCGGTAATCGAGAAGTTCCTCGTCCGCGATTAAGCCACCGCCAGGCAAACACCGGATGCGTGATTAATCCATTGTTCAGCACACTCTTGGTCGCGACGCGATTTATCGCCTGAGGTTCATCCGTTTTATTCGCCAAAGCGGCCACGGTTAAACGTGGCCGCATTTTTCATTTGAATGAGCATGCTGGCGTGCAAGCCAAAGCACCACGGCTATTGCCGGGCTGTCCTCACGCTGCGACCAGGCAGTGTCACCCGTAACAGAGTGATCCGAATTTCAGTCCCAAAGGTTGTTGACGCATCACGCTGTGACTACCCTTCTTCGCACGGACGTATTGCCGACGAGGAAGCCATGTCGCAAAAAATACACTGGATCGACAACTTACGTGCGGTTGCCTGCCTGATGGTGATCGTCATTCACACCACCACCTGGTATATCACCGGCCCGATGGCCGTCACGGGTATTAGCTGGGATGTGGCGAACCTGCTCAACTCCGCGTCGCGCGTCTGTGTGCCGCTGTTCTTTATGATTTCAGGCTATCTGTTCTTTGGCGAACGCAGCGCGCAAGGGCGACATCTGCTGCGCATCGTACTGTGTTTATTGTTCTACAGCGCGGTGGCGCTGGCCTACATCACCTGGCTGACGCCGATTAGCGAAGGTCGTTCGCTGCTAAAACTGCTGCAAAAACCGGTGTTCTATCACCTGTGGTTTTTCTTCGCCATTATCGGCATCTACCTGCTGTCGCCATTGATTCAGGTGAAAAGCGTGCAGCCGCGCTACGTCGCATTGCTGGTCGTGGTGCTGGCGGTGCTGGCCAATCCCAACACCGTGAGCCAGTCGCTGGGGCCGTTTCATTGGTTGCCGGTGAATCTTTACGTCAGCGGCGACAGCATTTACTACCTGCTGTACGCGCTGCTGGGGCGGGCGATTGGTTGCATGGACACCGATAAGCGCGGCATCAGCTGGCTGGCGGGATTGGGCTTTATCGCCTGCTGGATTGGCATTACGCTCGGCACCAAACAGATGCTAAAAATCAACGGCGCATTCAACGACACCTGGTATCTTTACTGCGGTCCGCTGGTGTTTATCGCCGCCATCAGCTTGCTGGTGCTGTTCAAGAATGTGCTGAGCAGCCGCACACTGCCGATACTGGCGACGATTTCGCGCTATTCACTGCCGATATATGGCTTTCACGCGCTGTTTATCCACTATCTGCGCACCAAACATTACGACGATATGTCACGTCCGTGGCTCGATCTGCCGTGGGTATTTGGCATCACGCTGATCGGCAGTTTGCTGCTAGCGATGCTGCTCAAACGCGTAGATAAACATCATCTGGTGAGCTGATCGTCCCAGCGCTGATGCGCGCGACGCAACTGGCGTGCCGAGGAGAACCCGGCCGCCAGAGCAGCTTTCTCCGCCGCTTCGCCCTGTTGCTGGCGCTGGCGCGCAATTACCAAACGCAGCTGTTCATGGTATTCCCGCACGCTGATGCCGAGATGCTGGCGGAACAGGCGCGTGAGATGACGCTCGCTGACATGCGCGCGCTCGGCCAGCGCGGTCAGTGACCAGTCATGCTCGGGATGGGCGATCATCACGTCCTGCGCCCGGTGAATCGCCGGATGCAGGTGATTGCGATAGCGCAGCCACGGCGAGAGCTGGGGATCGTCACCCGAACGCCGGAACCACACCACCATTTCCCGCGCCACCTTCAGCGCCTGCGGTGCGCCGCAAAGCCGGTTGATCAAATGCAGCGCCAGATCGATGCCCGCCGTGATACCCGCGCTGGTCCATATGCCATGATCTTCCACAAACACGCGGTTATCCTTCACTAACGCTTCCGGTGCGGCGGCTTTCAGGCGCGGTAACACATCGTGGTGAGTGGTGCATTGCACACCATTTAGCAATCCGGCCTGCGCCGAGAGCAGTGCACCGGAACAGATGCAGACTAATGTGATGCGTTTAGACTGGATGGCGGACTGCTGCGAGCGGAGCCAGTCGCGCGCGGCGGCGGCAGGTGCCGTATCGAACCAGACTTTGGAGTCATACACGCCGGGCACCACCAGCAGGCTGTTATCGGGTAGCTGCTCGGGAAGTGGCGCAATATCCGCGATCGTCATGCTGGTGGAGCAGCGCACGCTGGCTTGCGGGCCAATGTAGTGCAGAGCAAAAAAGCCATCCGCCAGTTGCAGCGTTTCCGCCGGACCAGTGAGATCGAGCGCCATCACGCCAGGAAGAACCAGAAAATAGACGGGCTGCGGCATTAAAGGCTCCAGGGTAGGTGATGTGTTTCCCTCAGCCTCTGCGTGGCAGAGAACTGTTCGAGGGTTAACGTAACATTGCTGCTGCCTCAGCCTCTCTGGATGTCTTTCCCTCCGGTGAAGGGAGCGTGCTAAGGACAATTCAGGCCATAAGGAACTAACCTGATTCGCCCATCATAGCGGAATAAATATAAAAACCACGACCCAATCCGGCCATCACTTAACCGAATCAGGACATCAGCGGTTTGAGATGCTGATACAACTGCGCAAACTTCTCACGCTGCGGCTGATAAGCCTGATGATGAGCCGCATCGGGCTGATGCCGCTGCACCAACTCTGGCGCGGGCCACTCGCTCTGCGGATCAATCGCCCATTGCGCCAGACGTGCAGCACCAAGAGCTGGCCCTACCTCACCGCCGTGGCAATAATCCAGCGTTAATCCACTGATATCCGCCAGCATTTGCCGCCAGTGCGCACTGCGCGCGCCGCCGCCGATCAGCATCACGGTTTGCGGCTGCACCCCGCACTTATGCACCGCGTCCATGCCTTCTGCCAGCGCAAAGCCCACGCCTTCCAGCACCGCGCGCGCCAGTTCAGGACGGCCATGCTGATGGGTCAAACCAAAAAATACGCCTTGTGCCTGTGGATTGTTGTGCGGGGTGCGCTCACCGGACAGATATGGCAAAAATAAAATCGGTGCGGCTTCACTGCTGGCTTTTTCCGCTTCCGCCAGCAGCTCAGGCACGTCTTTACAGCCGGTTAATGTGGCTGCCCAGTCAAGGCAGGATGCGGCACTCAGCATCACCGACATCAAATGCCAGCGGTTGGGTAACGCATGGCAAAAACTGTGCACCGCTTGCTGCGGATTGCTGAGATAGCCGTCGCTGACCAGGAAGTAGACGCCGGATGTGCCAAGCGACAACATGCCCTGACCCGGCGCCACCATGCCGACACCCACCGCGCCCGCGGCGTTATCGCCGCCGCCCGCGACGATCGGCACGGCATTCATCTTCCAGCGTGCGGCGACTTCAGGCGACAAAGTGCCAGTGATCTGATTGCCTTCATAAAGCGCAGGCATCTGGCTGCGGTTGAGATCGCAAGCGCTGAGCAGGGCATCACTCCAGTCACGCTTCGCCACATCCAGCCACATCGTGCCGGCTGCATCGGACATGTCGCTGGCGAAGTCACCGCTCATCCGCCAGCGCAGGTAATCTTTGGGCAGCAGGACTTTCGCCACTCGTTTAAACACACCGGGTTCGTGCTGCTGCACCCATAACAATTTGGGTGCAGTGAAACCGGGCATCATCAGGTTGCCGGTAATCTGGCGCGAATCCGGTACGCGCTGCTCCAGTTCCCGACACTGCTCACTGCTGCGCCCGTCGTTCCACAGAATCGCCGGACGCAGTATCTGGTGCTCAGCGTCCAATAGCGTGGCGCCGTGCATCTGACCGCTCAGACCAATGGCCTTCACGCCGCTGAGATCGTGCTGCTGCGCCAGCGCCTGCATCGCCTTGTCCGTGGCACTCCACCAGCTTTCGGGATCCTGCTCACTCCACAACGGCTGCGGACGCGATACCTGCAATGGCGCGCTCTCCACCGCGACAACCTGCCCTTGCGCATCCAGCAACACCACTTTGACGCCAGAGGTGCCTAAATCGATCCCGATAACCATGTTCAGCTCCTGATGCAGTGAGAAATCATAACTGTAGCCTTAGGTGGAGAATTTAATCACCTCTGCGCGGCGACGCTTCATATCAGAGCGTGAGAACGTGCTGTAGCGCACGGCTAAGATCAAGATTTTGCGCTGGGTTGTCGCTATAATTGCGCGGCATCTTCAAAGGAAGATCGTCGTCTCCGGTGAGGCGGCCGGATTTCAAATCCGGTTGGGGCCGCCAGCGGTCCCGGGCAGGTTCGACTCCTGTGATCTTCCGCCACCTTCCTCTTACTGTTACTCATTTCTAAATGATTGGCTTAGGCAACCTGTAAGTCATCATTACAAGTTGGAAAATTTCAGCCTGAGGATGTAGAGCAAGGTTGGCACTTTACTTCTGCACTCTTCTCCGCCACTTGTTCCAATCTCTTTACCTCACCTGCACAATGCATTTATTCGGTAAAACCGAACAACTGAGCTCTGTTTAAAAATCAGCTTGTTCATGATTCTATACTGTCTTTCACGCTGGCTATTGCGGAATCACCCATGCTCATCCATCCCACCGACAACCTGACCTTCTCCGGCGATCCGCGTGCGGATGAGCTGCGCAAAAAACTGCTGCAACCCAATGCACCCAAAGTGATTGCGGCGTCATTATCGAAACAGCTTGATCGCGAAAGCCGCACCCATAGACATGCCGCCGGACAACTTTACTGTCTGAAGCAAGGGATGATGACGGTCAACACGCCCTCGGGCATCTTCGCCAATCCGCCGCGCCTGGTGGGGTGGATTCCGCCACACTTCGAACACGCGATTATCGGGCCAGGTCGCGTGCTCGGCTGGACGGTGTTGGTGGATGAAGCGCTGACGGCACCGCTGCCAAAACATCCGGTGCTACTCTCCTGCCCTTCGGTGCTGGAACCGCTGGCTGAGCGGCTGGCAAATTTGTCGCCGGATAGCTGGGGCAGCGATCGTTACAATCGGTTATGCGATGTGTTTCTTGATGAGCTGTATGAGTCCACCGAGCATGCGCTGACGCTGCCACTCCCCGAAGAGCCGCGTCTGCGGCAGATTGCGCGCTTGTTGATGGATAATCCGGCGGATACCCGCACTGGCCCCGAGCTGGCACAGTGGGCGGGGTTGAGTCCACGTAGCCTTAGCCGTCATTGGGCCAGCGCAGTGGGCATGAGCCTCTCGCGCTATCGCCAGGTGTCGCGACTGTTGAAATCACTGGAAGGACTGGCCGACGGCAAAAGTGTGCAGCAGGTAGCGTGGCAGGTCGGTTTTGATAGCGTGAGCAGTTACATCAGCGCCTTCCGCAGCGCCTTTGGTTCCACGCCCGGCAAATACTTTACGCCGCCTGACGCGTCTGCGGTTGCAGTATCAGAAGACTCGTAGGCCCATCGATCGCTGGCAGGCTGTGATGATATTTGCGCCGAAACGCGCCGGGCGGCATATCGTACATGCGGCGGAAGGTGCGGCACCATGTCTGCTGCGACTCAAAGCCATACTTAATCGCAATCTCCATCAACGGCATGTGACCGTTCATCAGCGCAATCGCCGATGCCGTGAGTTTACGCTCGCGAATATAGCTGCCCAGCGCGATACCATTATGGTGGCGGAACATGCGTTGCAGATGCCACTGCGAATAGCCCGCACGCCGCGCCACCGTCTCCAGCGTCAGTCGCTGTTCAATATTGTCTTCGATCCAGAGCATCAGTTGATGCATACAAGCTGCCTGAATATCCATCTTTCCTCCTGATGGCGGATTAAAAAGTCAGCAACATTATAAAAAAGCCTCAGCTGGCTATGTTTAGCGTTAAAGCCAATAAATAACGATATCTCGCCAAACTTTAATGGCTGTCGTTCTGACCCGACGCTTGCAGCTTACATCATCATGTAATATTGTAAGTTACATGAAAAATGCCTGCCAGGAGGATGTATGAATAGTTGGATGACTTCAGACGTGGGAACTTGTGTCGCGATAGCTCTGGCAGCGGCCAGTATCGCGATGACCCTCACGCAAACCGAGTTGTTTGCTGGCTTACGCGCGTGGACCGCCAAAAAGCACGCGCAGCTCGGCCATCTGTTCCACTGCTTTTACTGCATGAGCCATTGGACGGTGCTCGCGGGCATGGTGATTTATCGCCCTGCGCTATTGCACAGCGATATGGCACTCATTGATTGGGTGATGACAGCGTTCATTACCATAACCCTGACCACCTTTATCAACGGTTTGATGTTCAAAGTGTTCCAGGCAGCGGTCACCACGCATGTGATGAAGCACAATGCGCAGATCACTTTGCAGAAGCAGGATTGAGGTTATTCACTGCACAGCGGATGGGGCTCAGATTCCAGCCCCAGTTTTGCCATTTTCTTGAGGTAATCATCGGCAATATCAGCCACGGTGATGTGGCTAAAGCGTTGAAGCAGCAGCACTTCCGCTTCATGGAGCGCCTGATCCAGACGCTCATCGACCGCATGTTCAACTAAACACGGCGAAGGATCGGCAGCAGGCCCGATACTGAACAGCGCTGGCGACCCAATCGCCTGATACACATCCAGTAGCGTAATCGCGCTGAGTTCCACCCGCAGCTCCCAACCGCCGCCGTGCCCCTTCTCCGAGACCACATAGCCTTTTTCGCGCAGGCCAGACATCATGCGGCGTACCACCACCGGATTGGTGCCCAACATCTTCGCCATCGCTTCCGAAGTGGCGCGTTTAACGTGCCGATCAAGATGAATTAAGGCGTGCAGTGAGCGGGACATTCGGTTGTCGCGGGGCATGGATCATTCCTCTAAAGTTCACGACACTTTACCAAAGCCGCCCGGCAGCAACAATTTATCCCGCCTTTTCGCTATGGCTTCACCAGAGTCGCCTGCCAGTCACTAAACAGGGTCAGCCAGTTTTTGGCGGGGATATTCTTTTTCTCGCCGGTACCAAAACCATGGCCGCCCTGCTGGAAAAGATGCATCTCGACCTTCACCTTGTTTTTACGTAGCGCGTCGAACATCAGTAAGGAGTTTCTGGGGGAGGCGGTGCCATCATCCAGCGCCTGTGCCAGGAAGGTCGGGGGAGTTTTGTCGCTGACGCGGTTTTCCTGTGAATTCTGATCGATCACCGCCTCGCTGATATCCTTGCCGTACATCGCCGTGCGGGTACCGACATGCGTCACGCCATCTTTTAACGACAGCACCGGATAGATCAGGGCGCTAAAATCTGGTCGTGCCGGAATCTGATCCAGCTTATCTACTGCGGAATAATTGGTGGCATCCGCATTGTTGCTTAGGTTGGCAGCAAGGAAGGCACCAGCTGAAAAGCCCATCACGCCAATCTGGTCGCCAGCGATATGATAATTCGCCGCATTGCCGCGAATCATGCGCATGGCTCGTTGTGCATCAGAAAATGCATTATTACGGTTAACCTCTGAACCACCGTGCGGCATTCGATAAATTAAAACAAATGAGGAATAACCTTTCTGGCTCAACACTTTTGCGACATCCAGCCCTTCAGCGTCCTGCATTATATAAGAAAAACCCCCACCAGGAATGATTAGCACAGCAGAGTGATTATTCTTTCCCGCTGGAGGAACATAAATCATTTCTGGAGAATCGACATTTGTGACAGCACGATTATTGATGTCCGGGTTTTTACTGAAATTAATAAATTTATTATTTACTGACACTTCATTTGGCCAGATAGGAATTTCCTTATTGGCAAACGCAGCTGGAAGATACAGAAGAAAAAGAAGAGCAGTTGATTGAGGTAACTTCATCTCGATGGCTCCAAATCCTGAATAAAAACAGTGACAAATGGCAAAGCCGATTGAAAACCTCAAGCTTTGCAGCGCAACACTTACCCCAGAGAGAACCAAATTAAATGAATAGCCTGAGTAAAGTAACAAATAATATCCCCTGCCTGCATTCAGTATAATACCGGGCCAGAAAAAATTAGACTTTTCTCATGTTTACGGCAACAAGGCCATATGTTATAAGTAAATTTTAAACTATAAGAATCTGTGACCATGGGAATTTACTGGATCATAAGTCTTAGCCTGACTTTTGTCGCTCTCGTCGAAGTCATGTTAAGTAAAAATGAAAACACAGCACAAATCAGATCATACGTTTATTTTGTTGCCGTTGTAGTGCTTTTTACTTTCGGCGGCATTCGTGGTCTGGGTACGGGACTCGATGATTTCCAGTATCGTGATTTCTTTGTTCATTTCGTCGATAAAATTACTATTGAAGGATTCTGGCGCACCGCGGATGAATTCCGTTACGAACCGGCGATATATGCGATTGCGGGATTAACGCGTATATTTACTGCTAACCCCGATATCTTTATGTATGTCTTTACTGTGATTGCCGTGTGCGTTAACGCATGGTATTTCCGTAAACTGACACCGTTGCCAATTGTCGCCTTAGCAGTCTACTCCGCGCACTTATTTATCAACAAAGACATGAACCAGATTCGATTTGGCTTATGTTCCGCCTTCTTAATGGGCTTTGTTTATCACATGTCCCGTCGTAGTAAATCCGGGATAATAACCACCTTTATTCTTTCCTTCATCAGTCACGCCACAGGGATTGTTGCTCTCCTGATTCCGATGGCGATGATTGTCAGGAAAAACAAATACATTCCTATTATCATTGTCGTCGCCAGTTTACCTCTCGCCTTTATGGGGAGTTCAGCGCTGATCGCACTGCTATCCAGTCATCTGGGCGGATTAGGTGACAGGGCCATGGGCTACGCTAATCAGGAATCAACGCAGGATCAGGGGATTTTTACCCTATCAAACCTGAAGAATATTGGCTTTGTGTTTATCTTCAGCTTTATGCTGCTGAGTGACCGAATCAAAAACTTCGATCCGGTAAAGTTTAATACTTATTACATCCTGGTCATTACCTTCGCGCTTGGTGCGGGACTGAGGATGGCGCTGCAGGATTATGCATCAGGCGGTCGTTTAGCGAACTTCCTGCTGCAAGTTGAACCGGTGCTTATTTCCCTGTGTATCTGGGAAACCAAAAAATTGAAAAAACTGCTCGCTGTTGGCGTGACGGTGTTAATGGTGCTCTATTATCTATACTACAATACCATTTCAAGCAAACAGTCGATTACCGGTTATGAAGTTTCGCATACCTTTAAGATATTCCGCTAAGCCGCCAAAACGCTAACCTCTGGTTAGCGTTTTTTCTTTTAATCTCAGATAAAACTGATGGACGCATAAGGAAAGTCTGAATGTTTTTATGGCCCTGGTCATTGCTTGCTTTTTGATTTTTTTAAACCTCTAATAGGCTCATATCTGCGCCAGCAGAGTTCGGAGTTTTCTTATTAGAGCGATACCTGTTTTCCCCTGATTTTTCTGGCGCGACGTCACTCAATGAAAGAACGCAAATATGAACGAAAAAAACAATTTTGACATCGTCCGATTCTCTCTCGCTTTTATCGTGATGCTGGTGCATAGCGCAGAAGTAACCAGAAACGTCGACATTCGTTTTCTCGATCACTTCCTAAATAGTGACTTTGCAGTAAAAGGTTTTTTCGCAATAAGTGGTTTTCTTATTGCAAAAAGTTACTTAAGAAGCAAATCACTCACGTCCTATTTTATTAAGCGTGCGCAACGTATCTTGCCGGCTTATATATTTGTCATCATTCTGTGCTTTGTGATTGGGATGTGCCTTACGACGCTACCGCTGATGGATTTCCTGAAAAATAAAGAAACTATCAAGTATCTCGTCGCTAACTTCTCTTTCCTAAACTTCATTCAGGCGTCGTTGCCCGGCGTGTTCACCAACAACCCGAATCAGCCGATGGATGGATCGCTGTGGACCATCAAAGCTGAGTTGACGCTGTATGTCCTGCTGCCATTGATTGTTCCAATGATGAAGAAAAACCCTCTTAAAGTGTGGGGCGCGATCTTCGTTATCTCATGCGCCTGGTTCTTCTACTTCACTTCGGTGTACACCGGTCCGAAAGCCGATACTTTAGCGAAGCAGTTTGTCGCACTCTCATCTTACTTCTTCTTTGGTAGCCTGTTGGCGGTGCACCAACCGACCTTTGATCGCCTGAAAGAGATTACGATTATTTCTCTGGTGGTGTTCCTGCTGTTTAAGTCGACCGATTATGCCTTTATTGTCGAGCCAGTAGCGTTCTCTTCCGTGGTGATTCTGTTCTGCACCAATCTGTGCAAAGAGATCAAAATCAGTCAGTACGGCGATCTTTCCTATGGCATGTATCTTTACCACTGGCCGATCATTCAGGTCCTGCAACATTTCGGCGTGTTCGATACCAATGCCTTCCTGGGGCTGGGATTGACCATCGTGATTACGCTCGCGCTGGCTTACACCTCGTGGAATTTGCTGGAGAGTCGTTTCCTGAAACGAGCGCATCACGCTCAGCCATCGATTACGCCACCAACCACCACCGCGCGTGATTGACCCGTTTGACTGAATAGTCAGGCCATTAAAAAACCCCCATCCGGGTAACCTGAAGGGGGTTTGTCGTATTTAGATAGTCGCTCCCATCGAGAGTCGATAATGCAGATTGACCTGTTCAATAGTCGGCTGCTGGTTAATCTTCTTCAGCACAATCTCGGTGGCGACTTTACCCATCTCAAAACGTGGCGTGATCACGCTGGCTAAACGCGGCGTGGTGGCCTGGCCAATCTCCAGCCCGTGAAAACCGGCAATCGCCATCGTCTGCGGCACGGCAATTCCGGCTGCCTGACACTCCTGCAATACGCCGACAGCTAAATCATCATTGGTGCAGAGAATCGCGTCCATTTCCGGATAGAGCTGGCGTGCCAGCGTCATCATGCCCGTACCAATCGATACTGAAGAGACCTTGTTCGGCACAATTCTTCCCGCCGGGAAGCCCGCCGCTTCTACCGCATCACGATAACCCGCATAGCGCTGCTCATCGCGGCGATCGGACATCGAACCAAAATAGATGACGCGCTGTTTGCCGCTGGCCAGCAGCATCGAGGTCATATCGTAACCGGCGCGATAGTTATCAAAACCGACGTTTATCCGCCCGCTGGCTTCCGTCAGCCCCATCACTTCCGCCACCGGAATATTGGCGGCATTGAGGTATTTCTCGGCGCGCACCGTGTGCACGGATTCGGTGAGGATCAGCCCTTTGATGTTAAACGCCAGCACGGTAGCGATCTGCTCCTCTTCACGCTGGGCGTTGTAGTCGTAATTGACCACCAGCGTCTGATAGCCGTGCGCACTGGTGACCGACTCAATGCCCGCCAGCAGATCGGCAAAGATTTGGTTGTTAAACGAAGGAACCAGCACGCCGATGCGTGGCTGACTCTGTTTGGTTGCGGTGGTGTTGTCGCTATCGGGGACGTAGCCGATTTCAGCCATGACGCTGGCGATTTTCTCCGCCGTTTCCGTTTTAACCTTTTCCGGGGTACGTAAATAACGGCTTACCGTCATTTTGGTGACGCCCGCCAGGGTAGCAATATCGTCCAGAGTGATGCGCTGCGTTTTCATTGCGACGTCCGCAAAGATGGCCTGTCAATCAACGTATTATGCCCGTTGCCCGGAAAAAAATGAAACCTACGCTTAACCTCCCTCAGAGAGAGAAATCAGCGTCACATTACAGAATAAAAATTTCACACCGTTGCAAGAAAAAACAAGAATAGTCATATCACGCCTCTCGCCTCTGATAAAAAACCTATCATTTCAGCCAAATATGGCCCTACCGTGAATATTGCCATCAGCAATTTTCGCAACGTCGTTCACACTTTCTGGAAAAAATGATCCAAAAACCATCATTTAGAACATATATTCCAACGCGATGACCTTGAGTGAAAAACGCTGAACATCGATAACCTACACCACTCCTCTTTCTGAACACGTAACGTTCAGGCCGTAGAGACAAGGGGCTATAACAATGGATACCAGGCAAAAACGCTACAACATGAAGTACGTCATACTCTGCTGTACCGTCGCGGCATTTGGCGGACTGCTAATGGGCTATGACTCTTCAATTATCTCCGGTGCAATCGAACCTTTAAGTGAATATTTCCAGTTAACCCCCGCAGAAACCGGCTGGGCCGTTTCCAACATTCTGCTGGGTAGCTTAGTGGGCTGCTTTATTGCCCCGCGACTGAGCGACAAACTCGGACGCAAAAAATCGCTCGCCATTACCGCGTTGCTGTTCACCGTTTCGGTGATCGGCACCGCCATCGCCCACAACTTCACGGTGTTTGTGCTGTTCCGCATCATTGGTGGGCTGGCGATTGGCCTCGCCTCGGTGATTTCGCCGATTTACCTCGCGGAACTGTCGCCCTCGAAGTTTCGCGGCCGTACCACTGCACTCTATGCGGTATGCTGTGTCGGTGGACAATCGGTGGTGTTACTGACCAACTACTTCATCACCAAATCGACGCTGCCCGAGGTGATGATTAACATGGGCTGGCGTTATATTCTGGCTACTGCACTGGTGCCTTGTGCACTGTTCATCTTCTTCATCGCCTTTATCCCGGAATCTCCGCGCTGGAATGTGCTCAAGGGCAAATACGATGAAGCGCTGGATACGCTGACCAAAATTTCCAACCGCGAGCATGCCGAGAGCGTGTTCAATGAAATCAAACACTCATTCTCAGACAAAACCGCACACCAACATAAATCGCGCCTGCGCCTGGATAAAACCACCATTCCGTTGCTGATCATCGGTATCGGTCTGGCGGTCGGTAACCAGATCAGCGGCATTAACGTCATTCAGTACTTCGGTCCGACGCTGCTGAAGAACGTGGCGGGCAGCACCGATTCGGCGTTGCTGCAGACCTTCTGGCTGTCGATTTGTCAGTTTATTGGCGTGCTGGCGGGCATGATGGTGATTGATAAAATTGGCCGCCGTAAGCTGCTGCTGCTGGGGGCCATCACCTCCTGCATCTGCCTCGCTTACTCGTTCATCGCGTTCTATTATCACCTGCCGGGTATGCTGGCGGTGGTGGGTCTGTTTGCCTATATGATTTTCTTTGGCATGACCTGGGGCCAGATTGTCTGGACCGTGCTGGGCGAAATCTTCCCTACCGAAATTCGTTCGATCTGCGTCGGGATTTCCATCTGTGCCATGTCGCTGGCGAACTTTGTGATCAGCAGTACTTTCCCGATCATGAACAGCAGCCCGATGCTGCTGGATCTGTTCCACGGTGGTTTCCCTCTGCTGCTGTTCGCGATTTTCTCTCTGGGAATGTACTTCTTTACCTTCCGCTACCTGCCAGAGACCGCGGGCGTGTCGCTGGAGAAAATTCATGGGTTGGTGCTGGAGAAGTTTAACGTTGAGGCTGATTTGCCACAGAGCACCTCAACGACCAAATCCAGCGAGTCATTTGATATTCCACGGCATTAATGTGATGAAGCGCGCCTAAGAGATGGCGCGCTCATATTGCTCAATCACCGCCAGCGCCAAACCGTTGGCAGGATCAATACGCTGCGGCAGGAAATGCAGCTGCGTGTGGGAGAAGGTGAAGGCCAGCGTGCTGGCCTGCGCCGTTTCTTCAACCGCCTGGATAAAGGCAGGATGCGTATTCCACGGCCCATCAATAATGATGCTCGCCGGGTTCACCAGCTGCATCACATGGCTCAGGGCGTGGCCCAAATGTTGACCGGTTAACGCCATCACTTCACTCACGATCTGCGGTTCACTGGCGGCATTCTGCCAGCGCAGTCCTGCTTTACGCTGCCCCAACTGTTGTTGAATCGCGGGCTGACTGATCAGCGTTTCCAGGCAGCCTGAACGTCCACAGCTACAACGCAACCCTTTCGGTTGCACCTGCAAATGACCAATCTCCCCGGCGGTCCAGCTGCTGCCGACAAACACTTCGCCCTGTTCCACCAGCGCACCGCCAACCCCTTCACCGATACGCAGATAAAAATGGCTTTGTGCTCTATCCAGATCGAGTTGCTCCACCGAGAGCAGCGCAGCGGCTTTGACGTTATGCATAATGCGCAGCGGCAAACGGCAGGCGCTGACCAGCGGCGTCAAAACATCGACATCCTGCCAGCCAAGATGGGCGGAAAAGTGCACCCTGCCGCGCTGTGGATCGATAATGCCGGGAAAGCCTACGGCGATGCCCAGCAGTTCAGGATGCGCGGCGTGCAAGGTCTGGCACACTTCCTCCAGCTCACGCAGCAGCTGCTCAGGATCGGCGGTCGCCGTTTGCCAGGTCTGTTCCGCAATCACCTGCGAGAAATAATCACAGACGCGCCAGTGAATGGCGTTGCGCTCCACCATGATGCCGGCGCTTTTTAGCTTTTCCGCGCGTAGCGAAATTTCGATTTTTGGGCGTCCAGCCGCTGCCACGCTCACCGGGCCGAGTTCGTGAATCAGGCCCTGCGCCAGCAAATCATCCACAATCAGGGATACGGTGTTTTTACTCAGCTGCAGCGCCAGCGCGATATCCTGGCGGGAAGTAATACGTGTGCTACGCAGTTGCGTCATCACGCGCTTAAGGTTGTTTAATCGAAGTAATGCGGGGCCTTTACCGGCTACTTTCATCGCGCGCCCACCTGACTCAATACTCATCACCGCGTACACGGCTGCGATAGCTTTCCCAATCGAAACGCACCCACAAACTGGTGCCGAGACGCATACGATCCATCACGCGCTCACCTAATAAGCCGTTCATTCCCGCCGGGTCCAGATTCGACAACATGCCGGTTGGGCGTTTTGACGATGAGCGACGATCGACAATCTGATTGATGATCACTTTTTCGTAGCGGGATTCGCTCTGCATGCCGATCTCATCGATCACCAGCAGATCCACATGGCTAAGATCCTGCAGCAAGCGCTCTTCGGTGATGTCGCTGCCACCGCTGAAGGTGCCTTTCATGCTCGACATCAAATCGGCCACGGTGACAATCAATACGCTTTTGCCACGCAGAATGAGGTCGTTACCGATGGCGGCGGCCAGATGGTTTTTTCCGGTGCCAGGGCGGCCAGAAAACACGAAGCTGGCGATGCTGTTGTCGAACCCAGCGGCATACTCCCGCGCCAGCGCGAGTGCTTTGCGCTGACCATCATTCTCGACACGATAGTTATCAAACGAGCAGTTCATGTGCAGCTCACGGATACCGGAACGCCCCATGATACGCTGCATTTTCATGGCGCGGTTTTCGCGCACGATGGCTTCAGAGCGCAGACGGCCCTGCTCCTGATTCCACGCCAGCAGCTCTTCACCGTTTTTAAATTTCGGCTGCACATCCGCAGGCATAAATTTTTTCAGGCGACTGAAAAGATCGTTCGGCGTTTTCATCACTCACCTCGGAATCCATCGGGAATATCATATTGAGTATTGCTGATCTGGGTGACATCGCGCTTGGGCTGACCGCCATTAGCAGCGCGGTTCATTTGTACGCTGCGCGCCAGTTTCTGCTGCCACTGCACATGATGGAACAGTCGGCCTTCGGCCTGCCAGTAAGCCACAAAGGTAGCCAGTTCGGCTGCAGTGACCGGTTCACTCAGCGCCACACCCCAGATGGCGGCCTGCCGCTGAAAATCGTGATCCGGCTGCCAGCCCGCGTACATGGCAAACTTGCCTACCGGTGTGGCAATCGGTGCCGCATCGGTATGGAACAGGCTGTCATCCAGCGTGACATCATTTGGCTGCTGCGCTGCGGCTTCCAGCGCCAGCAACTGTGCCAGACGCTGCGGTGTCAGCGCATAAAAAGCGGGCGCATTGTTGTGCAGCACCGCCAGCACGCCGTTATCGGCCTGCTGCAACACGGCAAGCGGATCCTGGCAAAAGCCATCCAGCCCCACCAGCGTTGAAGATAAGATTTTAACTGACATGAAGAAACCTGACGTTGACCAACCCGGAGCGCCGATAGGTTTAGCGCTAAGTGGTCAGTGTACCTGTTTTAACGCGATGGATCGCGCAGGATTTAGAAGCTGGCGCTGACGCCAAGGCTGTAAATAAACTGCTCACCGCTGACCACCGCCCCGGTTTGCGAGAAGGAGGCGAAAGCCGCCATATTTTGCCCAAACGGCACATTGGCCCCCACGCTGACATCCACCCAGTTGCTTTCATGGCCGATCTCCTCGGGGCGATCGCGCAGCGATGACGCATTTTCATCACTCAATTGATGGCTGTAGCTAACCTGTGCCCAGGGTAAAATCCAGTCAAGAGTGGAATCAAGACGCCAGCCCAGTGAGGCAATATGCCCGGCATGGTTTCCATCGACAAATTCACACTTCGGGCAGCTCAAACGGGAATCATCCATCGCAAATTGCGCCACCGGACCGGTGCGCAGCGTCGCACTCATCGGCATCTGCCAGCCTGCCGAATAGCGGTTAGCAAAGGGGGCATTCCCCACGCTGGCTTTTTCACTGTGCAGCACCATCGCGCTCTCATCCGGTGAATTAAGCGCGGCATCCATCAGACTGACATCACGGTTTTCTGTCAACATCAGGTGATGACTGGAAATCTTTTCAGCAAGTATCGCATTGTAATCGGGCACATAATCCGCGCCCGATTCATCCCAGGCGTAAGCCGGCAGCGCCGCAAATAACAGCCACACACTGCCAAAAGCCAGCATGAGATTGTGCTGGCCTGTCCACTCACTTTTCTGCAACATGAAAGACTCCTGCCGAGCCAGAAAGGAAACGGGCGTTAAGATTCAGGTTTATTGATTATCGGCACCCATTGATTAACTATTAATCGATTCTGTAATACGTCAAGGGATTAACTGTATTTTCCTCATGCTTAGGGAGAGTAATATGCAACGTTGTGGCTGGGTAACACAGGATCCACTCTATCTGGCGTACCACGATAATGAGTGGGGTGTGCCGCAAACTGATAAGCGGGCCTTATTTGAAATGATCTGCCTTGAGGGACAACAGGCGGGTTTGTCGTGGATCACCGTGCTCAAGAAACGTGAGAACTATCGTCGCGCGTTCCACGAATTTGATCCTCAGGCCGTGGCGTTGATGGATGAGGCAGACATGCTGCGCTTGCTGCAAGACAGCGGATTAATTCGTCATCGCGGCAAGCTGGAGGCGATCATCAATAACGCCAAAGCCATGCTGGCGCTGGAAGCGGAAGGCGAAGACTTTTCACGCTTTGTCTGGTCATTCGTCGATAATCAGCCGATTTTGCACCGTTTCGCCGATTACAAGCTGGCGCCCACCACCTCCGAGCCTGCCATTGCGCTCTCTAAGGCGTTAAAGAAGCGTGGTTTTAAATTCGTCGGTCCCACAACCTGCCATTCATTTTTACAGGCGTGTGGGCTGATTAACGATCATCAAACCAGCTGTTTCTGCCATCCCGATAATCTTTAACGCAAAACTTTACACTTTAAGACTGACCCTCACGCATTTCCCCATTATTGAACGGCATAATAGTGCCGTTTTGGGGCATTTTCCCCGTGTGACTTTGTGAGGGATTTTCAATGAAAAAGCGTAGTTTGACGCTGGCCTTGTTACTCAGCGGCAGCGTTGTGCTGTCCGGTTGTACCACCAATCCTTATACCGGCGAATCGCAGGCCGGGAAATCCGGCATCGGCGCGGGCTTAGGTGCCGTGCTGGGTGCAGGCGTTGGCGTGTTGTCATCGTCGAAGAAAGATCGCGGCAAAGGCGCGCTGATTGGTGCCGCATCCGGTGCGGCGCTGGGCGGTGGCGTCGGCTATTACATGGATGTGCAGGAAGCGAAGCTGCGCGACAAAATGCGCGGTACTGGCGTCAGCGTGACGCGTCAGGGCGATAACATCGTGCTGAATATGCCGAATAACGTCACCTTTGACTCTAACAGCAGCAACCTGAAACCCGCAGGTGCTAACACCTTAACAGGTGTCGCGATGGTGCTGAAAGAGTATCCTAAAACCGCCGTCAATGTGGTGGGCTTCACCGACAGCACCGGTACGCGCGCGCTGAATATGCGCCTGTCGCAACAGCGTGCGGATAGCGTGGCCAGCGGCCTGATTCTGCAAGGCGTAGCCCAGAACCGTCTGCGCACGCAGGGCATGGGCCCGGATAATCCGGTGGCCAGCAACAGCACCGAAGCGGGTAAAGCACAAAACCGCCGCGTCGAGATCACGCTGAGTCCACTGGGTTAATCCCGCTCGCCGATCTGTTTCTGCAGATCGGCTTTTCCGCACGTTTTTACACCGCAATTGACGCTTTTTGTATCAGATAACGCTCTATAATCGTCAACCAATAGAGCCGTGAAATACTTTATGCTAGCGTGATCAAAATTTGATCGGTGGAAAACGTCATCATGTCGCTCAAAGCCATTGCCGCTGCCCTCGGCCTCTCTGTTACCACCGTGAGTCGTGCGCTAAATGGCTATGACGATGTTGCGGCCGCCACGCGTAAACGTATTGAAGAAGAAGCCACTTCACGCGGCTATCGTCCGAATGATGCCGCGCGCCGTCTGAAGACCGGGCGCGCCAATGCCGTCGGGCTGGTTTTCCCGGTCAGCACCGCCTCTTTGAATGACAGCTATTACAGTGAAATGCTGTTGACGCTGGATCAACGCCTTGCTCAGCATGACATTGATCTGATGATCCTGCCGGATAAACCACAGGATAAGCACCGCACGCTGATGCGCTTGCTGCGCAGTGGCGCGCTGGATGCGTTGATTCTCACCCATACCCAACCGCATGATATCCGTCTGCAGCGTTTGCAGCAGAAAGGCTATCGCTTTCTCACGCTGGGCCGCAGCCAGCTGCCGCAACCTTATGCCTGGTTTGATTACGATAATCATGCAGGCACCTTGCTGGCCGCTGAACACTGCCTGCAACAAGGGCTGACAAGGCTTGCCTATCTTGGCGGCAACGAGCCCTGCACGTATATCCTCGATCGTCGCCACGGCTTTATCGATGCCCTCACACAGCATCAACCACCTATCGCGCCAACGATGCTGGCCGCGCTGCCGGTAACACGTCGTGCCGGTTACCAGCAAACACAGCGCTGGCTGGCGCAGGATATCGCGCCTCAAGCCATCATCACGGATTGTGCGCCGCTGGGTGAAGGCGCGGCCATCGCGTTGCAGCAGGCCGACCGTTTAAGCGGCGCGCGGGCGATCCCCCTCTATGTCTACGATGGCTTGCCGCATGACTCCATTATCGATCATCCGGTGAACGCGATTTTGCAGCTATCGCAGCAGCGCATTGGCGAACGCGTGGCCGAAATGGTGCTGCAACTGCTGGAAGGTGCACCGCTTGAGGAGCTCCAGACGCTGTGGCAACCGATGTTGCGCCTCACTTCTGATGCACAATGATTGCGTGCGCGCCGCGCTGTGATAGTCTTCGCCTGATTTTATTATTCAGGTGTACGCGATGAAGACCAGGCCGCCACGAGCCACAATCAGTGACGTTGCCCGCACGGCAAAAACCGGTAAAACCAGCGTTTCCCGCTATCTTAATGGCGAAGTGAATCTGCTCTCGCCCGATCTCAAAGCCCGTATTGAACAGGCGATTGCCGACCTCGATTATCGTCCCAGCCAGATGGCACGCGGCCTGAAGCGTGGCCGCACGCGGCTGATTGGCCTGATTATCGCGGATATTACCAATCCCTATTCCGTGGATGTGCTGAGCGGTATCGAAGCGGCCTGCCGTGCGCAGGGCTTTACGCTGCTGATGTGTAACACCAACAACGAAGTCGATCGCGAGCAGTATTATCTGCAACTGCTGAGCAGCTATCAGGTTGAGGGCATCGTGGTGAACGCGGTCGGGATGCACGAAGAGGTGCTGAAGCGCCTGCAGCAGTCGATGCTGCCGATGGTGCTGATTGACCGTAAAATTCCTGACTTCGCCTGTGATGTGGTTGGCCTGAATAACCCCGAAGCCGCGCAAATTGCCACCCAGCATCTGCTGGACAACGGTTACGATGCCCTGCTGTTCCTCAGCGAACCCTTGGGTAGCGTTAACACCCGCCGTGAACGACTCGGCGCGTTCTATGACACCTGTAAAGCCCACGCCGGCGTGATGGCGGAAAACGCCGAAGTCCCCCTGCATCAGCCAGAACAGCTGGAGCAGGTGCTGCAGACATTCCAGCAACGCCACAGTGACAAACGCTGCGCGGTGATGGCCGCTAACGGTGCGCTGACCTTACAGGTGGCGCGCGCATTGCAGCGTCTCGAACAGCGCTGGGGTGAAACCATTGGCCTGCTTGGTTTTGATGAGCTGGAGTGGGCTGCATTGGCGGGCGTGGGCATCACCACCCTGAAACAGCCCACCTGGCAAATTGGCTATGCGGCGCTGGAACAGGTGATCTCACGCATTGACGGTAATGAGCAGCCGATCAATGAGCAGGTTTTCCCCGGTGAGCTCATTGTGCGCGGCTCCAGCCAGCCGCTGCGCTAATCCCCTTTTCTCTGGCTCACTTCGTGAGCAGGATCATAATTCCACACTCTCTTCCTTTCATTTGGAACCGGTTCCATTTAGGTTTTTTTTAAGACATCGATTTAAAACAAAGGGCGGCTCAGACCGCATCCTTCCGAGTTCAATGGAGAGACAACATGGCACATCCGGAAATCATCGTGGTCACCGCCGCCTACGGCACGCACAAAGTCGCTGAGTTAGGTGGTCAAACCGCCCTGCTGCCGCTGATCAAAGCCGCTGGCGCGGATGGCGTAGAAATCCGTCGTGAGCTATTCAGCGAAGACGATCCACTGAGACTGCATTCGCTCAACGAGGCAATTGCTCAACAGCAGCTGAGTGCCAGCTACTCGGTGCCGGAAGCGTTGTGGCTGGAAGATGGCTCGCTCAACCCTCGTCTGGGACAATTCCTGCTGGAAGCCGAACAGATTGGCGCTAAGCGTTTGAAAATCGCCCTCGGCCATTTTGTCGATCTCTCCGACGCTGCGCTGGTTGAGGTACTGGCAGCATCGCCAGTAACCGTGGTGGTGGAAAACGATCAAACGCCAGACAGCAAACTGGCCCCGATGCAGACCTTCTTCCATCGTGCCTGCGATGCCGCCCTGCCGCTGGATATGACCTTCGACATGGGCAACTGGCAGTGGACCGGCGAAGACGCCTTGCAGGCAGCGGCGCAGCTCAGCCGTTACGTCAGCTACATTCACGTGAAAGCTGCGGTGCCACATGGCGAGAGTTTCCGTGCGGTGGCGCTGGACGAAACCGACGGCAGCTGGCGCACATTGCTTAACGCACTGCCTGCTGATGCGCCGCGCGGCATCGAGTTCCCGCTCGAAGGCGAAGATCTGCTGGCCGTGACACGCCATTACGTTGAATTGCTGCGTGCGCTGTAAGGAGTCGATGATGAAGCAGCTGGATGTGGTCACGATTGGCGAAGCGATGGCGATGTTTATCGCCCAGCAAAGCGGGGATCTCGCCGCCGCAGAGGGCTTCGTCAAACGTATTGCCGGTGCCGAACTGAATGTAGCCATCGGCCTGGCGCGCCTTGGTTTACAGGTCGGCTGGGTTAGCCGCGTCGGCGATGACAGTTTCGGCCGTTTTACGCTGCAACAGCTGGCGAAAGAGAAGGTCGATCATCACTGTGTGACCACCGATACCCGCTATCGCACCGGTTTCCAGCTCAAGTCGCGCGTCGATGACGGTTCCGATCCTGAAGTGGAATATTTCCGCGCCGGCTCCGCCGCCAGCCATCTGTCACCTGACGATTTTAATGCGGATTATTTTGGCGGCGCGCGTCACCTGCACCTGAGCGGTGTGGCGGCGGCGATCTCTGACAGCTCGCTTGAGTTGACCAAACATGCGGCCAAAGAGATGCGTTCGCGCGGCAAAACCATCTCCTTCGATCCGAATTTGCGCCCGGTGTTATGGCGCAGCGAGGAGGAAATGCGTAAGCAGCTGAATCTGCTGGCAGAGTACGCAGACTGGGTGCTGCCGGGTGAGAAAGAAGGGTTCATTCTGACCGGCTATCGTCAGCCAGAAGCCATCGCCGATTTCTATCTGGATAAAGGTGTACGGGCTGTGGTGATCAAAACCGGCTGCGACGGTGCCTGGTATAAAACTGCCGACGGTGAAAAGGGCAATGTTGCACCGATTCTCGTCGATAACGTGGTGGATACCGTCGGCGCGGGCGATGGTTTTGCCGTGGGCCTGATCAGCGCATTGCTCGAAGGCAAATCGCTGCCACAGGCGATTCTGCGCGGTAACAAAATTGGTTCGCTGGCGATTCAGGTCGCGGGCGACAGTGAAGGTCTGCCGACGCGCGCGGCGCTGGGCGATTTTTAATTAAGGGGTTGCCTTAATCGGTGGCCCGGCATGAAGGGTATGCATTCAGGCGTACCTGGTGAAACAGTCTGTCTCTACACAACCCGATTATTTCGAGGCGCATCCATTGAATGTGCCCGCCTCAAAACAGAGGAGTCACCCATGAAATCGCAGACAATCGCGCCAAAACGCTGGTGGTTTATCATGCCCATCGTGTTTATCACCTACAGTCTGGCGTATCTGGACCGGGCGAACTTTAGCTTCGCCTCTGCCGCAGGGATTAATGACGATCTCGGCATCACCAAAGGCATGTCATCGCTGTTGGGTGCCCTGTTCTTCCTTGGCTATTTCTTCTTCCAGATCCCCGGCGCGGTGTATGCCGAACGCCGCAGCGTGAAGAAGCTGATTTTCTGGTGCCTGATTCTGTGGGGCGGCTGTGCCTCATTAACCGGCGTGGTAAGCAACATTCCGATGCTGGCAGCGATTCGTTTCGTGCTTGGCGTGGTGGAAGCGGCGGTGATGCCGGCGATGCTGATTTACATCAGTAACTGGTTCACTAAGTCGGAACGTTCGCGCGCCAATACTTTCCTGATCCTCGGCAATCCGGTCACGGTGCTGTGGATGTCGGTGGTGTCCGGCTATCTGATTAATGCTTTCGGCTGGCGTGAAATGTTTATCTTCGAAGGCATCCCGGCGGTGATCTGGGCCGTGGCCTGGTGGTTCCTGGTGCAGGACAAGCCAGCACAAGCCAAATGGATGAGCGACGAAGAGAAATCAGCACTGCAGGCGCAGTTGCAGAAAGAGCAGGAAGGCATCAAAGCGGTGCGTAACTATGGCGAAGCCTTCCGAAATCGCAATGTGATCATTCTGTGCATGCAATATTTTGCCTGGAGCATTGGCGTGTACGGTTTCGTACTGTGGCTGCCTTCGATTCTGCGTAACGGCACACAGATGGGTATGGTCGAGGCGGGTTGGCTTTCAGCAGTGCCTTATCTGGTGGCGACCATTGCGATGGTCGTGGTGTCATGGGCGTCTGACAAAAAGCAAAACCGTAAGCTGTTTGTCTGGCCGCTGCTGCTGATTGGGGCGCTGGCGTTCCTTGGCTCCTATCTGGTCGGTTCCAGCCACTTCTGGCTGTCGTATGCGCTGCTGGTGATTGCCGGAGGCGCGATGTATGCCCCTTACGGCCCGTTCTTTGCCCTGATTACTGAGATGCTGCCACGCAACGTTGCTGGCGGTGCCATGGCGCTGATTAACAGCATGGGCGCACTCGGCTCCTTCATCGGATCGTGGATTGTAGGCTATCTTAATGGCGCAACCGGCAGTCCTGCTGCCTCTTATATCTTTATGGGTGCCGCGCTGCTGGTCTCGGTGTGGCTGACGTTAATCGTCAAGCCCGCGGAGAACAAGACAGCACCGATTCATGGGGCGAAGCACGCCTGAAAGCGTAAGAAATGACTTTTCCGGGCGGCTCAGGTCGCCCGTCACACGTTCTACAGGGAGCAAATGATGAAACCTGCTGTGATTCTTTATAAGAGCCTGCCAGACGATCTGCGCGCTAAACTGGATGCCCATTTTACCGTCACCGAAGTGCATGACGTCTCCCCCGAAACCGTGCAACAGCATGCCGCACAGTTTGCGCAAGCCGAGGGTTTGCTCGGCTCAGGCGGTAAAGTAAATGGTGATCTGCTGGCGAAGATGCCCGCCTTACGCGCTTGTTCTACCGTGTCTGTGGGTTACGACAACTTTGATGTCGAAGCCTTAAATCAGCGCAATGTACTGCTGATGCACACGCCAACCGTTTTGACCGAAACCGTGGCCGATACCATGATGGCGCTGGTGCTGAGCACCGCCCGTCGCGTCACCGAGTTGGATCAATGGGTTAAGGCCGGTGAATGGAAGAAAAGCATCGGACCAGAACATTTCGGCATCGACGTGCATCACAAAACCTTGGGGATTCTTGGCATGGGCCGTATCGGCCTGGCGCTGGCGCAGCGTGCGCACTTCGGCTTTGGCATGAACATTCTCTACAACGCACGCCGTCAGCATGAAGAGGCGGAAACCCGCTTCGGTGCACGTGCCTGTGATCTTGAAACGCTGCTGAAAGAGAGTGATTTTGTTTGCATCAGCCTGCCGCTGACCGAGCAGACGCACCATATGATTGGCGCTGCACAGCTCAAGATGATGAAACCCAGCGCCATCCTGATAAATGCAGGTCGCGGCCCGGTGGTTGATGAGCAAGCGCTGACGGCGGCATTGAAGGACGGCACGATTCACGCAGCCGGTCTGGATGTGTTTGAAGTGGAGCCGGTGCCTGCCGATGCGGAGATCCTTAAGTTGCCGAACGTGGTAGCGCTGCCGCACATCGGCTCAGCCACCCATGAAACGCGTTACGGTATGGCACGTGATGCGGTGGATAACCTGATTGCTGCGCTGAGCGGCAAAGTCGAGAAAAACTGCGTTAACCCGCAAATCCAGGCCTAAGCTTGCTGCTTTAGCCATTGCGCCTGCCCGTGGCGGGCGCTAAGGTGGTTGCCCATTCCCGATTACAATGTTTTAACTTCCTATGTCCTTTTCTCAGTTCGGCGACAAATTTACTCAACATTCCGGCATCTCACGTCTGATGGAAGACATGGGTGAAGGCCTGCGCACGCCCGGCACCATTATGCTTGGCGGCGGCAACCCGGCGCAGATCCCGGCCATTAATGACTACTTCAACCAGCTGCTGCTGCAGATGCATCAGGACGGAAAACTGAGCGAAGCGCTGTGCAATTACGACGGTCCGCGTGGTAAAACGCTGCTGCTGGATGCGCTGGCGAACATGCTGCGTGAAGAGCTGGGCTGGCCGATTACCGCACAAAATATTGCGCTGACCAACGGCAGCCAGAGCGCGTTCTTCTATCTGTTTAACCTGTTCGCGGGTCGTCGCGCCGACGGCAGTAAAAAACGCGTGCTGTTCCCGCTGGCACCGGAGTATCTCGGTTACGCCGATGCCGGACTGGAAGAAGATCTGTTTGTTTCCGCCAGGCCGAACATTGAGCTGCTGCCAGAAGGTCAGTTCAAGTATCACGTCGATTTCGACCACCTGCCGCTGAATGAGGACGTGGGCCTGATCTGCGTGTCGCGCCCAACCAACCCGACCGGTAACGTGATCACCGATGACGAGCTGATGCAGCTGGATGCGCTGGCACAGCAGCACGGCGTGCCATTACTGATCGATAACGCCTACGGTGTGCCCTTCCCCGGCATTATCTTCAGCGAAGCCCGTCCGCTGTGGAACCCAAATACCATTCTGTGCATGAGCCTGTCGAAACTCGGCCTGCCGGGTGCACGTTGCGGCATTATCGTCGCCGATGAGAGCACGATTAGCGCGATTGGTAACATGAATGGGATTATCAGCTTAGCGCCAGGCAGTATCGGCCCGGCGATTGCCACTGAGATGATCGTGCGTGGCGATTTGCTGCGTCTGTCGGAAGAGGTGATCAAGCCGTTCTATCAGGACAAGGTGAGCGAGACGATTGCCATTCTGCGCCGCTATCTGCCGGAAGATCGCTGCCTGATCCACAAACCCGAAGGGGCAATTTTCCTCTGGCTGTGGTTCCGCGATCTGCCGATCAGCACCGAAGCCTTGTATCAGCGCCTGAAAGCGCGCGGCGTGCTGATGGTGCCGGGCCACTTCTTCTTCCCTGGTCTGGAACAGGAATGGCCGCATACACATCAATGTATGCGCATGAACTATGTACCGGATGCGGAGAAGATTGAACGCGCGGTGCAGATTCTGGCGGAAGAGCTGGAGAAGATTGGCTAAACCAATCTTTTAAAACGCCTCTCGAAATTAATCGGGAGGCGTTGATGCATTATTTATTATTGTACCAGTCGTAAAATCGGAACAGGCTTGAATAAAAAGCATAGGCTCCGATCAGCATAAATAACCATGCTACTACGCCAACCCATCCAGGATTATTCACCGGGACATAGGGTAAGGATTCATGCGATAGGGTAAAGAAAGTCCAAATCCACAATGCGAAAATAATGAATCCACGTGTAGGGATATCCTTTCCAAAAATTTTCATTACTTATCCTTGTCATCTATTTCATATATTTAATGATAAACCAAGCCAGACAAGAATAAATTAGTGATTCCATTAACTGGTAGTGAATAATAAACACAGCAGCCAATGTTTATTTAAATTTGTGAACTACTTCCAAATAATCTCTATTTATCCGCCACCAGCGATAGCTGGCACCATTGCGCCAGCTGCTTGATTGCCTCCTCCACTTCCGCATTCCAGCCAAAACCGGCGTTCAGTCGGAAACAGTGATCGTAACGGTGATCGGTGGCGAAGATATGTCCCGGCGCGATACCGATGCCCGCGTTACGCGCTTTAAGAAACAGCGCGCGCACGTTTAACGACTGAATGGGCATTTCCACCCACAACACATAGCCGCCTTCAGGATCCGATACACGCGTGCCCGCAGGGAAATAACGCAACACCGCCTGGCGCATATGGTGGATTTGATTCTTCAACTCACGACGCAATTTGCGCAGATGCGCATCGTAGCCGCCGCTGCGCAGCAGTTCAGCAATCGCTGCCTGTGACAACACCGAGGTGCCCATGCTGGTGGTGTATTTCAGCGAGGCGATTTTGCGCATGTAATTACTGCTGTGCACCCAGCCAATGCGGATACCGGGCGCCACCGTTTTCGAGAAGCCGCTGCAAAGAATGGCATTCGGGCTAAAGGCGCGCATCGGGAACGGACGGCGATTGCCAAACGCCGTATCACCGAAAATATCATCCTCAATAATCACCACATCATTCTCATCGGCCTGACGCGCAATATAGGCTTTCTGCTCGTTGGGAATGCTTTTCCCCAGCGGATTATTGATGTTGTTGATGGTGAGATAGGCCTGCACCGCTTTACGCTGAAACAGCGCGGTAAGTTTACTGACGTTAACATAACCTTCCGGCCCGGCTTCCACTTCAATCACGCGCAGATTGAGATTATGCAGCATCTGCAACAGCACGAAGTAGCACGGCGATTCCACTGCCACGATATCGCCGGGGCGGGTGGTGGCGCGCAAAGCCAGTGAGATAGCTTCGATACAACCGTTGGTGATCAGGATGTCATCAGCGCTGATATTGCAGCCATAATCCACCGCGCGGCGTGCAATCTCGGCTTTCAGCGGCGCATAGCCGGTGCCCTTCACCGTGTTGCCGAGCAGTGCCTGTTTGCTGTAGCCCATCTGGCGCATCAGCAATCCAATTTTCTTGACCGGATAGAGCGAGATATCGCCATTGGCCAGATCCAGCCGCACACGACAATCGGAGCCCAGCATGGCCAGATGCAGCTCGGTTTGTTCATCCAGCGGGGCGACTTCACGCGGCTGTTCGCTGTGGATGGCAGCGGGTAACCCCCTGGGAACCTGACGGGGCGCCACAAAAAAGCCGGACTTAGGACGCGCAACGGCATAGTGCTCATCCTCCAGCGTGCGTAATGTTTTCAGCGCAGTGGTCATGCTGACGCTGTACTGCGTCGCCAGCGTGCGCACCGACGGTAAACGGCTATCAGGCGGCAGCGATCCGCTGTGAATGGCTTGTTTTATCTGCTCTGCAATCTGACGGTAACGACTACTCTGGCTCTCCTGTTCACCCGTTCCATCCGCCATCTGTTCCACCCTATATCGTGCTGATCTGTGCGTATCCATCAGATTACATTCAAAGTACTTTAGGCTGCATCTGTTAATTCAGCCTCAGACATTCATTCCGTTGCAACTTCGTGGCCCCTTTTCCTGCCCGTTACCGCCAGCACGGTAACGGCGATTTTATTAGCCAAAGGATGAAGTGAAAAATGAATAATCTGTCCACCATGATGAGAGAAATTGAAGGTTATCTCACGCCCGCGATTATCGATTCTGCTCAACGCTGTTCTCAACGCTTACTTGCCGCCCTACCCGATAGCGACAATCCCGCTAACAATCGCGTGCTACTCGCCTATGGCGGCGGGAAAGACAGCAGCTACATGGTGGCGTATGTGCGCTACATTCAGGGGCTGATTTGGCAGCAGCAGGGCAGCACCTTCCAGCTGCGCATCAGCACCAATCGTCATGCGGCGATGAACGACAGCGTGATGGAAAATATCGACCGCGTATATCGTGCATTGCACATTCCGGGTGATGACTTTATCGAATGCCTGGTGACTGATGGCTTGCAAATCCGCCACTTTGAACGTCATCTGCCGATGCCCGACAGCGTGCGCCAGCAGAATCGCAACGATGTGCTGATGAATGGCCATCGCTTTCGTGCCGATGCGCGCTCCACTTTCTGTAACGCCTGCAACCTCAGCATGGTGAACTCGTTTGGCCTTGCCGCGCACTACGAGGGCGGCGTGGATGTGATCATCACCGGTGATTCGCCGCAGGAGCAGACCGCTTACCTCGCCTGGGCTCGTCATCTTTCACGCCTGTTTGATGCGCCCGTTGCCGACAAATCACGCGGCTTTAGCGGCTTCCTGCAAACCCTGGATGGCGTGGCAGAACGCTATTTCGCCGACATTTACGGCGCCGAGCAGGTTACCCCGGCCCATCGCATCACCTGGCAGCTGGCACGCGATCCGCTGTTCTTCAACATCTATCAGGACACCGCCTATGAAGCGGGTGCGCACTGGTCGCTACTCACCGAGTTCATGCACTTCCGCTTTGATGAGCTGATGTTCAGCTTCTCTGAATCGGACTGCGGCAACCCGACGTTAATGGCACATATTCGCGGTCTGCGAGCGGAGACGCTGATGCAGCGTAGCTACGCCGAAGGCATTCGCGAATATGTGCGCTTTGCGCTCGGCCTGATGGAGAAGAAAGATTTCCCGCCGCAACTGATTGCGGAAATGGCGGCGCGTTATCAGGACGATGCGGCGATTGAACGCGCTCGCCAGCGTGCAGCGCAGTTTGCCGAACAGGCGTTTGGCCTCAACGAAACCCAGCTGGTGTGCATGATCTATTCGCCGTTTATCGCGCAAGGCCAACAGCTCAATGTCTGGCTACAACAGCTCGATCAGGCGCCTGATGAACAGGCGGTGCGGGCACTGCTATGCGGCGATAGCGATGATTTGCTGCTGGCACAGCAGCTGGAGCAGCTCTCCGGCCTGACGATTGCACAGATGCGCCAGTGCTGGCGCAGTGCACAGGTCAATACGCTGCTGGATGGCACGCGCGGCGATGCGCTCTCACGCGTGCTGCGTTTCGATCCCCACAAAGCAGTGATTCAGGTCAACAACGGTGCCTTGCAAGACATCGTCACTGAAGTGATCTCCGGGCGTTAACCCGGTAAGGCGACGCGATGAGAAAGATTTTCCTGCAGATTGGCGCCACGCGTGACGGGCAAAATCCGTACTGCGCAGTGGCAAAACGCGAAGGCTATTTTACCGTGCTGGCGGAGATGGGCGACTTTGTCGACTATCAAAGCTTGAGCATTCAGCTGCCGTTCGATCTGATTGTGCGTCTCGATCGCCCGGAAAATCCGTGGGATGTGTTACAGGCCTGTCTGCGCGCGGGCTTACTGGAACATCCTCAGGTAGTGCTGGCAGGCTTTGAAGCCTACAACGCCAGCGCCGGTCGCGTACGCGAACTGCTGGCCGGGCCGGATGCCGGACCTTGCTTTATTCCGCCGGATAAGTACGCACAGCGCATGGCCTTGCGTAAAGCCTGGCCACGCTTTCCACAGCCGGAGTTTCGCTTCTTTGCCTCACCGCTGAGCATTCGTGACGCGCGTGATGCACTGCTGTATCCCTGCGTGATCAAACCGGTGGATGGCGGCGGCGGATTAGGGATCTGGCTGGTGGAAGAGGCCAGCCAGCTCGATGCGGTGATCGGCAAGCTGGTGGAGACCATGAACTACGGCGGGCGCGGCTTTAGCGGCTTTATTGTCGAAAGCTGGCTGCCGGGCGACGAGTATTCACTACAAGGTGTGGTGGATAACGGACACGCGGTGGCGCTGACCTGCTGTCAAAAGGTGATCGAGCACCACATCGATGCAGAAGGCTGTATCAGCTTTTACGAATCCGGCCATGTGGCGATGGCTGCACAACAGCTGCCTGCGGCCTTTGCCAGTTTGATGAGCTTTTGCTGTGAGACCTTTGGCTATCGCCAGGGCGCCTTCCACATCGATTTTATTATGGTGAACGGTGAACCGCACTTCCTCGAAATGGGCTTCCGCTTATCGGGCATGGGCGTGGTGAATCTGGTCGAGGAAGTCACCGGCATTAACTGGGCGGAGGTAGCGTTTCAGATTGAAGCCGGACGGGGTTTGCCGGTGCTGCACTTCCCTAAGCAAGCCCAGGCCATTGGTCGCCTGCGCCTGCGTCAGCGCCTGCAATATGACGCAGCGGAACGCTGGATCGCCCAACATCAGCGCGGTCAACTATTGCCACCGCTCAATCTGCCCGCGCTGGCCGTCTCGCCGCGATCCTCGCTCTACGCCGACCTCACCCGTCATGCTGGTATCCTCGCCACCTTCCGTCTTGCCGCAGACAGCCGTGACGATGTGTTAGCGGTGTTCCAGCAGATTCTCGACGTTCCGTCCTTAGCCCCCCGGAGAGATCTTCTATGTGCAGAATGATTCTGGCAAGCGGTCAGTTTGATGCGGCAGCGGTACTGGACGCCGCACGCGCCATGAGCTGTGGCGAAACCGCCACGCATGACGGCCCGATCAAACAGCACCCTAATGGCTGGGGCTGTTTGTGGCTGGATCAGGGAAAGATTCGCACCCTGCATGGCACTGGCACCTTTGCTGATGCGCTGCCCGGTATTGATGTTGATGCATTGCGTCACAGTCGTTTTCTGGCGGTACATGTCCGCCACGCCACGCTGAGCAAAAA
Organism: Pantoea sp. Seng; assembly: GCF_009829935.1. Lineage (NCBI taxonomy): Bacteria > Pseudomonadati > Pseudomonadota > Gammaproteobacteria > Enterobacterales > Erwiniaceae > Pantoea > Pantoea sp. Seng. The sequence goes on along the minus strand of NZ_SZZV01000007.1, from coordinate 67,334 downwards.
TCACGGCATCGAGTTTTCCCATCCGCTGTGGCGCACCAGCGGCGCGACACAGTGGTACATGATGCACAACGGCTTTTTACCCACGGTCTATGCGCAACTGGGCATGGCGGAATCGCGCTTTGACTCCGCCGAATACCTTGAATATATCGTCGATCAGGTGACGCCTGCCGATTTTACCCGTGACTACCTGCGCAGCAAGATGGCGCGCGTGTCACCGGGTGGCAGTGCGGCTAATGCGATTTTTGTCACCCGGGATAAAGCCTGGGCGTGGCAGTGGCATCCCGATGACACCCCTTATCCTGACTATTTCACGTTGCATCATTATCAAAATAACAGCACCACTTTTATCTCTTCTGAACCTATTGCTGCACTGGGCACGGCGTCTGACTGGCGTCGCATGAACAACCATGAACTTCATGAATTTCCACTTGGGGAGTGATCAGCATGGCCATTTTCAATCAGATACGCGTTATCCATCCAAAAATGTTCGTCGAAAGCACCTGGCTGGATGACATCGTGACCGCGCGCGTACCGCTGTTGGTGCTGCGCAATTTCCTGACGCCTGAAGTGCGCGAAGCGGTGGTGGACGATCTGCAACAGTGCCGCGATCAGGTGCGCGTCTCGCGCTATCCAAATGGCGCACTGACCACGCTCGGCCCCTATCTGGCTAAACACACTTGCGCACCCGAAAATTACTTCACCGAGCTGCGCGACATCCAGCCAGCACTGCCAGCGTCACTGCACTGCCTGCGCGATCAGGTTTACAACTGGGTGAAGCACTCATTGCGTCTGGAGAGTCTGCACACTGCCCGCGAGCCGGAGTTGGGCGATTACGCGGGTTCGATTGTGCGCTTTCATGCCAATGGCGTCGCCAATCCACTGCATAACGACAACATCGTACGCGATGCCGCGGGCAGTGGTTTGGCCGTCACCCACATCCTGCATCAACTGAGCTGTGTGGTCTGTTTGCAGGAGTGTCACGCGGGCGGGGAACTGCGGATATTCAACAAGAAGTGGCATCCGGTGGATGAGCGCTTCAAAACGCCAGGTGAACTCGGCTATCAGACTGGCGTGATTGAGCAAAGCGAGGCGTGTGAGTTCTCCCCACGCAGCGGCGACATCTACCTGTTTAATCCGGCTTTTTATCACGAGATTGATCGCGTGGAAGGCGACACGCGCATCACCATGGGCTTTTTCTTTGGCCTGACCGACAAAAAAATGAAGCACGCCATTGCCTGGAGTTAATACCGGGCCTTCGACGAGGAGATGAAGATGAATACCTATGAAAAAATCACCGCCCTGCTGGATCAACACCACGCAGACTATCGCGTGGTGGAGCATGAGGCCATCGGTCAGACCGATGTGATCAGCGGCATTCGCGGCAACGATCTCAATCAGGCGGCCAAAGCGATGGTGCTGGAAGTGACGATGCCTGACGGTGCCGATGCGCGTTACCTGCTGGCGATAGTGCCGGGCGACTGCAAGATCAACTTCAAAAGTGCCGCACGCGCCATTGGTGGCAAGAAGTCGAGCTTTGCCGCGCCAGAGAAAGCACAGGAACTGACGCAGTGTGTGATGGGCGCGGTGCCGCCCTTTAGTTTTGATGACCGACTGGCGCTGCGCGTCGATGCGCGCCTGCGTGATGTCGGCACGCTGTGGTTTAACGCCGGCGCGCTGGAGCGTTCCATGGCGCTGAATGTGGATGATTTTTTTCGTGTTATCGGCGATGACTGTTGTGCAGACATTGCCACTCCGATGACGGCGACTGCCTGAAACGGCTGTAGTAAGGAACGAGTATGTCAGTAAAAGATATGATGTTAGCCCTGTGCGTAGTGGTGGCGTGGGGCGTGAATTTTGTGGTGATCAAACTGGGTATGCACGATATGCCGCCGTTTCTGCTGGCGGGATTGCGTTTTGCACTGGTGGCGTTCCCGGCTATCTTCTTTGTGAAACGGCCGCAGATCCCTTTGCGCTGGCTGATCGTGTACGGCATGACTATCAGCTTTGGTCAGTTCGCTTTCCTGTTTCTGGCGATCAAACTCGGCATGCCAGCAGGACTGGCCTCACTGGTGTTACAGGCGCAGGCATTCTTTACGCTGCTGCTGGGGGCTTTATTGCTGGCGGAAAAACTGCGCTGGAACCACATCGCCGGAATTTTGGTGGCGACACTTGGCATGTTTATGCTGGCAACGGCGGGCATGCAGGGCCAAACCACCGCTGGGATTACGCTCACCACCATGATGCTGACGCTGGCGGCGGCGCTGTCATGGGGACTGGGCAATATCACCAACAAGATCATTTTGCGTAATCGTAAGGTGCCGGTGATGTCGCTGGTGGTGTGGAGTGCACTGGTGCCGGTAGTGCCGTTTTTCGCCTGCTCATGGTGGTTTGATGGCGAAGCAGCAATCGTCACCAGCCTGCTGAATATCTCGTTGCAGACGGTGCTGGCGCTGATTTACCTCGCGTTTATAGCCACTATTGTCGGCTACGCGATCTGGGGCAATTTGCTCGGACGCTATGAGACCTGGCGCGTGGCGCCGCTGTCACTGCTGGTGCCCGTGGTGGGCATTCTTAGCGCTGCGCTGGTACTCGACGAAACCCTGTCAGCGCAGGAAATTCTCGGTGCGTCAGTGATTATTCTCGGCCTGCTGGTGAACGTGTTCGGCGGGATGGTGAGTCAGCGATTATGGGTGCGCACCTGATCCGCAGAAACAAAAACGCCGCATTTCTGCGGCGTTTTCTTCTCAACACAATATCCTTAATTCAGGATTTCAATGCGGCGCGGTTTCGCTTCTTCAGGAACAATGCGTTCCAGATCGATGCTCAGCAGGCCCAGTTCGAGACGCGCATCGCGCACCACGATGTGATCGGCCAGCTGGAATTTGCGCTCAAAGTTACGTTCGGCGATACCCTGATACAGGTATTTGCGCTCCGGTTGCTCTTCGGGGTGCGCACCGCGAATAATCAGCACATTGTCGTGTGAGGTAATATCTAACTCGCTCTGGGCAAAGCCCGCAACGGCAATGGTGATGCGATAGTGGTTTTCATCCACCAGCTCAACGTTGTACGGAGGATAGCCACCATTGGCCTGGTTCTGATTGGACTCAAGCAGACTAAACAGACGGTCGAAACCAATAGCAGAACGATAAAGCGGAGTGAGATCAAAGTTACGCATAAAAAGACTCCTGAAAATCAGCAAGTTTTGGCAACCTTCCACCATGGACAGGTTGTGCGGCCCGCTGCTGTCCCTGTCGGCAACAGCAACGCGACCGTGAAGTAAAAATGGGTGCGCTTTGATCGCTTTCAAGGGCAATGCGTATTTTTTTACAGCAATTTTGACGAAATAGCATACACTCAGAAATTCTTCGCCTGCATTGCATGACATCGCCACAGAGCTTTGCTGCAGCAGGAGACACACTCCAGCCAGAAGTGATGGCTGTAGGGATGATGAAATGAAAATGATGAAAAGCTTTCCGCTCACCGGCCTGCTGGTCTGCGGCGTTTTGACTACTTCGGGTTGCTCCAGCGTCATGTCTCACACTGGCGCCAGCCAGGGTTATTATCCCGGCACTCGCGCCAGCGCAGATATGATTGCCGATGACAATACCAGCTGGGCGATAAAGCCGCTGGCGGTGATCGATCTGCCCTTCTCCGCCGTACTGGATACGATTCTGTTGCCGTGGGATTACTTCCGCACTGACAAAGATTCGGCGCATGACCGTGTGCTGCAAAGCGAAAAATTGGCTGGCACTGACGCCAGCCTGGCGACTGCCGCCGCTATGCCATCGACGTCGCACTGACGCAAAACAGCTGGCGCCAGCCCTCAATTTCCCGCATATAAGCGATCTGTTTGCCGTCCGGTGACCACACTACCGCATCACCGGAAGGCGGCTGCTCGCTGCGTTTGGTTAAGCGCGTGCAGTGCCCGGTCGCCACATCACAGCGCATCACGCTGTTATCGCAAATAAAGGCGATCGCCTCGCCTGACGGCTGCCAGCTGAATGCCGACTGAATAGTGCTGCTGAGCCGCGTGATTTGACGCGGTGAACCACCGTTAGGCGACACACGCCACAGCTGTACAACGCCCTGCTCATCCGCCATCAGGAAGGCGATGGTGCTGCCGTCCGGTGACGCGCGCAGCCAGTGACGTGGCTGCAATGCTAACCCTTTACTGTGCGTGATGCGGCGCTGCTGCACACCGGCAGGCGGTGCAGGCAGTTTATCCGCCGTGCCCTGTAACGGTGATGCACCGGGTTTGGCGTAATCACTCAGCGCCTCGGGCAAATCCACCACAAACACTTCCGGCACTTTATCGCCGTTGGCAGCACGCGTATCACCGATAAACGCCAGCGCCCAACGCTGCCAGCTGCCATCTGGTTTTTGATATCCGCGCTCGCCAATCCAGCCCTCTTCATAAGCGCGGTCAATCTGATCGCTGCCCGGCTGGGGATCGCGCGTGGTTTGGCTCACCAGCACGCAGTAATGGCTGCCATCGTATTCACGGGGATGCTGTTTCGGTGGACACACCGGATGCAGCGGTACGGCTACACCGACATTACGCAGATCCTCACGCGCATCTTTTTCATGCATCACATGGTCGTTATAGGTATAGCTGAGGCGCGATCCGTCTGGACTGAATACATGCACATGCGAGCCGCCGCGCAATGCGCCGGGCGTATAAGGTGCGGTAATGTCACAGGCATCGAGATTTTCCGCATTGCCCTGCTGCATAATGACGCCGCGACGATGATGGAAATCATAATGCCAGTGTGCATCGGGATGCTCAGGGCCATGAATGCACACATAGCGCGGCGGCAGATCCGGGCTGACGGTCACCACGCCGACATGCGCACCGTCGCGTGCCTGATACAGCACCTCGACCGCACCGCTCGCGACGTTGACGCGTTCGATGGTCAGGCTGGTAAAGGACGCGCCCGACGGACGAACATCAAACGCCAGCCACTGGCTGTCTGCGGTCCAGACGTTGATATTGGTGAGCTGATGATGACGCTGTGCAAAGGTGAGTTGTTTTTCTGACATGAGGCAACCTTACATCCAACAGTTGCCGAACAAAGTACGCGATTATGGGGTGAGGTGCAGCAGTCACAGCGCAATAATTTGCGAACAGTTGGCGCAATTCAATACGAATCGATCACGTCAGGAATGAGTGATAGATTGCGCGATAAATCATGAACAGATCGCGCAATGAATGGCTGACAGATTGCGTGATAAATCGTGAACAGACACGCAATGAATGGCGCCGCTACGCATCGCAGGGCGTTGTAGCGGTGCCATTTATCGCACGTTATCGATCACCCAACCCGCTTCACATCCCCCACCAGCAGGATATAGGAGAGCGCACCAACCAATGCCACGGCGGAGATATACACCAGCGCCGGGGCAAAGCCGTAATCCTGTGCCAGATAGCCCACCACCAGCGGTACCGTGATGCCGCCCAATCCACCGATAAAGTTAAACATTCCACCGGTTAAACCGATCAGGCGAACCGGCGCCAGCGACGACACCAGCGACCAGGTAATAGAGGCGAAGCCGTTGCCGAAGAACGCGATGGCCATCAGCGTCATAATCCACACCGGATCGTTGGTGTAGTTGGCACCCATGATGCAGGTAGAGATCAGCAATCCACAGATAATCGGCGTCTTACGCGCAAAACCAAGGGAACGCCCGCTGCGCACCAGACGATCGGCCACGATGCCAGAAAGAATCACACCAAAGAAGGCGGCGAGGAACGGCACGGTGGTCATAAAGCCTGCTGTCAGCGCGGAGATGTGTTTTTCCTGCGTTAGATAGTTCGGGAACCAGGTCAGGAAGAACCACAGCGTAGAGGTAACAGCGAACTGGCCAAGGTACACGCCGCACAGCTTGCGATGGAACACCAGTTTCCAGTCGGCGGCGGTGAGTTTGATGCGCGTTTTTTTCGCCGCGGGAGCATCGCCGTCCACCATCGCCCCCCCTTCACGGATATAGTCCAGTTCCGCCTGGTTGATACCTTTGCTCTGGCTTGGGGCTTGATAGAACTTGATCCACACCAGCGACCAGATGATGCCGATGCCGCCTGTGATGATGAACACCCAGTGCCAGCTCAACAGTTCCTGAATCCAGATCAGCAACGGTGTGAGAAAAGCGAGACCGACAAACTGACCCGAGGTATAAAAGCCCACGGCAGAGGCACGCTCCTGCTCCGGGAACCAGCTGGTGACCAGACGATTGTTGGTCGGGAACGCGGGTGCTTCAAAGATGCCGGTGATGGCACGCAAGCCAATCAGCGATAATAATCCGCTGGCAAAACCCTGGAATAACGTGGCGACCGACCAGCCGAAGATGGCAATAAAATAGGTCAGGCGGGAACCGACGCGATCGAGGAACCAGCCGCCGGGAATCTGGCATAGCGTATATAACCAGGCAAAGGCAGAGAAGACATATCCCATCTCCGCTTTACTGATGCCGAACTCTTCCTGAATATGCGCAGAGGCCACCGCTAAATTAGCGCGGTCGACATAGCAAATCACCACCGTAATAAAGATCATCAGCAGCGTAATATAACGACGCCGGGTGGGTTTGGCCTGAACAGCAGAGAGATCCATGGTGTGTCTCCGTAATCATATTTGTAGTTGAGGCGCGAAGATGCCCGCCGCTACAAATGCAGGGTAAGGATAGTGAAGGTAAAACCGCACAGGCGGTAAATGTCATTTGCCGGGAAAAAGGCTGAGCGAGGCCCTATGCCTTATTTCACCGGCATATCTTTATCTAAAATGTTTTATAAATTCGTTTACCCTAAATCATTCGAAGTGCAGTAGGGCAGCAATGAGATGAATCCCTGAAGCTAACTCAATTCAGTTATTGGGATGAATGAGCACAGCCAACGCATCTGCAACTTAAAGTATGACGGGTATTACCACTCAGCGACCGTTCCGTCTGGGAAACGCCATAATGGATTACGCCAGTCTGGTGCATTCTTACTTCTTTCAATCACCAGCTCTTCGTTAATTTCCACGCCGAGACCCGGTTTATTCAGTGGATAGAAGTGACCATCATCCATTTTGAAATCATCTTTATTGATGACGTAATCCAGCAGTTCAGCACCCTGATTATAGTGAATGCCCATGCTCTGCTCCTGGAACACCGCGTTGCGTGAAACGAAATCGACATGCAGGCAGGCAGCCAGCGCGATTGGGCCGAGCGGACAGTGTGGTGCCAGCGCTACATCGTAAGACTCTGCCATCGCGGCAATTTTGTAGCACTCGGTGATACCGCCCGCATGCGACAGATCCGGTTGCAGAATCGCCAGGCCACCCGCTTCCAGCACGCGTTTGAACTCGAAGCGCGAGAACATACGTTCGCCTGCGGCAATCGGAATATGGGTTTGCGCCGCCAGACGCGGATAATATTCCGCCTGTTCCGCCAGCACCGGCTCTTCAATGAACAGCGGACGATAAGGCTCCAGCTCTTTGATCAGCACTTTCGCCATTGGCGCACTGACGCGGCCATGGAAATCGAGGCCGAACTCAATCTCTTTGCCAAAGGCTTCGCGAATCTGTGCCACGGTATTCACCGCTGCATCCACTTTGCGCGAGTTGTCGATAATGCCCATCTCTTCGCATCCATTCAGCTTGAAGGTGTCGAAGCCAATCTTGCGCAGTTTCTTGATGCCGTCGACCACTTCTTCCGGACGATCGCCCCCCACCCAGCTGTAAGCCTTGATGCTGTCACGCACCAGACCGCCAAGCAGTTGATACACCGGCACACCCAGCGCTTTACCTTTGATATCCCACAATGCCTGATCGATACCGGCGATGGCACTCATCAAAATCGGACCACCGCGATAGAATCCACCGCGATACATCACCTGCCACAAATCGTTGATGCGTGCCGGGTCCTGACCAATCAGATATTCCGACAGCTCATGCACAGCCGCTTCGACGCTACGCGCGCGCCCTTCAATCACCGGTTCGCCCCAGCCAACGATGCCTTCGTCGGTTTCGATTTTCAGGAACATCCAGCGCGGCGGCAGGCGATAAGTGGTCAGTTTGGTAATTTTCATCGTACAGCATCCTTATAAGCAGCAATAAATGCGCGAGCTTTCTCCACAGTGCGCGACAGCGGCTGGCCAGCGCGATAGAGATCGCTGCCCAAACCTGCGCCAATGCAGCCCGCGGCCAAAAATTCATGCAGGTTTTCTGGCGTCACGCCGCCCACCGCAAACACCGGCACTTCCGGCGGCAGCACCGCTTTCAAGGCCTTGATGTAGCCCGGACCAAACGCCGACGATGGGAAGATTTTCAGCGCCTGGGCGCCCGCTTGCAGTGCGGTAAAGGCTTCGGTGGCGGTGGCGCAACCCGCTGCAACAATCATCCCTTTCGCCACGGCCTGACGGATGACTGCCGCATCGGTATTCGGCGTCACCACCAGCTTGCTGTTAAGCGTGGCCAGTTCATCGACCTGCGCCGGATGCAACACGGTGCCCGCACCGATCAGCGCTTTATCGCCGAAAGTCTGCACCATCGCGCCGATGCTTTTGGCCCATTTCGGGGAATTCAGCGGGATTTCAATGGCATCGAAACCCGCTTCGATTAGGGCACCCACGTGCGCTTCGGCCTCGTCTGGCGTGATGCCACGCAGGATGGCGATCAATGGCAATTTAGTGTGCCAGGTCATCTGCAATACTCCTTATTCCATGCTGGAACGCGCGGTCGCCTTCCAGGGTGACTGAATCCATGCCGATAAATTGCAGCGCCTGCTGATAACGCTGCGCCAGCGCGTTCCCGGCAATAATGATGATCGGTTGGCGGCGATCCGCGTGTTGCGTCATCAGCGCCACTTCATGACCAATCAGCAGGCCGGATAGGAAATCGCTGATATGGCGGCGATCGCGTGCGCCCAATACATGAGAAGCACGCACTTCGAACAGCCGGGAAAGGATCGATGCGTCGTGGCTGCCGACCGCTAAGCCCTCACGGAAAGCGGCGGCATTCTCTTCCTGTTCGGGTAAACCCGCACCGATTAGCGACTGTTTCAGCAGCAGATGATGCAGTTCGCCCGTCATCACCGTGCGGAAATCCTGCACACGCTGCTGCTCCACCTGCACCCATTTGGCATGCGTGCCAGGCATCACATACTGCATAGCGGGTTGCAGCGCGGAGGCACCTAGCAACTGTGTCTCTTCACCGCGCATCACGTTGTAGTTGTCAGCACGTTCGACGCTCAATCCCGGCACGATCCACGCTTTATCTTCAACGCGGGTCAAGCGGCTGCTGAGTTGATCCAGTGCCACAGGACAGGCCAGATAAGGCACCGTAAGCCAGCCTGCATTGCTACCGACCATGCCCGCCATCACCACCGGCACATCATTCACTGGCCAGCCGTCTGTCACACTGGCAAAGACCTCTGCAGGCGTGCGTCCGCCAAGACGCGTGACGCCCGCTTCTGACCGGCGCTCATCAACGCAGTTACCCTGCTGATAATGCCAGGCACGCAGATTGGTTGAACCCCAATCAATCGCGATATAGCTGGTCACATAATCTCCTTGAGTCGGGCGGTGGAGCTGGCGATCATCGCTTTTGCCGCCTGCTCCGCCGCATCACCATCCTGATGTCGGATGGCATCAAACAGCGCCTTGTGTTCGGCTAAGGTGCGCGGCATGTTGCCGGAATCCGCCATGTAGGTTTTCGCAAACACCGCTTTCTGTAACTGGCTGATCGCCACATTAAGCTGCTGCAATACCGGATTGTGCACCGAAGCCAGCACCGCTTCGTGGTAGCGGATATCCGCCTCATTGAATGCTTCCCGATCGAGATGATGGGCAACCATGTCGTTATAAGCCTGCTCAATCGCCGCCAAATCGTTGGAGGTCGCGCGTTCCGCCGACCAGCGCGCAATCTGCGGCTCCACCAGCACGCGCACTTCACTCATGGCGGCAATCAGCCTGGGATCTTGATCGTGCGCCAGTGCCCATTGCAGGACATCGCTGTCGAGGTAATTCCACTGATTGCGCGGGGTGACAAAGGCGCCACGGTAACGCTTCATTTCCATCAATCGCTTTGCCATCAGCGAGCGAAATACTTCGCGGATGATGTTTCGCGAGGTGCCAAACCGTTCACACAACTCGGCTTCGGCTGGCAACGCGGCGCCCGGCACATACTTCCCTGCTACAATTTCTTCACCCAGCGTCAGGATGATGCGCTCAGTTTTGCTTAATTGTTCTTGCGTCATGATGTTCCATTCAGTGAAAGACGGTAGCCCATCAGATTACTGCTTTCGACGCGTGAAAACTAACAGACACCTCACGTCACGACGCAGATTGTAGTACTAACCAAACAAGTTGTACTACAATCTGGATCACATAATAGACAATTCATCGACGCATAAATGTGTACCCGATTAAATCAAGCTGAGTGTGAGTTGGGGCATCAATTATGACGGATCAGTGTGCCCCAGGCAGAAACTTAGAAGCTCGCTCGTTGGGTGATCATTCATGGTGAAGCAATGCGCACCGGGTGGAAACGAGACTGATCGTTCGCGGGTTCATCATTTATGAAGTATGAATAGCTGCTTCACGGAAACCGTAACGATCATTCGTCGTGTCGGCATTGATGGCGACCGATGGACATTTGCAGAATGAATTCAGAGAGGCGGACAGCAGCACGCTGCCCGCAAAAGAAAGGATTACAGCACCAGCTCTTCAATGGCATGCGCGACGCCATCTTCCATATTGGTTTTGGTCACGAACTGCGCAATGTTTTTGACTGAATCAATGGCATTACCCATCGCCACGCCGGTTCCCGCGTACTCAATCATCGCCAGGTCGTTTTCCTGATCGCCAATCGCCATCACTTCCGACTGCTGCAGGCCGAGTTTGTCCGCCAGCATTTTCACGCCGTAGCCTTTGTTGACCAGTGGATTGAGAATTTCGAGGTAGTACGGCGCACTTTTCAGGATGGTGTAGCTGTCACGGGCACGCGCAGGCAGGCCAGCAATCGCTTTATCCAGCAAATGTGGCTTGTCGATCATCATCAGTTTCGGGAAGCGAGTGGCCGGGTCCATCTCTTCTACCGCGCGGTAGCGAACCGGAATGCCGGTCAGGCTGGCTTCATGGATGGTATATTCGCTGATGTCTTTATTTGGCGTGTAGAGGAAAGATTTGTCGAATGCCTGGAAATGCACGCCGAGGTCGCGCGCCAGCTGTTCCAGATAAAGATAGTCATCAAAGCTCAGCGTTTTTTCTGCCACCACATCGCCGCTATCCGCGCTGTGCACCAGCGCACCGTTGTTACTGATGCAATACTGGCCGGGCTGCTGCATATCGAGTTCCATCAGATAGCGCTCAATGCCCACCAACGGACGACCGGTCGCCAGCACAATGGATACGCCTTTATCACGCGCACGACCAATCGCCGATTTCACCGCCGCCGTCACTTCGTGCTGCGGGTTGAGCAGCGTGCCGTCCATATCGATCGCAATCAATTTTATCGCCATAACATCCTCGGTTAAGTCAGAGTTTGTTTAATGCTAGCGCGATTCAGCTCACATTGACCAGTTAATCGGCAACGGACGGCATGGTTAGTTTGTGTTGCCGCTTCCACGTTAACGACTTGACCTTTTACAATCGGGATGCGACTTGACTATATAAGCTATTGCTTATAAATTCATATAAGCAATCACTTATATGGAGATTGCGTTATGTGGCAGGTCCAATTAACTGAACCGTTTAAGGAATGGTTGCTCCAGCAAGATAGTGGCTTAAGAAAACGTGTCGCTGCAGCGTTATTAAACCTTCAGCATTATGGCCCAATGCTGCCCCGTCCCTACGCGGACACGGTGAGCGGGTCGCGCTTTCACAATATGAAAGAGCTTAGGGTGCAATATGCGGGTCGCCCTATACGCGCGTTCTATGCGTTCGATATTCAGCGTAAAGCTATCGTGTTATGTGCAGGAGATAAAACGGGTGATAAGCATTTTTATCAGCACATGATTGTATTTGCCGATGAGATTTTTGCCTGCCATTTGGCGGCCCTGGAGGGTAAAGCAAATGACTGACCTTAAAGACTTTTTGAATGATGCTTTTTCTGCGTCTGAACGTGCAGATATTCAGCAAATGGCTGATGAGCTGATCCTGGAAACCGGATTGCAGTTATTGCGCGAGGAGTTAGAGCTGTCACAAAAAACGGTAGCTGAAGCGATGGGGGTGAAGCAACCTCGTATTACACAGATTGAACAAGCGGGAGCCGATCAACGCCTGATTACCATTAAACGTTATATTGAGGCGATGGGTGGAAAACTCAGCTTGTTGATTGAAATGCCGGATGGATCCGTAGGCAGAACAATTCGGGTTTAAACAGCTAAAAAAACCCTTCCAGATATGGAAGGGTTTTTTTGTTCACATCAGATATCGATGTTAGCGGCTTTCAGCGCGTTCTCTTCGATGAAGGCGCGGCGCGGTTCAACCGCATCGCCCATCAGCGTGGTGAACAGCTGGTCAGCCGCGATGGCGTCTTTGATGGTGACGCGCAGCATGCGGCGGCTGTCTGGATCCATGGTAGTTTCCCACAGCTGCTCTGGGTTCATCTCGCCCAGACCTTTATAGCGCTGGACTGACAGACCACGGCGCGACTCTTTCACCAGCCACTCAATTGCCTGCTCGAAGCTGGTCACTGGCTGACGGCGATCGCCACGTTCGATAAACGCATCTTCTTCGATCAGGCCGCGCAGCTGCTCGCCCAGACCACAGATTTTGCGGTATTCCGGTCCATCAATGAACTCGCTGTCCATCGGATAGTCGGTATCAACGCCGTGCGTACGCACACGCAATACCGGCTCGAACACGTTCAGTTCGCTGTTGGTGCGTACGTGCGCCATATAGCTGCTGCCGTGCGCTTCGCGCTCGCTCAGGTATGCGACTAAACCTTCAATCCAGCCTTTAACTGCGGCTTCATTGCTGAGATCGCTGAGGGTTGGATGGTAGATCAGGCCACGCAGCATTGCCGTTGGGAAGCGACGTTCCATACGCTTGATCATGCGCTGGGTGCTGTTGAAATCACCCACCAGATTTTCCAGCGGCTGGCCGCCGAGCGCCGGTGCGCTGGCGTTGGTGTGCAGTGTTGCGCCATCCAGTGCGATAGCGATCTGGTACTGATCCATCGCTTCGTCATCTTTAATGTATTGTTCCTGCTTGCCTTTCTTCACTTTGTACAGTGGCGGCTGAGCAATATACACATGACCACGCTCGACAATTTCCGGCATCTGACGATAGAAGAAGGTCAACAGCAGCGTACGGATGTGCGAGCCATCGACGTCGGCATCGGTCATGATGATGATGCTGTGATAACGCAGTTTGTCCGGGTTGTATTCGTCGCGACCAATACCACAGCCGAGTGCGGTGATCAGCGTCGCCACTTCCTGAGAGGAGAGCATCTTGTCGAAACGCGCTTTCTCCACGTTGAGGATTTTACCTTTCAGCGGCAGGATCGCCTGGTTCTTACGGTTACGTCCCTGCTTGGCAGAGCCGCCCGCTGAGTCCCCTTCCACTAAGTAGATTTCAGACAGCGCTGGGTCACGTTCCTGGCAATCAGCCAGCTTGCCCGGCAGACCAGCCAAGTCCAGCGCGCCTTTACGACGGGTCATTTCACGGGCGCGGCGCGCCGCTTCACGTGCACGCGCGGCATCGATAATTTTGCCAACCACGATTTTCGCGTCTGACGGGTTTTCCAGCAGGTATTCGCTCAGCAGTTCGTTCATCTGCTGCTCAACCGCGGATTTCACCTCAGAAGAGACCAGTTTGTCTTTGGTCTGTGAGGAGAACTTTGGATCCGGCACTTTCACCGAGACCACAGCAATCAGGCCTTCACGCGCATCATCACCGGTGGCGCTGACTTTGGCTTTTTTGCTGTAGCCTTCTTTGTCCATATAAGCGTTCAGCGTACGCGTCATTGCCGCACGGAAGCCCGCAAGGTGCGTACCGCCATCGCGCTGTGGAATGTTGTTGGTGAAGCAGTAGATGTTTTCCTGGAAACCATCGTTCCACTGCAGCGCGACTTCCACACCAATACCGTCTTTCTCGTTAGAGAAATAGAACACGGTTGGGTGAATCGGGGTTTTATTCTTGTTGAGGTACTCAACAAACGCCTTGATGCCGCCTTCGTAGTGGAAGTGGTCGCTCTTGCCGTCACGCTTGTCTTCCAGACGGATAGAAACACCCGAGTTCAGGAAGGAGAGTTCACGCAGGCGTTTCGCCAAAATGTCATACTCGAACTCCACTACATTGGTGAAGGTTTCGTAGCTCGGCCAGAAACGGACGCGTGTACCGGTGGTTTCAGTATCACCAGATACCGCCAGCGGTGCCTGCGGCACACCGTGCTGGTAAATCTGCTGATGCACTTTACCTTCGCGGCGAATGGTCAGTTCCAGCTTCTGCGAAAGGGCGTTAACCACTGACACGCCCACGCCGTGCAGACCACCGGACACTTTATACGAGTTATCGTCGAATTTGCCGCCGGCGTGCAGCACGGTCATGATCACTTCTGCCGCAGACACACCCTCTTCCGGGTGAATGCCGGTCGGAATACCACGGCCATCATCCTGAACAGACACAGAATTGTCCGCATGGATGGTGACGACGATGTCACTACAGTGACCCGCGAGCGCTTCGTCGATTGCGTTATCCACGACCTCGAATACCATGTGATGCAGACCGGTGCCGTCATCGGTATCACCGATATACATACCCGGGCGTTTGCGTACCGCATCAAGCCCTTTAAGGACTTTGATACTTGAGGAGTCATAAGAATTCGACATCAACGTTTCTCGCTCATTTAATCTTCAGGTTGAACCGCTATTTTACCCTGTTCCACGCGGAACATCTTGCCCTTTTCGTCACTCATGTCGATTACATGTTCGACACCAATGGCGCTGACAAATACCTGAGCCTGCGTGGCTTTCAGGCGCTCGGCCAGCAACCGACGACGCGAATCGTCCAGCTCCGAGGCAAAGTCATCAATCAGGTACAAACAGCGACGTCCGCTGCTGCGAGTCAGATACTCGCCCTGCGCTAAACGCAGAGCACACATCAGCAGCTTTAATTGACCGCGTGAGAGTAAATCTTCCACCGGCGTGCCTTCCGCACGGATGCGAAAATCCGCTTTGTGCGGGCCGCTGGCGGTATAGGTGAGCGCGCGATCGCGCTCGAAATTACGTTCCAGCAGTTCGGCAAAGTCGCTCTCTTTATCCCAGCCGCGCTGAAACGAAAACGACAACTCAAACTCTGGTAAAAATTGACTGCAGGTAGCGATGATCTCTTTCGAGATCGCCGCACTGTACTCGGCTCGCCACTGGCTAATCTGTTCGGCCAGCGGCACCAGTTCCTGATCCCACGGGCGAATTTGGCTGTAACGCGAAACTTGTCTCAGCGCGGCGTTACGCTGTTTCATCAGACGCCGTAGATTATTCCAGGCATTGAAGAAACCGGGTGCGGAGTGAAAGCATCCCCAATCAATATAGGCTCTACGGTATTTGGGGCCGCCGTTGAGCAAAGTAAACCCTTCCGGCGTGATCAACTGCATCGGCAGCAATTGCGCCAGCTCCGCCACTTTATGACCGTCACTGCCGTCGATGCGCACTTTGCTATCACCGGCGCGATTTTTGGTCAGCCCCACGGCCAATTCGCGCTCACTGCCTTCAATTCGTCCGTGCAGGACAAACGCATCCTGATCGTGACGAATGACGCGTCCAGCCTGCAAACTGCGAAATGCGCGGCCATGTCCGAGGGTGTAGATAGCCTCCAGCACGCTGGTTTTACCGCTGCCGTTAGCACCCACGAGGAAATTAAAGCCTGGTGCCAGCGTGAGATCGGCCTGCTCGATGTTGCGGAAATCTTTAATCAGGAGGCGGGTTAAAGCCATGAACGAATCCAGCTGCGCATTAAGAAGTGGTTTTCACCTAACCCTGCCATCGAGGGCGTTAACGGCGAAGCTCGTTTGCTCACGGCCAGCGCGCAGTCCCTGGGAGCATACTGAAGTATGTGACCAGGGACGAGCACTGCCCGGGGGCAAAATAGCGAGTAAGTTAGCCCGCTATAAAATCACAAGCGCATTGGCATGACGACGTATGCCGCCGCTGGGCTGGCAACGTCTTCAATTTGCACACTCGAAACCGAATCGGTCAGCAGCAAACGCACGTTTTCGCATTTCAGCGCATTCAGCACATCTAACACGTAACTCACGTTAAAGCCGATCTCCAGTTCAGTGCCGCTATACGACACATCCAGCATCTCTTCCGCTTCTTCCTGTTCAGGGTTATTGGCGGTGATCTTGAGCTGATTTTCGGTGATATAGATACGAACACCGCGGAACTTCTCATTCGAGAGAATCGCTGCACGGGCAAACGCCTGCTTCAGCAGATCGCAACCGGCCTCCAGCGCTTTATCCGGGTTCTTCGGCAATACGCGGCGATAATCAGGGAAACGTCCATCAACAAGCTTAGAGGTGAAGATGAAGTCACCAACGTGCGCGCGAATGTTGCTGCTGCCGATCTGCACCTGCAGCGGAGTCTCGCCGCCATCCAGCAGACGGACTAATTCAATCACGCCTTTACGTGGCACGATCACCGAATGGTTAGGCAACGCCTGGCCAATCGGCATGGAGCAGACTGCCAGACGGTGACCATCAGTAGCGACGGTGCGTAACTCTTCACCTTCAGTCTCAAACAGCATGCCGTTGAGGTAGTAACGCACATCCTGATGCGCCATTGAGAACTGGGTCGCTTCGATCAGACGTTTCAGCGTGGCCTGCGGCAAGGTGAATTCCACCTCGCTCTGCCAGTCATCCAGATTAGGGAAGTCAGTGGCGGGCAGCGTCGATAAGGAAAAACGGCTACGGCCAGAACGCACCAGCATTCTGTCACCTTCCAGCGTCAGGCTAATTTCCGCCCCCTCTGGCAAACCGCGACAGATATCGAGGAATTTACGCGCGGGCACGGTGGTCGCACCGGGCTC
This sequence comes from Pantoea sp. Seng, assembly GCF_009829935.1. Lineage (NCBI taxonomy): Bacteria > Pseudomonadati > Pseudomonadota > Gammaproteobacteria > Enterobacterales > Erwiniaceae > Pantoea > Pantoea sp. Seng. The sequence goes on along the minus strand of NZ_SZZV01000007.1, from coordinate 50,332 downwards.
GTGGGGCTGCGTTAATGCAACGCGGGCCACCATCTCCATTTCCAAATCGGTGCCGGTCAGACGCAGTACGCCTTCACTCACCTGCAACAGTAAATTTCCGAGGATCGGTAAGGTCGGGCGTCCACCAAGCGGGCCGCTAACCTGTTGCAGTGGTTTCAGCAACTGCTCACGTTCTACAATAAATTTCATATGCGTCAGGAAGATAATGTTCGAATGAGGTTAGAGAAATCTTCTTTGATGTCGTGGCTCTCTTCACGCAACTGCTCAATTTTACGGCAGGCATGGAGCACGGTGGTATGATCGCGGCCACCAAACGCATCGCCAATTTCCGGCAGGCTATGGTTGGTCAACTCTTTCGCCATTGCCATTGCCATCTGACGCGGACGTGCCACCGAGCGCGAACGGCGCTTCGACAGTAAATCCGCGACTTTGATCTTGTAGTATTCGGCCACCGTTTTCTGGATGTTATCGATGGTGACCAGCTTTTCCTGCAGCGCCAGCAAATCCCGCAGCGCTTCGCGCACGAAATCGATGGTGATCGCGCGGCCGGTAAAGTTGGCATTGGCGATGACGCGGTTCAGCGCACCTTCCAACTCACGCACATTGGAGCGCAGACGCTTGGCAATAAAGAAGGCGACTTCTCCCGGCAGGCGGATATCGTTTTCATCCGCTTTCTTCATCAGGATCGCCACACGCGTTTCCAGCTCAGGCGGCTCGATCGCGACGGTTAATCCCCAGCCAAAGCGCGACTTCAGGCGATCTTCAACACCATTGATCTCTTTAGGATAGCGATCCGAGGTCAAAATGATCTGCTGATTGCCTTCCAGCAGGGCGTTAAAGGTATGGAAAAACTCTTCCTGCGAGCGCTCTTTATTGGCAAAGAACTGAATGTCATCGATCAACAGTGCATCGACGGAGCGGTAATAACGCTTAAATTCTTCAATGGCGTTGTTCTGCAGCGCTTTTACCATGTCCTGCACAAAACGTTCTGAGTGCATGTAAACCACTTTGGCATTCGGCTTGCGCGCAATAATGCCATTTCCCACTGCATGTAACAGGTGAGTTTTACCTAAACCGGTTCCGCCATAAAGGAAGAGCGGGTTGTAAGCGCCACCAGGGTTATCCGCCACCTGACGTGCCGCCGCGCGCGCCAGTTGGTTAGATTTACCTTCAACGAAGTTATCGAAGTTATGGCGGTTATTCACATTTGAGCGGTAGGTGACATCCGCCGGGGCGGGCACTGAGTCCCAGCTTGGACGCAAGATTTGCGCCGGAGCAGGACGGTTTTCAACAGGAGCAGGGGTGCTGTAAGCCGCCATGGCTGGCTGGCTGGTTGCAACCTGCGCAGCCGGGCGCGTGCCCACTTCAAAACGCAGCAAAGGCACATTCGGACCGCAGAATTCATTCAGCAGCCCATTAATACTATTGAGATATTTATCCCGAACCCAGTCGAGTACAAACCGATTTGGTGCATACAAGGTCAGCGTATTGTCGTTTAATTCAGCTTGCAGCGGACGAATCCACATGCTGAATTCGGTGGCAGGAAGCTCATCCTGCAAACGGGCAAGACACTGTTGCCAAAGCGTAAGTGACACGGCGGACTCCACTCGTACAAAATCGATAAGAATTTCAGGCGCTAATAATAGAAACTGTCTTTTTTGACACAGGCGATCAGAAAGCGCCTGCGACCGCTATCCGCGGTAGTCATCCCTAACGATCGCAGTGAGGATCGTCAGCGGAAGGGCGGATCATAGCGCAAAGCGGCACAGAGATCTTCCCTTTCTACACAGTTTTGATCCAATTTATCCACAGGCTAGTGAAGCGCTAATGAGTTTACGCTTTCTGTGGAAAAAGCGAGCGGTGATCTTGCTGAAAGAGGCAATTTTTCTGGTCGCCTCTCGTTTCCGCGCAATAAATCTGCAAATTGATCGCAAGAAGATCCTGCGCGATCCTTGCGCTTTACCCTATAGCCCGTATAATTCCCCACCCGGCATTATTGCGTGAAGCCTTGATGCCCGGAATCAGCGGGCTGTATCTGGTTTCCAGGTGCCGCGAACTGCGAAGTAAATTGACTCTGGACTGTACAATTATTACAATCCCGCCTCTTTATTAAAGACACATTGAGGCGTAGGTCGATTTACTGGCCCGAAAACGCGTCACCCAGTGAAAATTTTCAAGTTTAGGTAGAAATCGCCATGAAACGCACTTTTCAACCGTCCGTACTGAAGCGCAACCGTTCACACGGTTTCCGTGCTCGTATGGCAACAAAAAATGGTCGTCAGGTTCTGGCACGTCGTCGTGCTAAAGGCCGTGCTCGTTTGACCGTTTCTAAGTAATAAAGCTAACCCTCGTGGTTAAGCTCGCATTTCCCAGGGAGTTACGTTTGTTAACTCCCACTCATTTCACTTTCGTCTTCCAGCAGCCACAAAGAGCCGGTACGCCGCAAATCACCATCCTCGGCCGCCTTAACTCGCTGGGGCATCCCCGCATCGGTCTTACCGTCGCCAAAAAGCATGTGAAACGCGCCCATGAACGCAACCGGATCAAGCGATTGACCCGCGAAAGCTTTCGTCTGCGCCAACATGAGCTGCCTGCGATGGATTTTGTCATCGTGGCGAAAAAGGGGATTGCTGACCTCGATAACCGTGCGTTAACGGAAGCGTTGGAGAAATTATGGCGTCGTCACTGTCGCCTGGCTCGCGGCTCCTGATCGCCCTGATACGCGTTTATCAACGCGCCATCAGCCCACTACTTGGACCTCATTGTCGGTTCCATCCCACCTGCTCGCAGTATGGGATTGAGGCATTACGCCGTTTCGGCGTCGTAAAAGGTAGTTGGTTGACGATAAAACGCGTATTAAAATGCCACCCTTTGAACCCGGGTGGTGACGATCCTGTGCCGCCAAAAACCTTTGATACCAGAGAACATTAACGATGGATTCGCAACGCAATCTCTTTCTCATCGCTTTTCTGTTCGTGTCTTTTATGATCTGGCAAGCCTGGCAGACGGACCACGCTCCGCAGCCACAGCAGACTCAGACCACGCAGAACACAAGCAGCGCAGCGGGTGATGCCGCCTCTTCCGGCGTGCCGGCTAGCGGTCAGGGCCAAACGATCACCGTTAAGACTGATGTCCTGTCACTCAGCATCAATACTCGCGGTGGCGATATTGAGCAGGCACAGCTGCTGACTTACCCGGACAAACTGGGTTCAGACGCACCGTTCCAGTTGCTGGAAACCACCCCCGCCTTCGTTTATCAGGCGCAAAGTGGCTTAACCGGTCGTAATGGCCCGGATAACCCGAACAATGGCGCTCGTCCGCTGTTCACCACCACTCAGGATCACTTCGAGATGGCCGATGGCCAGACCGAGCTGCGTGTACCACTGACCTGGACCGATGAAAAAGGTGTGGTTTATACCAAAACCTTCGTGTTCAAGCGTGGCGACTTCGCGGTTAACGTTGACTACAACATCAATAACGCCTCGCAGCAGCCGCTGGAAGTGTCGATGTTCGGTCAGTTGAAGCAGACCATTGATCTGCCGAAGCATCGTGATACCGGCAGCAACAACTTTGCCCTGCACACCTTCCGTGGCGCAGCGTACTCGACCAGCGAAGCGAAATACGAAAAATACAAATTCGATACCATCGCGGATAACGAGAACCTGAACGCCACCACCAGCAATGGTTGGGTGGCGATGCTGCAGCAGTACTTCGCTACCGCCTGGGTGCCACGTACTCAGGGTAACAACACCCTTTACACCAGCAACCTCGGTAACGGCGTTGCGGCAATCGGTTATAAATCTTCACCGGTGACCGTGGCAGCAGGCGCACAGCAAGACCTGGGCGCGACCCTGTGGTTGGGGCCAGAAATCCAGGACAAGATGGCCGCTATCGCGCCTCACCTGGATCTGACTGTAGATTACGGTTGGTTGTGGTTCATCTCTCAGCCACTGTTTAAGCTGCTGAAGTTCCTGCACAGCTTTATCGGTAACTGGGGCTTCTCGATTATCGTTATCACCTTCATCGTTCGTGGCATCATGTACCCGCTGACCAAAGCGCAGTACACCTCCATGGCGAAGATGCGCATGCTGCAGCCGAAGATTCAGGCAATGCGTGAGCGTCTGGGCGATGACAAGCAGAAGCAGAGCCAGGAAATGATGGCGCTGTACAAAGCAGAGAAAGTGAACCCGCTGGGTGGCTGCTTGCCGCTGGTTATCCAGATGCCTATCTTCCTGGCCTTGTACTACATGCTGTCAGGTTCGATTGAACTGCGTCATGCACCGTTCATTCTGTGGATTCATGACCTTTCCGCGCAGGATCCGTACTACATTCTGCCGGTTATCATGGGTATCACCATGTTCTTCATCCAGAAGATGTCACCGACCACCGTGACCGATCCGATGCAGCAGAAGATCATGACCTACATGCCGGTTATCTTTACCGTGTTCTTCCTGTGGTTCCCTGCGGGTCTGGTGCTGTACTACATCGTCAGTAACCTGGTGACCATCCTCCAGCAGCAGCTGATTTATCGCGGGCTGGAAAAACGTGGTCTGCACAGCCGCGACAAGAAGAAAGCGTAACGTCTGACTGCAACAGCAGCAGCGTATACTCAAGGGGCGGCATTTATGTCGCCCTGTTTTTTTTCAAAATTTGTACCCTGAATAATTCGAGCGCAGCCAACGCCGCTGCAGCTTGAAGTATGACGGGTAAGAGAGAGAATCATGAGCCACAGCGATACTATCGTTGCCCAGGCGACACCTCCCGGCCGTGGCGGCGTCGGCATTCTGCGTATTTCCGGCGCCAAAGCCGCTGACGTCGCGCAAGCCGTGCTCGGCAAATTGCCGAAACCGCGTTATGCCGACTACTTGCCATTTAGCGATGCGGATGGCAGCGTGCTGGATCAGGGGATTGCGCTGTGGTTTCCAGGCCCCCACTCTTTCACCGGCGAAGATGTGCTGGAGCTTCAGGGTCACGGCGGCCCGGTGATTCTGGATCTGCTGCTGAAACGCATCGTGGCGCTGTCGGGTGTACGCATCGCTCAGCCGGGTGAATTCTCCGAACGTGCGTTCCTCAACGACAAACTCGATCTGGCGCAGGCGGAAGCGATCGCCGACCTGATCGACGCCAGTTCAGAGCAGGCCGCGCGTTCCGCCGTGAATTCGCTGCAAGGCGCATTTTCCCTGCGCATCAATACACTCGTGGAAGCACTCACTCACCTGCGCATCTACGTGGAGGCCGCTATCGACTTCCCGGATGAGGAGATCGACTTTCTGTCTGACGGCAAAATCGAAGGTCAGCTTAATGCGGTGATCGGCGATCTTGATAACGTGCGCGCCGAAGCGCGTCAGGGCAGCCTGCTGCGCGAAGGAATGAAAGTGGTGATTGCTGGTCGTCCTAATGCCGGTAAATCCAGCTTGCTGAATGCCCTCGCCGGTCGTGAAGCCGCGATTGTTACCGATATCGCTGGCACCACGCGTGACGTGCTGCGTGAGCATATTCATATCGACGGCATGCCGCTGCACATCATCGATACTGCGGGGCTGCGTGAAGCCAGTGATGAAGTTGAGCGAATTGGAATTGAACGCGCCTGGCAGGAAATCGAGCAAGCCGATCGCGTGCTGTTTATGGTGGATGGCACCACCACCGACGCCACCGAAGCGGCCGCAATCTGGCCCGATTTCGTGGCACGTTTACCGGCACAACTGCCGATTACTGTGGTGCGTAACAAAGCCGATATGACCGGGGAAGTGCTGGGTCTGACAGAAGTGAATGATCACTCACTGATTCGTCTCTCTGCGCGGACGGGGGAAGGCGTGGATGCACTGCGCGACCATCTGAAACAGAGCATGGGCTTCTCTGGCAATATGGAAGGTGGCTTCCTGGCACGCCGACGCCATCTGCAGGCGCTGGAGTTAGCTGCCACTCACTTACAGCAGGGCAAAGACCAGCTGCTGGGTGCATGGGCCGGTGAACTGCTGGCGGAAGAGTTGCGTCTGGCGCAGCAAGCACTGAGCGAGATCACCGGTGAGTTCACCTCCGACGACCTGCTCGGCAGGATTTTCTCCAGCTTCTGTATTGGTAAGTAATCTTTACCCTGTTTCCCCCATCATTGTTTGGTTGGGGGAAACATGCGTCTTTGTTATTTGGCACCCCCTCTCCTTTGCAGTATAACGATCGCTGGCCCGTGCTAAAGCGTATCGGCCTCACCCACGATTCGTGCTAAACATTAGGCGCAAGTTGCTGCCTGAACAGGAGAGAAACATGAGTACACCGCTCGACAGCGTGGCGCTGAACGCGCTGTTCAATGACGCTCGCACCCACAGCTACTGGCAGGACAAACCGATTTCTCACGAAGTGCTGCAGCAACTCTATAGCCTGACCGCGCTCGGCCCGACTTCAGCCAACTGTTCACCAGGACGGTTCGTGTTTGTCACTTCGCAGGAAGGCAAAGAGAAGCTGAAACCTGCGCTCTCCTCCGGCAACGTGGACAAAACCATGGCAGCACCGGCAACGGTGATCGTGGCGTGGGATCCTGAGTTCTATGAAGCGCTGCCCAAACTCTTCCCGCACGGTGATGCGCGTAGCTGGTTCACCAGCAGCCCGGATTTGGCTAAAGAGACGGCTTTCCGCAATAGCAGCCTGCAGGCAGGATATTTAATTCTGGCGGCGCGTTCGCTGGGGCTGGATGCCGGCCCGATGTCCGGTTTTGACCCGTCAAAAGTCAATGAAGCCTTCTTTAGCGAAAGCAAATGGCAGGTGAATTTACTGATTAATCTGGGCTATGGCGAAGCCAGCAAACTGCATGCGCGTTTACCGCGTCTCGGCTTTGATGAAGCCTGCAAATTTGCCTGATTGATTCCAGGCGTCGGGCATTGCGCGACGCCTGTCACTCACATTAACCCAGCGAGTGAAAACCGCTGTTGAAATAGACCATCGGCTCCGCCGCTTCACCTGGCAGTGAAATGCCAACGATGCGCGCCAGCAGCACGCTGTGCGTATTCCACTCCACCACTTTCTCCAGCTGGCAGTCAAAACTCACCAATGCATCAGCCAGCACCGGTGCACCGGTGTTCAGCGTTTGCCACTCACCGCTCTGGAAGCGTTCTGCGCGACGTGCAGACTGACTGAACTGCGCGCATAAATCGTCATGCTGTTCTCGCAAGACGTTTACAGCGAAATGGCCAGCATTCACAAATGCGTCGTGGCTGGATGCACTACGGTTAACACACACCAGCAAGCTTGGCGGCTCGGCAGCCAGTGAGCTAACGGAGGTCGCAATCAGACCCAGCTTTTCGCCCTGAAACTCAGTGGTCACTAAAGAAACGCCTGCGGTCAGGCGGCGCATACCATGACGAAATTCATCAAGTGAGATTGATTCCTGGCGAGTAAGTGAAGTTACTGACATAAAAAAACTCCGACGTGCATGCTGCTGCGATGGGCACGATTATCTTGAGGTGGATTGTTCACGCACTTAGATGTGCTTTTGGTTGCCCAAATCCTACACTACCTCAGACTTTACGGCACCCTATCCGCGCAAAATCAGCAAAAGCGTTATATGCAAATTCAACTGTTGGGATTAGCCGCCGCTTCGGTCTTATCTGATTTTTGGTCATTCCATGTTATGCCGGATGCAAACCTCTGAGAAAATTCCTACAATAGCGCTGATGATTATCTGACCATTTTCACGGAGCGACAGATGGCTAGTCATTTTGTACGTTGGATGGGTAACTCGCCGCTCTCTTCAGAGCTGTTTCGGGTTCCACAGGATGTGATTAACAGCGCCGAGCGCTTCCCTGACAAGCGCCGTAGCCGTTTTCTCGCCGCACGCGAATTGCTGGCTCAGCTGATGCTGCGCGTCTATGGCATTCGTGAACTGCCGCCGCTCATCACCACCAGCAGCGGACGCCCTTGCTTTGCCGATCCCAACCTCCCTGACTTCAGCATTGCGTACGCCGGTAATATGGTCGGTGTGCTGCTGGCGGAAGAAGGCGGACGTGCGGGGTTGGATATGGAGATTGTCCGCGCCCACAGCCGTCAGACGCAGGACACGCTCACGCAGGATCTCTCATCGGGTGAGAAAGCGTGGATCAACGCGCAGCAGGATTTTATGGAAGCGGTGACGCAAATCTGGACGCTGCGCCAGAGCATCCTCAAATTAACCGGTGAAAGTGAGAACGGTGCCGGTTCGCTGCAGTTGCACCCTGCTGCCGGCCGTCTGCGCTCCAGCGTGTTTCCGGATATTCAGGCGGTCTGTGATGCTGAGCCGATGCTAGTGTGGTCGTGCGCGCTATCTCCGGGCACTGAGCGCTTATGCCTGTGGGAGATTGATGCACAACAGCAATGGCAGCCATTGCGCGACGTTGAAATGAGCAAACCGAATATTGGCCCGCGCTCGCTGCGTCTGACCAGCCTCACTCCCACCCCCCAGGAAATCGGACATCTCTAACAAAACAGGCCGCAATCGCGGCCTGTTGTTTTTAGTGCGCGTCGATAAACGCGATTTTTAGCACAAACAGCAGGGCAACAATCACCACGCACGGGCTGATTTCACGCCAGCGTCCTGTGCCAAGCTTCATCACACAGTACGAGATGAAGCCCAGCGCGATACCTTCGGTGATCGAGAAGCTGAATGGCATCATCGCCGCCGTGACAAACGCCGGGACCGCTTCGGTGAGATCGTCCCAGCGCACGCGTGACAGTGACGCCGTCATCAAGACTCCCACATAGATCAGCGCACCTGCTGCCGCATAAGAAGGCACCATCGCGGCCAGCGGTGACAGGAACATCACCAGCAGGAACAGAATCCCGGTGATGACCGCCATCAAGCCGGTACGGCCACCAATCGCCACGCCGGAAGAGCTTTCGATATACGCCGTCACTGAAGAGGTGCCGATGAGCGAACCGGTCACCGAGCTGATGCTATCAACATACAGCGCCTGCTTCATACGCGGGAAAGTGCCCTTTTCATCGGTCAATCCGGCCTTATCGGTGACACCGATCAGCGTGCCGGAAGAGTCGAACAGGTTGACCAGCATAAAGGAGAAGATCACTCCCGCCATGCCGATGTTGAACGCCCCTTTAATATCGACCTGACCCACCACCGATGTCACTGCCGGCGGCGCGGCAAACACACCGCTGAATTTCACATCGCCAATGGCTAAGCCAATCGCCGTGGTGACCACAATCGATACCAGCACCGCCGCGTGGATATTGCGTGAGGCCAGAATCGCGATAATGAAGAAGCCCAGCGCCCCCAGCAGTACGCTATGCGAGGTCAGGTTCCCGACCGTCACAATGGTGTCGGCATTCGGCACGATGATACCGGCGTTTTTCAGGCCCATCATGGCGATAAACAGGCCGATACCGGCGGTGATGCCGACGCGCAGACTCATCGGGATATTAGCAATCATCCAGTAGCGCACACGCAGCAGCGTGAGGATCAGCAGACCCAGTGCGCCCCAGAAGATCGCGCCCATACCAACCTGCCATGAATAACCCATCGCGCCGACCACCACAAACGCGAAGAAGGCGTTCAGCCCCATCGCCGGTGCCAGCGCGACCGGCAAGTTCGCCACCAGCCCCATCAGGATGCTACCAAAGGCCGCTATCAAACAGGTGGTGACAAACACCGCCTGAGTATCCATGCCTGCGGCGCCCAGAATTTGCGGGTTTACAAAGACGATATACACCATCGTCAGGAAAGTCGTGAAACCGGCGATCACTTCGGTGCGCGCGGTTGTGCCGTGTTCCTGCAGCTTAAAGATGCGCTGCAACAAGCCCTGATTGTTCATTCAACTGTCCCGGAAAAAAATTTATCGCCGCGTATCCTATAGATTTTAGCGCAGCAAAACACTGATTATTCGCAAACGGTTGCCGGGGTCGCTTTCTACGCTCAGTGCGCTAGAGTGTCAGCTGGCTGTTTAATAAAAGGATGATGTGCGATGTCAGTTGAATGTGTGTTTTTCGATTGCGACGGTACGCTGGTCGACAGTGAAGTGATCTGTACGCAATCCTACGTCAACACCTTTGCCCAATACGGTATTGAGCTCTCTTTGCAGCAGATGTTTGAGCAGTACAAAGGGGTAAAGCTCTATGACATCGTGCGGGATGTACTGGCGCAGCATCAGAAAGAGGTGCCGTTAGACGAGTTCGAAACGGCGTATCGCGCGGATGTGGCCCGCCTGTTTGACCTCGACCTGAAGCCGATTGCCGGTGCCAAAGCGCTGGTGGAAAGCGTGAAAGTGCCGATGTGCGTGGTCTCGAACGGGACAGTGAAGAAGATGCAGCACTCGCTGGGTTTAACCGGCATGCTGCCATACCTCGAAGGTCGGCTGTACAGCGGTTATGACATTAACCACTGGAAGCCCGATCCCGAGTTGATGTATCACGCGGCGGAGCAAATGCAGGTGCCGATTGAGAAGTGCATTCTGGTGGATGATTCAGAAGCCGGTGCGCGTGCGGGGATCGCGGCGGGCATTCCGGTATTTTACTACTGCGCTGATGCGCACAATCCGGAGTTGGATCATCCGCTGGTGACGCGCTTTGATGATATGACGCAACTGCCCGCACTGTGGCGCGCACGGGGTTGGGATTTGGTGTAAACCCAGGGCGTCATGAATGTCGCCCCTGCAGAAACCGGCGCACGATGTCCGGGCAATGCAGGATGCAAATCGACTGACCCCAAAAGTGTTACCTCTGTGGTCGGTCTGATCTGTTACCTCTGTGCCCGGTGGAACCTGGTGCTGCCTCTACAGAGGCCGATGTGCGATTTTGATCTGTTCGCAGATCTAATAGGGTGCGCATTTATGCGCACCAGGTAACCTAAACGCCTTAGCCAATCGCGCCCAGTGAATCCTCGTTGCTCTGCTTCTTCGGCAGCAGGAACAGGGTGGCAACAATATCCAGCAGGTAAATCAGCGCCAGCAGCGTGATCGCCGCGGTAAACGAGATTTGCGCCGCCAGCAGGCCAATCACCAGCGGACCAAAACCGCCGACACCGCGTCCAAGGTTGAACAACACGTTCTGCGCAGTGGCGCGCGCCTGCGGTGGGAAGGTGTCCGAGATCAGCGCACCGTAGCCGCCAATCATGCCATTCACAAACATCCCCATGATCGCACCAGTGAACAACATCACAGTAGGATCGCGCAGCTGCGCATACACCACCACCATCACCACCGCGCCAAACTGGTACAGCAGGAAAATCTTCCAGCGCGCGAAGCGATCGGCCAATACGCCAAACAGCCAGATACCAAAGGTCATGCCGACCACGGTCACCGCCGTCCACAAGCCGGATTTGGTCAGGCTAAAACCAAAGCTGGATGAGAGATAACTTGGCATCCAGATCATCAGACCGTAATAACCGAAGTTCTGCACTGAGCAGAGGATGAAAATCCCGAGACTGGCTTTACTGGTGGCGCGGTCGGCGAACAGCAATTTGATGCGCGCGGCGAATGACAGCTGCGGCGTCTTCTCAACGTGACGCGTGAAGCCTTCCGGCTCGCCCATGCTACGGCGAATCACAAACGACACCAGTGCAGGCAACAGGCCCACCAGGAACATGCCGCGCCAGCCGATCACACTCAGTAGCGGCGGAGTAATAAACGCCGCCAGCAGCACACCGAGCTGCCAGCCGATGCCGACCCATGCCGAGGCGCGATTACGCTTCTCCTTCGGCCAGGCTTCCGCAATCAGCGCCATGCCAATACCAAACTCACCGCCTAAGCCCACGCCCGCCAGCGTGCGATAGGCCAACAGATCCCAGTAGCCCTGCGCCACCGCGCACAGCCCGGTGAAGATTGAGAACATCAGGATCGTCACGGTAAGAATACGGATACGACCATAGCGATCGCTGAGATGACCAAACACAATGCCACCGATCACCGCGCCGATCAGCGTCCAGGTGACCAGCGAACCGGCCTGAGAGGGATCGAGCGCCAGCGAGACGCTGATCGCCGGTAACATAAAGCCCAGAATTAACAGATCGAAGCCGTCCATCGCATAGCCACTAATGGCAGCAACCATCGCTTTTGCCGGCGTCACGGCGTTTTTTTTCGTTATTGGGGAAGACATTTAACAGCACCTGGCAGAAAAAAGTGCGCCAAGTATAAAGAGAGGGAATCGCGGAGACCAATCAGAAATGAAGATGGCTGCCTGTTTGCCACAGTGGCAACAGGCAGCCGAAACGGCAATTAAGAGGGTTTATTGCTGCCGTCGTCACCTGACAGCAGTTCATCCAGCTTGTCGCCGCCAACGTGACGGAAATCCTGACCTTTAACGAAATAGAAGATAATTTCGCAGATGTTCTGGCAACGGTCACCGATACGCTCGATGGCGCGGGCACAGAACAGCGCCGTCAGTACACTTGGGATGGTGCGGGGATCTTCCATCATGTAGGTCATCAGCTGACGCACAATGCCTTCGTACTCTTTGTCGACCTTCTTATCTTCACGATAGATCTTAATGGCTTCATTCAGATCCATACGCGCGAAGGCATCCAGCACGTCATGCAGCATCTGCACGGTGTGGCGACCCAGAGACTCCAGACTCACCAGCAGAGGCAGGTGCTGCTGGCTGAACTTCTCCAGCGCCGTGCGGCTGATTTTCTCAGCGACGTCACCGATACGTTCCAGCTCAGAGATGGTCTTGATGATTGCCATCACCAGACGCAAGTCGCTGGCGGTAGGTTGACGTTTGGCGATGATGCGCACGCAGGCTTCATCAATCTCCACTTCCATCATGTTGACCTTCTGATCACCGTCGATCACGCGACGTGCCAGCTCGCCATCCTGGTTGTGCATCGCGGTAATGGCATCGGTAAGCTGCTGCTCAACCATGCCACCCATGATCATCACCTGGGTGCGAATGTGTTCCAGCTCCGCGTTGAACTGACCGGAGATGTGTTTGTTCAGATTCAAATTGTCCATGTGCGTCTCCTGAATCAGCCGTAACGACCGGTGATGTAATCTTCGGTCTGCTTCTGCGCGGGCTTGGTAAACAGTGTATCGGTGTCGCTGAATTCGATCAGCTCGCCCAGATACATGAAAGCGGTATGGTCAGAACAACGCGCGGCCTGCTGCATGTTGTGCGTCACGATCACCACGGTGTAATCCTGCTTCAGCTCGGTGATCAGCTCTTCAATACGACCGGTAGAGATCGGGTCGAGGGCTGAGCATGGCTCATCCAGCAACAGCACTTCCGGGCGAATCGCGATACCGCGTGCGATGCACAGACGCTGCTGCTGACCGCCGGAGAGACTGTAACCGCTCTGATGCAGCTTGTCTTTGGTTTCATTCCACAGCGCGGCTTTGGTCAGCGCCCACTGCACACGCTCGTCCATATCGGCACGTGACAGCTTTTCAAACAGACGCACGCCAAACGCGATGTTGTCATAAATCGACATCGGGAACGGCGTTGGCTTCTGGAACACCATGCCAACGCGTGCGCGCAGCAGGGCGATATCCTGATGGGAAGCCAGAATATTGTCGCCATCCAGCAGAATGTCACCTTCAGCACGCTGCTCAGGGTAGAGCGAGTACATTTTGTTGAAGGTGCGCAGCAGGGTGGATTTACCACAACCTGATGGTCCGATGAAGGCGGTGACCTGGTTCTTCGCGATATCCAGGTTAATGTTCTTCAGAGCGTGAAACTTTCCGTAATAGAAGTTCAGATTGCGAACCTGAATTTTACCGGCAGAAGTCGTTGCCATACTCATTGCTCATCTCTCATGTGCAGCGCCGCCGAAGCCGCGCCGGGAAATTAATGTTTGCCCTTGGCGAAAACCACTCGCGCGACAATGTTCAGCAGCAGCACGCACAGGGTAATGATCAACACACCCGCCCATGCCAGGCTTTGCCACTCGGCAAATGGGCTCATGGCGAATTTGAAAATCGTCACCGGCAGGTTCGCGATCGGCTGCATCATGTCGGTACTCCAGAACTGGTTCGACAGCGCAGTAAACAGCAGCGGTGCGGTTTCGCCCGCGATACGTGCCACGGCCAGCAGGACACCGGTAATAATGCCGGAGACTGAAGCTTTCAGCGTAATGGCCGAAATCATCTTCCACTTCGGCGTACCCAGTGCATAAGCCGCTTCACGCATGCTGTCTGGTACCAGACGCAGCATGTTTTCTGAGGTACGAATCACGATAGGAATCTGCAACAGCGCCAGCGCCACCACACCCGCCCAGCCAGAGAAGTGCTGCATCTGTGCCACCACGATGGTATAGACGAACAGGCCCACCACAATCGACGGTGCTGACAACAGGATGTCGTTGATGAAGCGAATCACTTCCGCCAGCCAGTGCTTACGGCCATATTCGGCAAGATAAATACCGGCCATGATGCCCAGCGGTGTACCGAACACCGTTGACCACAGAATGAGTAACCCACTGCCCGCCAGGGCGTTGGCTAAACCACCGCCTGCGGTGTTCGGTGGCGGGGTCGATTCAGTGAACAGTGACCAGCTCAGACCATCAATGCCTTTGGTGACGGTAGTGAACAGAATCCACACCAGCCAGAACAGGCCAAAGGCCATGGTCAGCATCGACAGCGTCAGTGCCACTTTATTTTTAGCGCTGCGACGTGCCTGCATTTTACGGCGCGAGGCTTCCAGCTCAGCACGAGCATGCATTTCGATAGCGGTCATGAACGGGCTCCTTCACTCTTCGCCAGGCGCAGGATCATCAGTTTGGAGATGGCCAGTACGATAAAGGTAATCACGAACAGAATCAGACCCAGTTCCATCAATGCCGCGACATGCACACCGGATTCAGCTTCAGCGAATTCGTTCGCCAGCGCGGAGGTGATACTGTTGCCCGGCATAAACAGCGAGGCGCTGTCGAGCTGGTAGGTGTTACCGATGATGAAGGTCACCGCCATGGTTTCACCCAGTGCACGACCCAGGCCCAGCATCACACCACCGATTACACCGTTTTTGGTGAACGGCAGCACGATGCGCCAGATCACTTCCCACGTGGTGCAACCAATACCGTAGGCGGACTCTTTCATCATCACTGGCGTCTGCTCAAACACATCACGCATGACCGATGCAATGTACGGAATGATCATGATGGCGAGGATCACGCCAGCGGCCAGAATACCGATACCGAATGCCGGGCCTGAGAACAGGGCACCCACAATGGGAATGTTCGACATGATGTTGCCGACCGGTGTCTGGAAGTACTCAGCGAACAGCGGGGCGAAGATAAACAGGCCCCACATGCCGTAAACGATACTCGGGATCGCGGCCAGCAACTCAATTGCGGTACCCAGCGGGCGACGCAACCAGTTAGGTGCCAGTTCCGTCAGGAATAGCGCAATGCCAAAGCTCACCGGCACAGCGATGATTAAGGCAATGATGGAGGTGACGAGGGTGCCGTAGATCGGTACCAGCGCACCAAATTGTTCGTTTGGCGCATCCCAGGTTTTGGTCCATAAGAAGGAAAAACCAAATTTTTGGATGCTTGGCCAGGAGGAGAAAATCAGGGAGACGATAATGCCACCCATCAACAACAACACGATAAGCGCGGAAAGTTTCACCAGCGCGCCGAAAATCATGTCACCTTGTTTACCTGGGGCTTTGAACGTCGGCTTAGTGGCAGCCATAAGTTTCTCGGTTCTCAGAGGAAGTTCAGGGCGGCATACCATGCCGCCCATCGGGTTGGTCAGTCAGGGGAGACTGACCGGGTCATTCGCTTACTTGTAAATCGCTTTGCCTGAGCTGTCTTTGATGTTCGCTTTCCAGGCAGTACGAATCTGGTTAGCAACGCTTTCTGGCAGCGCAGCGTAATCCAGTGCGGTTGCAGTTTTGCTGCCGCCTTTGTAAGCCCAGTCGAAGAACTTCATCACTTCAGCACCTTTAGCCGCATCAGCCTGCTCTTTGTAGATCAGGATGAAGGTGGTAGAAGAGATTGGCCATGCATCTGCACCTTTCTGGAAGGTCAGGTCCTGAGCGAAAGATTTGCTCCAGTCTGCGCCTTTAGCAGAGTTTGAGAAGCTGGTTTCGCTTGGCGCAACTGGCTTGCCATCTGCATCCATTAGTTTGGTGTAGGTCAGGTTGTTCTGCTTAGCGTAAGCATACTCAACGTAGCCGATTGAACCAGGCAGACGCTGTACGAAGGCTGCAACGCCGTCGTTACCTTTACCGCCCAGACCGGTTGGCCAGTTAACGGTGTTGCCTTTACCAATTTTGCTGTTCCAGTCTGCGTTCACTTTAGAAAGGTAGCTGGTGAACACGAAAGAGGTACCTGAACCATCTGCGCGGCGAACCACGTTGATGTTGGTGTCTGGCAGTTTCACGCCTGGGTTCAGTTTAGTGATCGCCGGGTCGTTCCACTTTTTGATGTTACCCAGGTAGATATCGCCAACGGTTTTGCCGTCCAGCGTCAGTTCACCTGATTTCACGCCTGGGATGTTAACGGCCAGTACCACGCCACCGATAACGGTAGGGAACTGGAACAGACCATTTTTTTCCAAATCGGCATCACTTAACGGCGCATCAGACGCACCGAAATCGACGGTTTTAGCGATGATTTGCTTAACGCCGCCTGAAGAACCAATACCCTGATAGTTGATTTTGCTACCGGTGGCTTGCTGATACTCTGCTGCCCACTTGGCATAAACCGGTGCCGGGAATGTACCGCCAGCGCCAGTCAGGTCGGTGGCTGCAAAAGCAGATACCGCGCTTACTGCGAAGGTGGCGGCGAGGATTCGGGCTACGGATGTACGCATCAGTGTCATGTTCCCTCCAGGGGATTTAAAAAAATCAGGCTCAATGCCATTTTAGTTGGAGTCAGTGATTGCTGCTGGAGGGAAAATAGGACAGTTTGATGACAGTGAAATGTACGAAATATGACAGTTATATGACACCGTTTAAAAAGCAAGCGGACCCGTTGCAGGCCCGCCCTTTTTATAGATTATTCAACAGTAACCGATTTTGCCAGGTTACGGGGCTGGTCAACGTCGGTGCCTTTAATCAGCGCAACATGATACGAAAGCAGCTGCAACGGCACGGTATAGAAGATCGGTGCTATCACCTCTTCGACGTGTGGCAGTGAGATGATTTTCATGCCCTCGCTGTCGGTGAAACCCGCATCCTGATCGGCAAATACATACAGCAAACCGCCGCGCGCGCGCACCTCTTCAATGTTCGATTTCAGCTTCTCCAGCAGCTCGTTATTCGGCGCAACGACGATCACCGGCATATCGGCATCAATCAGCGCCAGCGGGCCGTGTTTCAGCTCTCCGGCGGCGTAGGCTTCTGCGTGAATATAGGAGATCTCTTTCAGCTTCAGCGCGCCTTCCATCGCGATCGGATACTGATCGCCACGGCCCAGGAACAACGCATGATGCTTGTCAGAGAAACCTTCAGCCAGGCTTTCAATCACTTTATCCTGCGCCAACATCTGCTCAATGCGGCTTGGCAATGCCTGCAGCGCATGCACAATTTCGTGCTCGGTTTCTGGCTTCATGCCACGCAGACGACCCAGTTTTGCCACCAGCATCAGCAACACTACCAACTGCGTGGTGAAGGCTTTCGTTGAGGCCACACCAATTTCGGTGCCGGCTTTGGTCATCAGCGCCAGATCGGATTCACGCACCAGCGAAGAGCCGGCAACGTTACAGATGGCCAGCGAACCGAGATAACCCAGCTCTTTAGACAAGCGAAGCGCGGCCAGCGTATCGGCGGTTTCACCCGATTGCGACAGGGTGATCAGCAGACTGTTTTTACGCACAGCGGATTTGCGATAGCGGAATTCGGAGGCGATTTCCACATCGCAAGGAATGTTGGCCAGCGACTCAAACCAGTAGCGCGACACCATCCCGGAGTTATACGAGGTACCGCAGGCGATAATCTGGATGTGCTCAACCTTGCTCAGCAAGGTTTCGGCATTGGCACCCAGTTCGCTGAGATCGATCTGCCCATGATTAAAACGACCAGTGATGGTGTTTTTAATCGCGTTCGGCTGCTCATAGATCTCTTTCTGCATGTAGTGACGATAGGCACCTTTATCACCAGCATCGTACTGCGCCGTGGATTCGATTTCCGCGCGTTTGGCTGGCTTGCCATCACGATCGATGATGGTGACTTCACGGCGCGTAATCTCGGCGATATCGCCCTCTTCCAGGTACATAAAGCGGCGGGTCACCGGCAGCAGCGCCAGTTGGTCAGAAGCAATGAAGTTTTCACCCACGCCACGGCCAATCACCAGCGGGCTACCTGAACGCGCAGCCACCAGCACGGATGGATCGCGGCTGTCCATGATCACCATGCCATAAGCACCGCGCAGTTGCGGGATCACGCGCAGTACCACTTCACGCAATGTGCCGCCCTGCTTCTGCTCCCAGTGCACCAGATGCGCCACCACTTCGGTGTCCGTTTCTGAGGCAAACTGGTAACCGCGTTCGATCATCTGCGCACGCAATGGCTCATGGTTCTCAATGATGCCGTTATGCACAATGATGATGTGCTCAGAGACATGCGGATGCGCATTGGCTTCTGATGGCTCACCGTGGGTTGCCCAACGCGTATGAGCAATACCAGTGCCACCAATCAGTGGCTGCTGCTCTGCGGCTTCGGCCAGATTAGCCACTTTGCCAAGACGACGCAGACGCGTCATATGTCCCTGGCGATCGACAACGGCCAGACCCGCTGAGTCATAACCGCGATACTCAAGACGACGCAGACCTTCCAGCAGAATTTCTGCGATGTCACGCTGCGCTACTGCACCAACAATTCCACACATAATAGTTTCCTGACTTCATGGCTTTCGGCCATTGCGTTGTCTTCTGACCTGATTATTCCCCGAGCCTTGTAGAGAGTGGGGGATCTACCCTTCATACATCAAATTTCAGGTGCGTTGGCTACGCGCATTCACCTCAGTCACTGACTTCAGTCAGCTCCTGAGGACTCGCGCTTGCCGCCTTTCAGAAACTCGAATGATTTCGGGTAGTTTTTTTCATGGGCCGATCTTTGCCGACCCTTAAAATTTATTTTTCTTAACCGGCCGCTGCCAGCCAGACTTCTGATTCTGTTCTTTGCGGTTGTAGACCAAATCGGCGGCGGTGACATCTTTCATTACCGTGGTACCTGCCGCGATGGTCGCGCCAGCCGCGACGGTGACCGGGGCCACCAACTGGGTATCGGAGCCGACAAACACGTTGTCGCCGATAATGGTTTTCGATTTATTCGCGCCATCGTAGTTACAGGTAATGGTGCCAGCCCCGATGTTTACGCCCGCGCCAATTTCTGCGTCGCCAAGATAGGAAAGATGACCCGCTTTGGAACCTTTGCCCAAGATGGCCTTTTTCATCTCAACGAAATTGCCGACATGTGCCTCTTCCGCCAACTCGCTGCCAGGACGCAGACGCGCGAATGGCCCAACGGTGCAGGCAGCGGCTAAGGTGGCATCTTCGAGGACTGAATAAGGGCTGATTTCACAATCATCACCAATCACGCTGTTTTTGATGATGCACCCAGCGCCAATTTTGACGCGGTCGCCCAATGTCACGGTGCCTTCAATGATAACGTTGGTATCGATCTCGACATCACGCCCATGTTGCAGCGAACCGCGCAGGTCGAAACGCGCAGGATCGCGCAGCATGACGCCCGCCAGCAGCAATTGTTCTGCCTGCTCGCTCTGATAGGCACGCTCCAGCGTGGCCAGTTGCAGGCGGTTATTCACACCATCGGTCTCACTGATACGCGCAGGATGTACCGCGTTGATCACGCGACCTTCGTGATGCGCCATGGCGATGATATCGGTGATATAAAACTCGCCTTGAGCATTGTTATTGTTGAGCTGCGCCAGCCAGCGTTTGAGGTCGCCGCCGTTTGCAATCAGGATGCCGGTGTTAATTTCCTGAATCTTAAGCTGTTCTGCTGAGGCATCTTTCTGCTCAATGATGCCGGTCACCGTGCCGTTTTCACGCACGATGCGACCATAGCCGGTAGGGTTGTCTAACACCACGGTGAGCAAACCGATTCCACCTTCAGGTTTCGCTTCACGCAAACGCTGTAAAGTGGCTTGCGAGATCAGCGGTACGTCGCCGTACAGCATCAGGATGTCTTCGTTATCAGCAAAGAAAGGTGCCGCCTGCTGCATCGCATGGCCGGTACCCAGCTGTTCAGCCTGCAATACCCAGTTCAGGGTGTTGTGGGCCAGTTTCTCTTGCAGTAAATCGCCGCCGTGACCGTACACCAGATGCACCTGCTGGGCACCCAGACCGGTCGCGGCATCGATCACATGCTGAACCATCGGTTTTCCTGCCAGGCTATGCAGAACTTTTGGCAGATCGGAATACATTCGGGTGCCTTTGCCAGCGGCCAGGATCACCACACTCATCGCGCTTGTAGACATAACTATCCAGACTCAATTTAACTTTCGAAAGTGTAAGGTTTACCTCTGAGATTACTACATTTTTCTCGGACCGAAATTAGCGGATAAAGATGAAAGGCTGATTGGAGATAAAACCAGTGCCGGCCTGGGCATCACGCGATGCATTTTGCCGATAGAATCGGGCAGAGCAAGACAACATCGTCCTCCCCCAAAGCAGGATTATTTATCGCGCGCAAAAAAAAATGCCAACCCAATGGGCTGGCATTTCGTGACGCATAAAGCCTGATTACATCGCTTTCTTGGTCAGCTCGATTACACGCAGTTTCGCGATAGCTTTCGCCAGTTCCGCAGAGGCCTGAGCATAGTCCACATCACCGTGGCTGCTGTTCATGTGCTCTTCTGCTTTACGTTTCGCTTCCAGCGCGCGCGCTTCGTCGAGGTCTTCACCGCGAATCGCGGTGTCGGCCAGAACGGTCGTGCTGCCCGGCTGTACTTCCAGCACGCCGCCAGAGAGGTAGATATACTCCTCTTCGCCGTGCTGTTTCACGATGCGAATCATACCAGGCTTGATGGCTGTCAGCAGCGGGGCGTGGCCTGGGTAAATACCCAGCTCACCTTCGCTACCTGACACCTGGATGCGCTCAACCAGACCGGAGAACATTTGTTGCTCCGCGCTGACAACGTCCAGATGATAAGTCATAGCCATACTATTCCTCCTGGGAAACCGTTATTACAGTTTCTTCGCTTTTTCTACAGCTTCTTCGATAGCGCCGACCATGTAGAACGCCTGCTCTGGCAGGTGGTCGAATTCGCCTTCCATGATGCCTTTGAAGCCACGAATCGTGTCTTTCAGGGTCACGTACTTACCTGGAGAACCGGTGAAGACTTCAGCAACGAAGAACGGCTGAGACAGGAAGCGCTGAATCTTACGCGCACGTGCCACCAACAGTTTGTCTTCTTCAGACAGCTCGTCCATACCCAGGATGGCGATGATGTCTTTCAGTTCCTGGTAACGCTGCAGCAGAGACTGCACGCCACGCGCAACGTCGTAGTGCTCCTGACCCACGATCAGTGGATCCAGCTGACGGCTGGTTGAATCCAGCGGGTCAACGGCTGGGTAGATACCCAGAGAGGCGATCTGACGGCTCAGCGTAACGGTTGAGTCTAAGTGAGCAAAGGTGGTTGCTGGTGACGGGTCAGTCAAGTCATCCGCAGGAACGTAAACGGCCTGAACAGAGGTGATTGAACCGGTCTTGGTGGAGGTAATACGCTCCTGCAACACACCCATCTCTTCTGCCAGCGTTGGCTGGTAGCCTACCGCAGATGGCATACGACCCAGCAGTGCTGATACTTCAGTACCGGCCAGGGTGTAACGGTAGATGTTGTCGATGAACAGCAGAACGTCACGGCCTTCATCACGGAATTTCTCCGCCATGGTCAGACCGGTCAGTGCTACGCGCAGACGGTTACCCGGCGGCTCGTTCATCTGGCCATACACCAGCGCTACTTTATCGATAACGTTGGAGTCAGTCATTTCGTGGTAGAAGTCGTTACCCTCACGAGTACGTTCACCCACACCAGCAAATACCGAGTAACCTGAGTGCTCAGCCGCGATGTTACGGATCA
Organism: Pantoea sp. Seng; assembly: GCF_009829935.1. Taxonomy (NCBI): domain Bacteria; kingdom Pseudomonadati; phylum Pseudomonadota; class Gammaproteobacteria; order Enterobacterales; family Erwiniaceae; genus Pantoea; species Pantoea sp. Seng. The sequence continues at coordinate 28,371 of NZ_SZZV01000007.1, read as the reverse complement.
GCTCCATCATGTTTACGGTTTTACCTACACCCGCACCACCGAACAGACCGACTTTACCGCCCTTAGCGAACGGACACATCAGGTCGATAACCTTGATGCCGGTTTCCAGCAGCTCTTGCGAGTTAGACTGATCTTCATAAGAAGGCGCAGCACGGTGAATAGAGGAAACCTCTACAGTGGTGCCGTCGTCATTCTGCAGGTCGCCTTTCATGTCGATTGGTTCGCCCAATACGTTCATGATACGGCCGAGGGTTGCTTTACCAACCGGTACCTGGATCGGTTTTTTCAGGTCGGTAACTTGCAGACCGCGCTTCAGGCCGTCAGAAGTACCCATGGCGATGGTACGCACCACGCCACCACCCAGCTGCTGCTGAACTTCCAGCACCAGACGAGCGTCACCATTTTGAACCTCAAGCGCGCTATATACCTGCGGTACCGCGTCCTGAGGGAATTCGACGTCAACTACGGCGCCGATAATCTGGACAATCTTTCCAGCTGCCATCTTGAATCCTCTACCTAATACGAGAATATCCGGCCGCGCTCGCGCGACAGGATATATGCCTGGTTAAACCGCGGAGGCTCCCGAGACGATCTCGGTAAGTTCCTGGGTGATGCTGGCCTGACGAGCTTTGTTGTAAACCAACTGCAGCTCTTTGATCAGGTTTCCGCCGTTATCGGTTGCAGCTTTCATTGCCACCATACGTGCAGCCTGCTCACTGGCCAGGTTTTCCACCACACCCTGATAAACCTGCGATTCGACATAACGGCGCAGCAGGGTATCCAGCAGCGCTTTCGGATCGGGTTCGTACAGGTAATCCCAGGTCTTCGCCTTCATCTCTTCTTCACCTTCCGCTGGCGGTAACGGCAGCAGTTGGGTAATGGTCGGAGTCTGAGACATGGTGTTATTAAACTTGTTGCTGACGATATACAGCTTGTCGATGCGGCCTTCATCATAGGCCTGCAACATCACTTTTACTGGGCCGATAAGATCAGACAGTGCAGGCTTGTCGCCCATACCAGTGACCTGTGCCACGATGTTGCCACCGACAGAGCCGAAGAATGAATTGCCTTTAGAACCGATAACGGCCAGATCGCTCTGTACACCTTTATCAGCCCAGCCCTTCATATCTGCCAGCAATTTTTTGAACAGGTTAATGTTCAAACCACCACAAAGCCCGCGGTCAGTCGAAACGACCAGGTAGCCGACGCGCTTAACGTCACGCTCATCCAGGTAAGGGTGCTTGTATTCCAGATTACCGAGAGCAAGGTGACCAATCACTTTGCGCATGGTATCTGCATACGGACGGCTGGCCGCCATGCGTTCCTGCGTTTTACGCATTTTGGAGGCGGCGACCATTTCCATCGCTTTGGTGATCTTCTGCGTATTTTTTACGCTTCCAATCTTGGTACGTATTTCTTTTGCACCGGCCATTAGCTTCTCCTCAAAGCCTTGCGGCCTGCCTTTTCAGACAAGCCGCCAGACATTACCAGGACTGGGTTGCTTTAAACGTTTCGAGGAGGCCTTTCAGCTTCTCTTCGATTTCGTTATTAAAGTTGCCCGCTTGGTTGATTTCAGCCATCAGCTCAGCGTGATCGCGGTCTGCGAACGCCAGCAGAGCGGCTTCGAAGCTGCCGATTTTCGCCAGTTCAACGTCGTTCAGGAAGCCGCGCTCAGCAGCAAACAGCACCAGACCCTGTTGCGCGACAGACATCGGCGCATACTGTTTCTGTTTCAGCAGCTCGGTCACTTTCTGACCGTGGCTCAGCTGTTTACGCGTTGCATCGTCCAGATCGGATGCGAACTGAGAGAACGCAGCCAGTTCACGATACTGTGCCAGAGCGGTACGGATACCACCGGACAGTTTCTTGATGATCTTGGTCTGTGCAGCACCACCAACACGGGATACAGAGATACCCGGGTTAACGGCTGGACGAATACCGGAGTTGAACAGGTTCGATTCCAGGAAGATCTGACCATCAGTAATCGAGATTACGTTGGTCGGAACGAACGCAGAAACGTCACCCGCCTGAGTTTCGATGATTGGCAGCGCGGTCAGAGAACCGGTCTGGCCTTTCACAGCACCGTTAGTGAAACGCTCAACGTAGTCAGCGCTTACGCGTGATGCACGCTCCAGCAGACGAGAGTGGAGATAGAACACGTCGCCTGGGAATGCTTCACGACCTGGTGGACGGCGCAGCAGCAGAGAAATCTGACGGTAAGCAACAGCCTGCTTAGACAGGTCATCGTATACGATCAGGGCATCTTCACCGCGGTCACGGAAGTACTCACCCATCGCGCAACCGGCGTATGGCGCCAGGTATTGCAGTGCAGCGGATTCAGAAGCAGAAGCCACAACGACGATGGTGTTAGCCAACGCGCCGTGTTCTTCCAGCTTACGTACCACGTTAGAAATGGTTGACGCTTTCTGGCCAATCGCAACGTAGACACACTTGATGCCTGAATCGCGCTGGTTGATGATGGCGTCGATTGCCATTGCGGTTTTACCGGTCTGACGGTCACCGATGATCAGCTCACGCTGGCCACGGCCGATTGGAATCATCGCATCGACAGATTTGTAACCGGTCTGAACAGGCTGGTCTACTGACTGACGGTCGATAACGCCCGGTGCAATCACTTCAACCGGCGAGAAGCCGTCGTTGTCGATTGCGCCTTTACCGTCGATCGGTGCACCCAGGGTGTTCACCACACGGCCCAGCAGGCCACGGCCAACTGGAACTTCAAGAATACGGCCAGTACATTTAACCTTCATGCCTTCGGCGAGGTCAGCGTACGGGCCCATCACTACTGCACCAACCGAGTCACGCTCGAGGTTCAGTGCGATAGCGTAACGGTTGCCCGGCAGGGCAATCATCTCACCCTGCATCACATCGGCCAGGCCGTGTACGCGGATGATACCGTCACTTACAGAAACAATAGTACCTTCGTTGTGAGCTTCGCTCACCACATTGAACTGAGCAATGCGCTGCTTGATCAGTTCGCTGATTTCGGTGGAATTCAGTTGCATATGCTCCAGTCCCCTTAAGACTGCAAGACGTCTGCCAGACGATCAAGACGGCCGCGTACGCTACCATCAATGACCAGGTCACCCGCACGGATAACCACACCTGCCATTACAGACTTGTCAATTTTGCAATTCAGCTTAACTTTGCGTGACAGACGTTTTTCCATCGCGGCGCTGATTTTACTCAGCTGGCTGTCACTCAGGGTACTGGCAGAAATCACATCCACTTCGGCGGTCGCTTCATAAGCGTCACGCAGTTGGATGTACTGTTCCAGTACCGCTGGAAGTGCTGTCAAACGTCCGTTTTCCGCCATTACCTTAATCAGGTTCTGAGCGGGTTCATCAAGTTGATCGCCACATACCGCGTTGAAAGAAGCAGACAAAGCTTCCGGCGCGAGCGCACCGGAAAGAAGATCTGCCATCTGTTCGTTGCGAGCCACTTCAGCGGCAAACGCCAGCATGGTCTGCCAACGATCGATACTTTGATGCTCAACAGCAAAGTCAAAAGCTGCTTTGGCGTAGGGGCGAGCTACAGTAATCAGATCAGACATCAGCCCCTCCCTCCTTACAGTTCAGCGACCAGTTTATCAACGATGTCGCTGTTAGCAGCTTCATCCACGGAACGTTCGATGATTTTCTCGGCGCCAGCTAATGCCAGCAACGCGACTTGCTTACGCAGCTCTTCACGGGCACGTGAACGCTCGGCTTCGATTTCTGCCTGCGCTTGTGCCACGATGCGGTTACGTTCAGTCTCAGCTTCGGTTTTCGCTTCGTCCAGAATCTGTGCACGGCGTTTGTTCGCCTGCTCGATAATGACCTGAGCGTCTTCTTTCGCTTTTTTCAGCTGGTCGGTCGCATTGGCCTGCGCGAGATCTAAATCTTTCTTCGCGCGCTCAGCAGAAGCAAGGCCATCAGCAATTTCTTTCTGACGCTTCTCGATGGCAGCCATGATCGGCGGCCATACGTACTTCATGCAGAACGCGACAAACAGAATGAACGCGATGGCCTGGCCGAGGATTGTTGCATTAATGTTCACAGCACAATGCCTCTTATTAAGTTAACTTGCTCTGCCGCTATCAGCGATAAACGGCAGAATCCGTTCCTCATCACACCGGGTGCCATGAGTGAACAAGGCTACCAGGTTTAGGCGACCGCAAACATCACGTAGAGACCCAGACCTACAGCGATCATTGGGATTGCATCCACCAGACCCATTACAACAAAGAACTGCGTACGCAGCAGAGGAATCAGATCCGGTTGACGCGCAGCGCCTTCCAGGAATTTGCCTCCGAGGATGCCGATACCGATCGCAGCACCGATTGCCGCCAGGCCCATCATCACAGCGGCAGCCATGTACAGCAGATCCATATTCAGGTTTTCCATGACAGTCTCCAGTTTGTTTCAGTTAAAAGCTTAGTGTTGAGATAAAAAAATCAATGTTCTTCAGATGCCATCGACAGATAGACGATCGTGAGGACCATGAAAATGAAAGCCTGCAGCGAAATGATCAGGATGTGGAAAATGGCCCATGGCACATTCAACACCCACTGCGACCACCACGGCAGCAAGCCGGCAATCAGGATAAAGATCAGTTCACCCGCATACATGTTGCCGAACAGTCGCAGACCGAGTGAAACCGGTTTAGACAGCAGGCTAACACCTTCAAGAATCAGGTTGATTGGGATGAAGATCGGGTGATTAAAAGGCTGCAGCGTCAGTTCTTTGGTGAAGCCGCCAATGCCTTTCATTTTGATGCTGTAGAACAGAATCAAAATAAAGACGCCCAACGCCATAGACAGCGTGATGTTCACATCTGCAGACGGCACAACGCGCAGCGCTGGCAGGCCAAGATAGTGCTCACCGATAAACGGCAGCAAATCGATAGGCAGCAGATCCATGAAGTTCATCAGGAAGACCAAGACAAAAATTGTCAGCGCCAGCGGGGCGATAAGTTTGCTTTTACCGTGGTACATGTCGCGAACGTTGTTATCAACGAAACCGACAACCAGTTCGATAGCCGCTTGAAGTTTCCCTGGCACACCGCTGGTGGCGCTTTTTGCCACTTTACGGAACAACACCAGGAAAAGCAGTCCCAGTACCACAGAGAAAAACATGGAATCGATATTTAATACCCAGAACGTCGCAGGAGCGTCGTGCGGATTCACCAACTCGAAAGTACGCAGGTCCAGCTGAAGGTTATTCAGGTGGTGACCTATGTATTCTTGCGGAGTAGAGATTTCTCCAGCAGCCATGATGCCTCTTACCCTTTGTTGTTAATTACAGCCGGCGCGACGATCTGCACCACCAGCACCGATAACCAAGTGATTGCGAGAGGCCAGAAGACCGCTCCAAACACACCTAACGCCACCATGAGAAGAATGACTGTCGTGAAGACCTTCAACACTTCACCGAGGGCGAAGCTCCAGGCCACACGACCTTTGGCAGGCGTTTGATCCTGCAGGCGCCAGGCTAAAAACATAAACAACACATTCGGCAGCCAGGCTGCCGCTCCACCCGCGATGGCGGAGGCGCCCCAGATAACATCTTTCAGAGTAAAGAGTGCACCGATGATGACAAACGTCACCAGCTGGATCACCAGCACGGTCCGGGCTAATTTCACACTGTAAAGAGACACTGACATGGCGTTGAACTCTCCTGCCCCGAACGGGGTATGTCGCGTGTCGTATAAGACTGCCTTTACTCATTTGAGTCAAGCAGCAAAAGCCGTGCAAATTATACGGGCGCCACCTGCGATTTCAATCGGTAAGTAGCGAAAAGGTGAACAATTATTTAAATTTCTTTCTGGAGGGCTATTTTTCAAAACATCACCTTCCACTATGACTCAGCTAAATCGCTGAAATTGCCTTGTTGGCTTGCTTTTAAAGCGTGCTTCAGATCACATTATAGGCAATAGGCTGGCGAATGAATTTGTTTTAAGCATGAATTTTAAGATTTCAAAAGTGATGAAAGCTGTTTTTTATCATAACGATAGAATTATCCATCCGGTATCAGGTCATGATTTTCGATAAAAACACTCTATTGACATCGTACATCGCAATAAAAACGTAAAACTGATATTACGCACGCCGATTTATTGCAGAGTTATATTTTCTGACGTGACTATTTGCGCAGGTAAATACAGCCAATAAAGTGATCTAACTGATAATGAAATGTGAAATGTTCGTTAAATGTAACAGAGCTTTTCGGATAATTTCCGTGGCGCTTGTTAACCGTCTCACCCTGCCCTGCCGAATAAAAGCTTTTGACTAAAAGTGTTCAACTGCTGTTTTTTTATTCAGGACGTTTTCACTGACTAAAGGTGCGGCTGGTGTTAAATCCGCACCTTCTTTATGGCTATTGGCGAGACAGCACCACTAAATGACGTTCACCATCCAGTTCTGGCACATGCAGTGATTCAACCTTCTCCACCACAAAGCCCGCAGGCAAGGCTGAAATTTCATCATCCGGACGCACCCCCTTCAATGCGTAGAAGCGGCCTGAGGTGCCCGGTAAATGATGGCACCAGTTCAGCATGTCTTCCAGCGAAGCAAAGGCACGGCTGATAACGCCATCAAACGGTGGTTCTGCGGGGAACTCTTCCACACGACTTTGTACCGGGGTGATGTTAGTGAGCCCTAACTCATGTTGTACCTGACGCAGGAAACGGATGCGTTTTCCCAGGCTATCCAGCAGCGTAAAATGCGCCTGCGGACGGACAATGGCTAACGGAATCCCTGGCAGACCCGGCCCGGTGCCCACATCAATAAAGCGCTCGCCTTGTAAATGCGGTTCGACGACCACGCTGTCGAGAATATGGCGCACCAGCATCTGCTGCGGATCGCGCACCGATGTCAGGTTGTACGCCTTGTTCCACTTATGCAGCAATTCTACATAGCCGACGAGCTGCTGTTTTTGTTGATCGGTAAGTGAAATATTTGCCGCATCGAGCAGCTGGGAGAGTTTGTTAATCACAAGGAACGTTCCATAAACGGGGGCGAGTGACCTCGCCCCAGGGTCGATCAGGCACTTTTACGCAGCAGGCCCTGTTTTTTCAGGTAAATCAGCAAAATGGAGATCGCTGCTGGTGTAATGCCTGAAATACGCGAGGCCTGCCCAATGGAGGTAGGTTTGTGATCGTTGAGTTTGGCGATCACTTCATTCGACAAGCCATTAACCTGACGATAGTCGAGATCGCCAGGCAGCAAGGTGTTTTCGTTGCGTTGCTGGCGGTCAATTTCTTCCTGCTGGCGTGCAATGTACCCTTCATACTTCACCTGAATCTCAACCTGCTCTGCAGATTGCTCGTCAGATAATGCCGGTCCATAACTCGGTAACGTCATCAGCAGCTCGTAGGTCATTTCCGGGCGACGCAACAGATCTTCACCGCTGGCTTCTTTCGTTAGTGGCGCACTGATGACGCTATTCACTTCGCCCACATTGTCTGATTTCGGATGTACCCACAGATCGCGCAGGCGCTGGCGCTCCTGCTCAATCGCTTCCAGCTTCTGGTTATAACGCGCCCAACGCGCATCATCGACCAGACCCAACTCGCGACCTTTTTCTGTCAAACGCAGATCGGCGTTGTCTTCGCGCAGCATCAAACGATATTCCGCGCGCGAGGTAAACATACGGTACGGTTCTTTGGTGCCGAGGGTGCAGAGATCGTCAACCAGCACACCGAGATAAGCCTGGTCGCGGCGCGGCGCCCAGCCCTCTTTGTCTGCTGAGGCACGTGCAGCGTTCAAACCGGCCAGCAAGCCCTGCGCCGCGGCTTCTTCATAACCGGTGGTGCCGTTAATCTGACCGGCAAAGAACAGCCCGTGGATAAATTTGCTTTCCAGCGTCGGCTTCAGATCGCGCGGATCGAAGAAATCGTACTCGATGGCATAACCTGGGCGCACAATCTTTGCGTTCTCCAGACCTTTCATCGAACGGACGATCTGCATCTGCACGTCAAACGGCAAGCTGGTGGAGATACCGTTAGGGTAGATCTCGTTGCTGGTCAGCCCTTCCGGTTCAAGGAAGATCTGATGCGCATTACGATCGGCAAAGCGCATCACTTTGTCTTCGATCGATGGGCAGTAACGTGGTCCGATCCCTTCGATGATCCCGGCATACATCGGGCTGCGATCGAGGTTATTGCGGATCACATCGTGTGTTTGTTCGTTGGTGTAAGTGATCCAGCACGGTACTTGTTGCGGGTGCTGAGAAACATTGCCCATAAACGAGAACACCGGCATTGGCGTATCGCCATGCTGCGGTGTCAGCACCGAAAAATCGATGGTGCGTGCATCAATACGCGGCGGCGTACCGGTTTTCAGACGATTTACACGCAGCGGCAAAGCACGCAGGCGTTTCGCCAGTGGAATGGATGGCGGATCGCCAGCACGGCCACCGCTGTAGTTATCCAGACCAATATGAATTTTGCCGTCGAGGAATGTCCCGACTGTCAGCACCACACTTTTGGCACGGAATTTCAGGCCCATCTGCGTGACAGCACCGACGACGCGATCGTTCTCCACAATCAGATCGTCAACGGCCTGCTGGAAGATCATCAGGTTCGGCTGGTTTTCCAACGCAGTGCGTACCGCCTGGCGATACAGGACGCGGTCGGCTTGCGCACGCGTTGCCCGCACAGCAGGGCCTTTGCTTGCGTTTAGTATCCTAAACTGAATGCCGGCCTGGTCAATTGCCGTTGCCATCAAACCGCCTAAGGCATCCACTTCCTTCACCAGGTGTCCTTTCCCAATGCCACCAATCGCCGGGTTGCAGGACATTTGTCCAAGCGTATCAATGTTATGGGTGAGTAACAGCGTTTGCTGACCCATTCGGGCAGCTGCCATCGCGGCTTCTGTGCCCGCATGACCACCACCGATTACGATGACGTCAAAAGGATCTGGATAAAACATGAAGTGGGTCCTCGTTAATGTTCGGACAGGGATCGTTGCCCTGGGCGGTGGATTCTACTGAAATTCTGTCGACTGCGAAAGCCGCGGGATCCTGCGGTTTAAAAGAAAGGATCTTTATTCTTTTATATGATCTCTCTGTTAGATCTCTTATTAGGATCGTCAGGGTCTGTTGATAACCCCGAAAAGCAAAGCATTAACAGAGGATTAGAGAGGATCGCTTGCTGTGAATGGTCGGTGATCCTGATCCGTATAAGCTGGGATCTAAATGGCGACTTATACACAGCCGAAAAAAGCATCACGGGTTGTTATTGGGATAACTACCGGTTATACGCAAGATTAATGCTGTGTTATCCACAGACAATGGCATAAAAAAAACAATAAAACAGCGAAATAAACTGGGGATCGTTCACTTTTCCCGATCCCCAACCGGCAAAGATCGTCTTAAATCTGCGTTTTCCAGGTCTCAACCCACACTTCAGCCGGATCCTCAGGAATCTCATGTTCGAGAACGTCGATCTCCAGGCGATCGCCAATGCGTTTGGCGCCTAACTGGTTGAGCTGATCTTCCAGCAGTTTAATGGCACCGCAGAAAAGGTCATATTCATGGTTGCCGATACCCACTGCGCCATAACGTACCGCGGAAAGGTCCGGCTGCGTCTCCTGCAAGGCTTCATATAAAGGAAGCAGATTGTCTGGCAGTTCGCCCGCACCGTGCGTGGAAGTCACAATCAGCCAGATCCCTTCCTGTGGCAGCTCGTCCAGCTCTGGCCCGTGCAGCACCTCGGTTGAAAAGCCCGCTTCCTGCAGTTTTGCTTCCAGATGTTCGGCGACGTATTCGGCGCTGCCAAGGGTACTGCCACTGATTAAGGTAATATCGGCCATGATCTTCTCCCGCACTAAAGGCGAGCATTGTACGCTGTGATCAAGCCGTGATCCACCTGTGGAAAACAGGGTTAATAATAGAAAGCATCAGCCGACAAGGCGCATCACACAAGTGATCCGCCTTGGAAAAGGTTGTGCACAGGAAAGAGAGGGAATTACGGCTTGATGGTACGCATGATCGGGTTTTGCAACGAGATCAGGGTTTCGGTGGACTGGATTTCGTCTATGGTCTGGATCTTGTTGATCAACACCTGCTGAAGTGCATCGATGGATCGGCACATCACTTTAATAAAGATGCTGTAGTGGCCGGTGGTGTACCAGGCTTCTACCACTTCATCCAGCGCCTCCAGCTTGCTGAGTGCTGCGGGATAATCGCGGGCGCTTTTCAGAATGATGCCGATAAAGCAGCAGACATCAAAACCTAACTGACGAGGATCGATTTCAACACGAGTGCCCAGGATAATGCCTGCCTGGCGCATTTTTTCTACGCGTACGTGAATGGTGCCGGGGCTGACATTGAACTGTTTGGCCAGCTCGGCATATGCGGTGCGCGCGTTTTCCAACAGCGCATTGAGAATGCCGCGATCAAGGTTATCCAGTTGCAGTTGTTCTGCCATCATCCATCCTCATTAAGTTCTTCTTCTATGAACAGTGGAGAATGTGCAGCAAATTAGCAGTGCAGGCAAGGTGCAGACCGCGTGGTAGCCGCAGTCTGCACGCTTTTTTTATCGCTTACGCCAGATTGTGAGCTGCGCTTCGGTATGTTGATACTTGCGCGCCGTCTCGCGGATCACAAACGGCACATCCTGCGGCGGCACCACTTCTTCAAAGGCATCACGCAGCAAACGCTGCAATGCCTGATAGGTCGTCAAAGCTTCACCGTTCTCACGCACGCCGCCCAGCCAGTTCTCCTTCGGCGTGAATTCCTCCAGCCAGGTATAAGGCGACGAAAGCACCAAAAGCCCGCCAGAGCGGATCATCGGGATGACGTCCTGCAGGAAACGTTTTGGCTGACGCAGACGATCGATCAGGTTTGAAGCCAATACCAGATCGTAACGATCCGGCTGCGGTTTAAGATTACAGGCGTCGCCCTGCACAAACTGAATGCGTGCCGCTTGCTCGTCACTAACATTGAAGTCCTTCAGGCGCACCTGGCGATATTCCACCAGCTCGCCCTCTTCCGGCACCACATAGCGGAAGTCCTCACCGGAGGTCAGCTGCAGCGCCACATCAATAAAGCGCGCGGAATAATCCATGCCTGTGACCGTCGCGAAATGGCGTGCCAGTTCAAAACTGGCACGGCCGGTCGCGCAGCCGAGATCCAGTGCCGCACCACGTTGTTTGCAGTGTGGCAGCAGTTTTTCCACCAGCGCCACGGCGTAATTCGGCACGTTGTAGTAGCCCGGTCCGTACTGGAAATCGAGATACTGTGACACCATGCTGTCCGTTTCATACGGATTGAGTGCCATGGTCTCTTTATGTGAGGAGACCACATAGCGGAAACCGGCGTGCTGGAAGAAATGACGACGGAAGGCATAACGAGCCGATTTTAACGCCTCGTTGCCGGTGGAAATCCAACTGCCACCTTTGATCAGCGCGTGTTTGCCGTCGAAGGTCGGCGTCGAGAAATCGTCATACAGCGGATGAACTTTGAAACCTTCGAAACCGTTAGTTGGCGTTGTGGTCCACTGCCAGACGTTGCCAACAATGTCGAAAAACTCGCCCTGCGCAAAGCGATCCACAGGATTGGATGAAGCCCAATAGGCCAGATTGATATTGCCGGGCGCCTCGATCCAGTCGGGCTGATCGCCGCTCACCTGTTCGCGTAGCTGCATCCATTCGGCTTCACAAGGGAGTTGAATAGATTTACCCGTCTCTTCCGCCAGCCAGCGACAAAACGCGGCGGCTTCAAGCTGATTCACTTCCGCTGGCCAGTCCCACGGCAGAGCGACTTCTTCAGTCATTAAGCGCAGTTTCAGTTGATCGGGTTGCGTAATCTCGCCGACCCAGAATGTGGGCATTTGCGCGCCAGAGAATTCACGCCAGCCCCAGCCTTCCTCATCCCACCAGCGCTGATCCTGATAGCCGTTAGCGGCGATAAAGCGATAAAACTCGGCGTTGCTGACCAGCATTTTACTGGCCTTAAATGGTTTGAGTTCAGTTACCTGATTGCCGTATTCGTTATCCCAGCCGTAAGTGTCATCCGTTTTGCCTTGTTGCACGCGACCGCCAGGCATCGCAATCAGCGAGTTATCCGGAACCGATGCGCGATCGTGGCGCGCCTGCGGACAAACCGGCCAATGCGCCTGCGGTTTTACCCATTCTATCGGTAGCTGGCGGATCAGCACGCTGGAGGTTTCCAGGTGGATACGCTCATGTTCAATGCCCATCAATACCACCCAAGCCGGGCTTTCCCAGGTGATCGGCAGTTCCAGCGGCATGGTGCGAATAAACTCGCTCACCAGGTTTTTGACTTTTCCACGGTAGTCACGCACCTCTTTGACCGTCGGCCAGGCGTAATGGCTGTCGTTGAGATCGTCCCAGCTCATCTCGTCCACGCCGATTGCCATCATGGCTTCGATGCGATCGTCTACGCGGTTGTCCAGATAGCGACCAGCCATCAGCTTATTCATATAGAACGTAGCGGTGTGGCCAAAGTAGAAGATCAACGGATGGCGTAATGAGATCGCTTTGTTGAAATACGCGCGTTCGTCGGCAAGGCAATCAAACAGGCTTTCGTACAGCTCCCAGGTTTGGGTGAAATACGCCAGCAGCTCGCTCCGTTTTTGTTCGGCGTTTTGGCCGGAGAGCTGCAAAGTGCGGGTCGGTGCAGGAAGTTGGGCGGTGTTCACAAGATGCTCCAGATGCTCAGTGTGCGAACTATTCACTATAGCAAATAAGCATTTCTGCCAGATGAATTAGCGTTTCCAGCGGCGCAGCAGGCGGCTTTTCAGTCCGGTATCGAAGCGCCAGATATGATCGAAGATACGCAGAATGCCCGGTTTACCGTGAAGCGACATCGCCACCGCGTGGAAACGTTGTTGATGCTGGCGCTGGCGTTGCTTGATCGCGTTGATGGTGTCATCCGGTAAACGCTGGGCGATAAAATCCGACACGATCACCGCATCGGCCTCATCCCAGACGCTGCCCTCCATACGTTTAACCACCGCAGCAAGGCAAGCCGCCAGATCGGTGCCACCACGAAAACGTTGGCTAAGAAAACGGATAGCCTGCTCAATGCCGCTATCGGCAGTAAGTTCGTAGCCAATCACTTCGTGAGCGAACAGCATGATGTAGCAGCGGCGCTTATCGGCTAATGCCACCTTTAACAGCGCAAGGCAGAAGGCTTTGGCGCAGCGCTCGTTAAATCCGCCCATCGAGCCTGATGTATCGACACAAACAATAAAAGGGCCGCGCGGCTGCGCTTCATGTTGCTGGTGGCTGACCGGGCGCAGTGTGACTTTCTCGTGCCAGGCATCACCTTGTAACTGGTAAGTCAGCAGGCGTTTTTCCACCAGGCGACGATAAAATTCCAGCTCCAGCTCGCTAATACTCAAGGCAGCCAGTTCGGGCGGCAGCAAGCGCAACACATCGTCGCTCTGATGAATGCCGCTGACCTCTTCCGGCACATGATCGGGCTCGCGCACCAGTTGGTGAAATTCTTCCAGCGGTGCATCCTGCGACGGCACCGATTTGGCTTCGCGGCTGCGGCCCAACTGCTGCGCCAGTTTCATTAATTCCGGCTGCTGTGCGAGGAAATCACCATATTGCACAATCAGCTCATAATCACCGTGCTGAAGTGACGCTTTGCTCATATCCCACAAACGTCCGGCTGCGGCTTCATCATCGTCGGTAAGGATTGGCGCCAGCTGGCCACTGATTGCCATCCGTTGCTGCAGCTCGGCCATCAGACGTTCGCGCTGCTCCTCAAGAAGGGTTTCGTTGAGCGTGAGCGTTTGCAGCGTCAGGCTGAGTCGCCAGCGTTGCAAAAACAGCGTGTGCTGAGCATTGCTCAGTTGTTCAGCTTCGTTGTGCAGCAGCAGTTTGCTGGCTTCTTCGAGAAATGGCGACGGCAGGTTTTTTAGCTGCGACATAATGTGGGGAAGCTGGTGGCTGAAATCCTGCGTGCTGATCAATTGCATTTGCTGAAACAGCTGAAACTCCTGCGCCAGCGCTTCCGGCACCGGCGTGGTTTTCATCTGTTCCGCGATTTCAGTGCGCCAGCGGGGTAAATCGCGCATTAAGGCTTGTTTCATGCGCGGAAATTTTTCAAAGAACAGCGCCAGCTGTGGCGACGCAAGCAGGGCCAGAATCAACTCTTCGATTAACTCCGTTTCGCCAATCGATAACAGCGTGCTCAGCGTCTCCAGTGAGATCATTTACGCGCCTGTTTCAGCTGTTCTGCCACATCCTGCAGGCTGGTTTCAATACGTGCCAGCCAGTCATCGCTGATAAACAAGCAGCGCTGGTGCTGGCTAAACAGCGTGCGCTGTGCGCGGAGCTGGGTATCCAGCGCTTCGTATTCATCCTGGATTTCCTGCGGCATGTCGCTACTGTTGCTGGCTCCGGGCAACGTTAAGCGTGTGGATTGCAGGCTGACATCGCGTAGCGTCAGGCAGTGATGCGCATCCACCAGCAGATCCAGCGTCTGGCCAAAACCAATGCCATTCAGTTTGCCGCGAATTTCACCGCCTTTAATCAGCCACTGGGTTAAGGCTTCACGGGCAATCAGCACATGCGTCACTTGCATGTCGTGCAGCGTTAACGGCTGCTGCAGCATGAGCGTCAGTTGTTCATCGCTGATGGCAGCAGGCAATTCGTAATGGGGTTTGCGGCTAAACATACCGCTGTGTTTCTCCAGCGTCAGCGCTTGTGCCACGCTTTGCTGCTGTTGCAAGGCGAGACGACGTGCTTTGATCTGCTGCAGTTTGTGCAGCAACGCCTGCTGTTGCCAGGCGTGCTGGGTCATCAAAGCATCAATTTCGCGATCCAATAGCTGCATCGATGCGACGTCATGCCACAGGCAATCCTTGAGCAGAATCAGATCGATCGGCGCAATGGTCACGCGGCCACTGTAAAACGCACTGGCCTGCAGCAGATGAATCGCTTTTTTCCAGCGGCGATCGGAAATGTAAGGTGCGCTGGGCAAATTCTCCAGTTGCTGACGCAGTTGGTAAATCAGCTCAAACACATGATCAGGTAAGGAGACCTGGCTGATGCCTTTCTGCCACTGGTTATACTCTTCATCACTGATGCGCAGCGCTTCCGTCACCGGATTATCATTTTCGTCCTGCTGGTGGGTGAGCATGCTGCGGAAGTTCTGTTTCTCATGCACGTTATCCAGCCATAGGCGAATCAACATGCGATCATACAAGGCTTCCAGCCCGCTATCGGCCTCCGGCAATTCGTTGGAAGCGGTCACCAGCAGGCGCATCGGAATCTTTTCTTCGCTGTCGCCATTGCGAAAGCGGCGTTCGTTGATGGCGGTGAGTAAGGTGTTCAATATCGCCGGACCGGCTTTCCAGATTTCATCAAGGAAGACGATTTCGGCATCCGGCAGATAGCCTTTGGTTAATCGCTGATAACGACCTTCATCTTTTAACGCCTGAATCGACAGCGGGCCAAACACTTCTTCAGGGGTAGAAAAACGGGTCATCAGGTATTCAAAGGCGCGGGCGTGTTGGAAGGCGTATTTCAGGCGGCGAGCAATCAAGCTCTTGGCAATGCCGGGCGGCCCCAGCAAAAATACGCTCTCGCCACTGAGTGCAGCTAATAAGCACAGGCGGATCGCATGATGCCGTTCATACAGCCCTTTCTCCAGGGCGTTACTCAGGCGAGAAATTCTTTCTGCCAAAAGATGGGGTTGAGCCATAATCACATCATTGTCCTTCTGATCCTGGAGCCGTCATATTCTGGCGAGCGCAATACTCTACTGGTTATCATGCTTGATTGCGTTGATAGCCGTCAGCTTTTTTGTTTCAGAAGGTTGAGGCGGGAGAACTCGCTGCTTCAGACGGTTTTTGGCGCCTAATTTCGGCGAAAAACCGCCTCGCTGACGTCATGATGACATGTTGTAAGAGTAGGTTTTTTTGGGAATATGTGCATACTGTGCGCTTTTTGATGGCCTGAGCGGTAGGCAAGTGCCTCATCGGCTCCAACAAAAGACAACTTATGAGCTCGGATAAGAAGCAGTCCCTTGGCGCAGTCACACTCGCCGCGATTGGCGTGGTGTATGGCGATATCGGTACCAGCCCGCTCTATACTTTGCGTGAATGTCTCTCCGGTCAGTTCGGCTTTGGCGTAGAACGCGAAGCGGTATTTGGCTTTCTCTCGCTGATCTTCTGGTTGCTGATTTTAGTGGTGTCACTGAAGTACATCAGTTACGTGATGCGTGCCGATAACGCCGGTGAAGGTGGGATCCTGACCTTGATGTCACTGGCCGGGCGCAATACCGGCGCACGTGCAACGGCGATTCTTGTCATCATGGGGCTGATTGGTGGCAGCTTCTTCTATGGTGAAGTGGTGATCACGCCCGCCGTCTCGGTGTTGTCGGCGATTGAAGGGCTGGAGATTGCGGCACCGAGTCTGGATGCATATATCGTTCCGCTTGCGATTGCAGTGCTGACGCTGCTGTTTGTGATTCAGAAGCACGGTACCGGCATCGTGGGTAAGCTGTTTGCGCCGGTGATGCTGGTGTGGTTTATCATTCTGGCCGTGCTGGGCGCGCGTAGCATCATCAGTAACCCTGATGTGCTGCATGCCATGAACCCGTATTGGGCGATGCACTTCTTTATCCAGTACAAAACGGTGTCGTTCTTTGCGCTCGGCGCGGTGGTATTGGCCATTACCGGTGTGGAAGCGCTGTATGCGGATATGGGTCACTTCGGCAAATTCCCGATTCGTCTTGCCTGGTTTATCGTGGTGCTGCCCTCGCTGGTGCTGAACTACTTTGGTCAGGGCGCGCTGCTACTTAAACATCCCGAAGCGATCAAAAACCCCTTCTTCCTGCTGGCGCCAGACTGGATGCTGATTCCCATGCTGATTCTGGCGACGCTGGCCACGGTTATCGCCTCGCAGGCGGTGATCTCTGGTGTGTTCTCCTTAACACGTCAGGCGGTACGTTTAGGCTATCTCCCGCCGATGCGTATCGTGCACACCTCGGAAGAAGAGTCGGGTCAGATTTACATTCCGGTGATCAACTGGCTGCTCTACTTCTCCGTGGTGATCGTGATTGTCGGCTTTGAACACTCCAGCAACCTGGCGGCGGCTTACGGCATCGCAGTCACCGGCACCATGGTGCTGACTGCGATTCTCTGCTCCACGGTGGCAATTCAGAACTGGCACTGGAACCGTTATCTGGTGGTGCTGATTCTGATTGGCATGCTGTGTATTGACGTGTCCTTGTTCTCGGCAAACCTGGTCAAAGTGTTCTCCGGCGGTTGGCTGCCGCTGACCCTGGCACTGATGATGTTTATCGTGATGACCACCTGGAAAAGCGAGCGCTTCCGCCTGTTGCGTCGTATGCATGAGCACGGCAATTCGCTTGAAGCGATGATCGCTTCGCTGGAGAAATCTCCGCCGGTACGCGTGCCGGGCACCGCAGTCTATATGTCGCGTGCCCTGAATGTGATCCCTTTTGCCATGCTGCATAATCTCAAGCACAACAAAGTGCTGCATGAGCGTGTGGTACTGCTGACGCTACGTACTGAGGATGCGCCTTACGTGCATAACGTGCGTCGCGTTACCATCGAACAGTTATCGCCCACCTTCTGGCGCGTGGTGGCGAGCTACGGCTGGCGTGAGACCCCGAACGTGGAAGAAATTTTCCACCGCTGCGGGCTGGAAGGTCTCAACTGCCGCATGATGGAAACCTCATTCTTCATGTCCCATGAATCGCTGATTATCGGCGATCGCCCGTGGTATCTGCGTCTGCGCGGCAAACTGTTCCTTGCGCTGCAACGCAATGCGCTGCGTGCGCCGGATCAGTTTGAAATCCCGCCTAATCGCGTGATCGAGCTGGGCACGCAGGTCGAGATTTAAGGATTAAGCGCGTCACCAGCTCAAGGTGACGCGCAAGCCTTGAGGCTGCACATGGCTGAATGTGATGCGAATACCGTGCAGTTGCGCAATGTTTTTCACAATCGATATTCCTAAACCGCTGCCCGTTTGCGTTTGCCCCGGCGGTCGCCAGAAACGCTCACCAAGGCGCGCAAGCTGCTCATCGCTAACGCCTGACCCGTTATCTTCAATAATTATCGCCCGCGCGTTTAACGTGAACTGAATCTGGCTGCCCGGCGGCGCATAGCGCAGCGCGTTATCCAGCAGGTTACGCATCAGCAAATTCAACAGCAGAGGATGACCGTTCATCACTGGTTCGGCCTGTGCATGCAATTGCAGATCCATCTGCTGCGCCTCGGCCTGTGGAAAATGTTCTATCAGAAGCTTTTGCAGCAGCGGTGCCAGTGGCACCGGCTGAAATTCGCTGCGCAGATCGTCCGCTTCCACTCTTGATAGCGTCAAGAGTTGATCCACCAGCCGTGTGGCGCGCTGGATGCCGCTATCAAGCTGCTGCAATGCCCGTTTGCGCATTGCTTCGTCATCATCCGCCAGCTGAATCACCTCACTCTGCACGCGCAGTGCAGCTAACGGACTGCGCAGTTCGTGCGCCGCATCGGAGGTAAAACGGCGCTCGCGCTGCACGAGTTGCGCCATACGGTGAAACAGCCCGTTTAATGCCGCCACCAACGGCTGCACCTCTTTGGGCAAGCGTGCTTCGTCGAGCGGTGTGGCGTCATCGGGTGCTCGCAACTGGAGTGATGCCGTCAGGCGCTTTAGCGGGCGCAATTCGAACCACACCAATGCCAGCAGCATCAGCAGCATAAAAGGCATGGCGTAAAGCCACGGCATCAAACTCGCCAGTGCCAGATCGCGCGTCATATCGTCGCGGTATTCCCACTCCTGGCCCACTACCACGCGATATTGTTTATCAGCAGAAGTCAGCCAAAGCAGCCGCCAACTCTCATCGTCGCCGCGCAGACGACCTTCGCGAAAACCGTCACGCTTATCATCAAACTGCATATCGCGCCCGTTCTCGCCATCGTTAAGCAACGGCTGGCCGTCCGCACGGAAAATGGCAAACGCCAGTGCATCATCATCCTGATCGCCGCGGTGATGGCGCAAAATGGATTTGGTTTTTGGCAGTGAGGCGGCGTGCAAGCTGGTGGGATCGAGTGACAGCAGGCGTTTGGCAAACAGCATTTGCTGGGTATCGAATAGCTCATTAACGGTGTCGCGGGTCTGATGCCAGGCGCTGTAACTGGCCATCCCACCGCACAGCGTAATCAGCAGCACAAAGCCGATGGCGAGTCGTAGAAATAGACTCATTCTGCCGCACCGAGTGTATAACCCACGCCGTGAACGGTACGAATAAACGCTGTGCCGAGCTTTTTGCGCAGATGATGAATATGCACTTCTACTGCGTTGCTGGAGACATCGTCATCCCAGCTATAGAGTTTTTCCTCCAGCTGGCTGCGGGTTAGCACGCGACCTGGATTGCGCATAAACAGCTCCAGCAGCGCCAGTTCACGGCTCTTCAGGCTGATGGTTTCGCCGTCAATCCAGACGCTGTGGCTGCTGGGCGACATCACCACCTTGCCGTGTTTCAACTCGGGCTGTAGTTGTCCATGACGGCGGCGAATCAGCGCCTGTAAACGCGCGGCGACTTCAGCGAGCGCGAAGGGCTTACACAAATAGTCGTCAGCGCCTGACTGTAATCCTTGTATGCGCTGATCGAGCGCATCGCGTGCGGTGAGGATCAATACAGGCACATCTGCGCCTTGCTCACGCCATTGACGCAGGATCTCCAGTCCATCGCGCTCGGGTAGCGAAAGATCCAGTACCACGGCATCCCATGGCGCGGCTGGCAGGGCCTGGAATCCCGCTTCGCCTGAGACGAACCAGTCAACGCTGAAACCGAGTTTCGTTAGCCCCACTTTCAAGCCATCGCCAATAAGCTTGTCGTCCTCAATCAATAATATGCGCATGCGTTTCTCCTTTAGTGCAGGAGTCGTTATACGAAGCCAAAACCGGCTTGTACAGCGTCAATCGCTGCATTTTGGCTATTTTTCGTGTTTTTTTTACCCTTAAGATCCTGTTAAGAACCCTATGCTGTAATGGCTTCCGTATCCCACACATTCATGGAACAGAGGTGAAAAATGAAAAAGAGTGCAGCGTTAATTGCGATTGTGATGTTGGCATCGACGCCGGTTCTGGCCGCGCAGCAGGGTGGCTTTGTTGATCCCAGTGCGCCAAAGGCTCAGGTTCACGCCGGCGGCTTCCAGGCCGATAACACCAGCGTCGTAACAGTGAAGCAGGCTGAAGAGATGAAAGATGACAGCTGGATCACCGTGCGCGGTTATCTGGATAAGCAAATCGGCGATGAGGATTATCTGTTCCGTGACGGTAGCGGCAACATGAAAGTGGAAATCGACCATAAGCGTTGGCACGGACAGACCATCACTCCGAAGGATCAGGTTGAACTGACCGGCGAGCTGGATAAGGACTTTAATTCCATTGAACTGGACGTTAAGCAGGTCCGCAAGCTGCCATAACACCCTTCAGAGCCGCTCAGGCGGCTCGCATCCCCCACCAAACTCAAATTATTCCCGGCACAAGCGAAACGTTTCGATGACGATCACATTTCCGTGATGACGTCATTGAGTTGCCGCGCACATTTAATACACTCCCGCTCAGCGAAACGTTTCGCTGTGGAGTGGAAGAAATGAAAAAAGGTCGCTTGTTAAACGCTGAACTCTCTCATGTGATTGCCCGCCTGGGGCACACCGATACGCTGACGATTGCGGATGCGGGCTTGCCGATTCCGGCCGGACCACAGCGAATCGACCTGGCGTTGACGCCGGGAACGCCCGAATTTTTACAGGTGGTTGATGTTGTCACTCAGGAGATGCAAGTCGAAAGCGCCCTGATGGCGGAGGAGATCAAGCAACACAATCCGCAACTCCACAGCGCACTGCTCGCCGTGCTCGATGCCTTGCAACGGCACCAGGGGAATGTCATCACCATCCGTTACACCAGCCATGAACAGTTCAAACAAGAAACGCAGCGTAGTCAGGCCGTCATTCGCAGCGGAGAGTGTTCTCCGTATGCGAATGTCATCCTGAGCGCTGGCGTAACCTTCTGAGGTCGTTATGCAACCGTTATTGCAACTCAAAGGGATTGAAAAGTCGTTTCCCGGCGTGAAAGCGCTGAATGGCGCTTCGCTGGCTGTTTATCCGGGGCGCGTGATGGCGCTGGTGGGTGAAAACGGCGCGGGGAAATCCACCATGATGAAAGTGCTGACCGGCATTTACAGCATGGATGCGGGCTCTCTGCAGTGGCTGGGCAAGGATGTGGCTTTTTCTGGACCGAAAGCGTCGCAGGAAGCGGGCATTGGCATTATTCATCAGGAACTCAACCTGATTCCGCAATTGACCGTTGCAGAGAATATTTTCCTCGGTCGCGAATTTGTTAACCGCTTTGGCCGCATCGAATGGAACCGGATGTACGCCGAGGCGGATGCCTTATTACATCGTCTGAACCTGCGCTTCAACAGCCATAAGCTGGTGGGCGATTTATCGATTGGCGATCAGCAGATGGTTGAGATCGCCAAAGTACTTAGCTTCGAGTCGAAGGTCATCATTATGGATGAACCGACCGATGCGCTGACCGATACCGAAACCCTGTCGCTGTTCCGCGTCATCAATGAACTGAAAGCGCAGGGCTGCGGCATTGTTTATATCTCGCACCGTATGAAAGAGATCTTCGAGATTTGCGATGATGTCACCGTGTTTCGTGACGGGCAATTTATTGCCGAGCGCGCGGTGAGCGATCTCAGCGAAGAGAGTCTGATCGAGATGATGGTGGGCCGTAAGCTGGAAGATCAATATCCGCATATTGATCAGGCACCGGGCGATATTCGTTTAACTGTTAAAAATCTCAGCGGGCCGGGCGTGGATAACGTCAGTTTTAACCTGCGCAAAGGGGAAATCCTTGGCATTTCCGGTTTAATGGGCGCGGGACGGACGGAACTGATGAAAGTGCTGTACGGCGCACTGCCTCGCAGCAACGGCACCGTTACGCTCAACGGTCGCGAAATTATTACCCGATCACCCCAGGACGGCCTGGCCAACGGCATCGTCTACATCTCAGAAGACCGCAAGCGCGATGGCCTGGTGCTCGGCATGTCGGTGAAAGAGAACATGTCATTGACCGCGCTGCGCTATTTCAGCCATGCCACCGGTAATCTGAAACACAGTGAAGAACAACTGGCAGTAGGCGACTTCATCCGTTTGTTCAACGTTAAAACCCCGTCAATGGAGCAGCCGATTGGCCTGCTGTCGGGGGGTAATCAGCAGAAAGTGGCGATTGCGCGCGGATTAATGACGCGCCCGAACGTACTGATTCTGGATGAGCCGACGCGTGGCGTGGACGTGGGTGCGAAAAAAGAGATTTATCAGTTAATTAACCAGTTTAAAGCCGAAGGGCTAAGCATCATTTTGGTGTCATCGGAAATGCCGGAAGTGCTGGGCATGAGCGATCGCATCCTGGTGATGCATGAAGGCCATCTGAGTGGCGAATTTTCCCGTGAGCAGGCTACCCAGGAATCCCTGATGGCGGCGGCAGTCGGTAAGCAACACAGCGAGGAGTTAGTTGTATGAGCACCCAAACCTTACCCGCCAGCCGTCGCTGGTTTAGCAAAGCCTGGCTGCTGGAGCAGAAATCGCTGATTGCGCTGATCGTGCTGATTGCCGTGGTGGCGAGCCAAAGCCCGAACTTCTTCACCGTTGCCAACATGTTCAACATCCTGCAGCAGACCTCGGTTAACGCCATTATGGCCGTCGGCATGACGCTGGTGATTCTGACTTCGGGTATTGATCTGTCGGTGGGATCGCTGCTGGCGCTCACCGGTGCAGTCGCCGCCTCAATTGTCGGTTTGGAAGTGAATGCGCTGGTGGCAGTAGCGGCTTCGCTGGCGCTGGGTGCGGCGATTGGTGGTATTACCGGCGTGATTGTGGCGCGCGGCAAGGTACAGGCGTTTATCGCCACGCTGGTGATGATGCTGCTGCTGCGCGGCGTCACCATGGTGTACACCAACGGTAGCCCGATCAACACCGGTTTCAGTGATAACGCCGATCTGTTCGGCTGGTTCGGTATTGGCCGTCCGCTGGGTATCCCAACGCCGGTGTGGCTGATGGCAGTGGTGTTCGCGCTGGCGTGGTACATGCTGCATCACACGCGCCTCGGTCGTTACATCTATGCGTTAGGCGGCAATGAAGCGGCGACACGTCTGTCAGGCATCAATGTTAACCGCGTCAAAATCATCGTCTATTCGCTGTGTGGTCTGTTGGCGGCGCTGGCGGGCACCATCGAAGTCGCGCGGCTTTCCTCTGCGCAACCGACGGCAGGTACCGGTTATGAACTGGATGCCATCGCGGCGGTGGTCTTAGGCGGAACCAGCCTGGCGGGCGGTAAAGGTCGCATTATGGGCACGCTGATTGGCGCGCTGATCCTGGGTTTCCTGAACAACGGCCTGAATCTGATGGGCGTATCTTCTTACTACCAAATGATTGTTAAAGCCGTTGTCATTCTGCTGGCGGTGCTGGTGGATAACAAAAGCAGCAAATAACTCTGACCTTCACACAGGACTCTATAAATGAAAAAGTTAACTGCATTGGCCGTCATCCTTGGCGCCACCCTCAGTGCTGGCGCGATGGCTAAGGACACCATTGCGCTGGTTGTATCAACGCTGAATAATCCGTTCTTTGTGTCTCTGAAAGATGGCGCACAGAAAGAAGCCGACAAACTGGGTTATAACCTGGTGGTGCTGGATTCGCAGAATAACCCGGCGAAAGAGCTGGCGAACGTACAGGATCTGACTGTGCGTGGCACCAAGCTGATGCTGATTAACCCAACGGATTCTGATGCCGTGGGTAACGCCGTGAAGATGGCCAACCAGGCCAACATTCCGGTGATCACCCTGGACCGCGTGGCGGCACAAGGCACCGTGGTGAGCCACGTGGCTTCTGACAACCGCTTCGGCGGCAAAATGGCCGGTGACTTCATCGCGAAGAAACTGGGCGATGGCGCAAAAATCATCGAGCTGCAGGGTATTGCCGGGACTTCCGCAGCGCGCGAGCGTGGCGAAGGCTTCAAGCAGGCTGCTGATGCGCACAAATTTAATATCCTGGCGAGCCAGCCAGCAGATTTCGACCGTACTAAAGGTCTGAACGTGATGCAGAACCTGCTGCAGGCGCATCCGGATGTACAGGCTGTATTTGCTCAGAACGACGAAATGGCGCTGGGTGCACTGCGTGCGCTGCAGACTGCCGGTAAAACCGATGTACTGGTGGTGGGCTTTGACGGTACCGCTGACGGTGTGAAAGCGGTAGAAGCCGGTAAACTGACCGCCACAGTGGCGCAGATGCCTGATAAAATTGGCGTGATTGGTGTGGACACTGCAGATAAAGTGCTGAAAGGCGAAAAAGTACAGTCGGTTAATCCAGTTGACCTGAAGCTGGTCACCAAATAAAAAACAAAGAAAAGCATGGCAACGCGCCACCGTCCTGGTGGCGCAACTTTCTGGATCACTCCCTATGAACACAAGCGCAAAACTGGCGGTACTTGGCAGCATCAATGCCGACCACATTCTGAACCTCACCCATTTTCCGCGTCCGGGCGAAACGGTGATCGGCAAACAGTATCAGATTGCCTTTGGTGGCAAAGGGGCTAACCAGGCCGTGGCGGCCGGTCGTGCTGGCGCGGATATCGCTTTTATTGCCTGTGTAGGTGCAGATGACATTGGCGAACGTATCCGCCAGCAGCTGCAGCAGGACCGTATTGATACTGCTCCGGTAGAAATCGTGGCAGACGAAGCCACCGGCGTGGCGATGATCTTCGTGAATGGCGAAGGTGAAAATAATATCGGCATCTATTCCGGTGCTAACGCGGCGCTGACGCCAGCCTGTGTCGATCGCCATCAGCAAGTGATTGCTGATGCTGAGGCCTTGCTGATGCAGTTGGAATCGCCGCTGGAAAGCGTGTTGGCGGCAGCGAAGATTGCGCGTGCCAATGCCACGCAAGTGATTCTGAATCCAGCGCCTGCCACACATTTGTCTGATGAGCTGCTGGCCTTAATCGATATCATCACACCGAACGAAACCGAAGCCGAAATTCTGACCGGCATCGCGGTGAAAAGTGATGAAGATGCAGCACATGCGGCGCAGGCGTTGCATGATAAAGGCATCTCTACCGTTTTGATTACCTTAGGTCGTCGTGGTGTGTGGTTGAGCGAGCAGGGCACAGGCGTGCGTATTCCGGGCTTCACCGTGCAGGCTATCGACACCATCGCAGCGGGCGATACTTTTAACGGTGCTTTTATTACCGCGCGTCTGGAAGGTGTTGCAATGCATGATGCCGTGCGTTTTGCCCATGCCGCCGCCGCAATTGCGGTGACGCGTCCGGGTGCGCAGCCCTCAGTGCCGTGGCGCACTGAGATCGATAACTTCCTGCAGCAACAGGGTTAAGCCTTTGGCGACCATGAAAGATGTCGCCCGCCTGGCGGGCGTCTCCACTTCCACTGTTTCCCACGTCATCAATAACAATCGTTTTGTGAGCGAACAGGTGCGGGAAAAAGTGGATCAGGCAATCCGTGAGCTGAATTACGCGCCCTCCGCGCTGGCACGCAGCCTGAAAATCAACCAAACCCGCACTATTGGCATGTTACTGACGGCCAGCAGTAACCCGTTTTATTCAGAAGTGGTACGCGGCGTAGAAAATAGCTGCTACGAGCGCGGCTACAGCCTGATTCTGTGCAATACCGAAGGCGATGAAGAGCGCATGAATCGCAGCCTCGAAACGCTGATGCAAAAGCGTGTCGATGGCTTATTAATGATGTGCACCGAGACGCACCTTCCCTCTGCGGAGATCCTCAATCGTTATCCGTCCGTACCCATGGTGATGATGGACTGGGCGCCGTTTGAAGGGCGTGGCGACATCATTCAGGATAATGCGCTGCTGGGCGGTGAACTGGCAACACAGCATCTGATCGATCGCGGATACACGCGTATTGCCTGTATTGCCGGCCCTCAGGATAAAACCCCGGCGCGTTTGCGTCTGGAAGGTTTCCATAAAGCGATGACCAACAGTGGATTACCGGTGTTGCCCGGCTATGTGGTCGACGGTGATTTCGAATTTCAGGGTGGGTTTAATGCGATGAACCAGCTACTGACCCTTGAGTTGCTACCCGAAGCGGTTTTCACCAGTAACGATGCGATGGCAGTGGGCGTATATCACGCGCTATTCCAGGCGGGATTACGCGTGCCGCAAGATATCGCGGTGATGGGTTATGACAATATCGAACTGGCACGTTATCTCACACCACCGCTTAGTACCATCCATCAGCCCAAGGATGAACTGGGCGAACTGGCGATTGATACGCTGATTCATCGTATGAGCGATCCCGACGCCAGCCAGCAAACGCTGGTATTGACGCCGGAGCTGGTGGAACGCGGTTCGGTTTAAGCGGTTTTCTTCTTTTTCTCGCGATTAGCGATCAGATTGCGGCCATCGCCGGGACGCAGCATCAGGAAAGCAAACGCGGACAGCACGGTGATCACGCCCATCGTCAGGAAGGTGGCGTGGAATTGCTGCACAGTTGTGCTCTCGAAATCCTGATAGAAACGCAGTACCGCCGCACTGACGGCCACGCCAAAGCTGATCGATACCTGCTGCGTTACTGCCAGCACGCTGTTACCACCGCTGGCATTCTCATCATTCAAATCGGCCAGTGTGATGGTGTTCATCGCGGTGAATTGTGTCGACATCGCCATACCTAATACAAACAGCGCGGCTAACAGCATTAATACACTTTCACCCGGTGTTTGCAGTGAGAAGCTGGCGACAAGAATGCCGATGATGATGGTGATACCGACCAGCGTTTTACGATAGCCGAAGCGACGTAGCACTTGTGTCACGGTGGATTTGGCCAGCAGCGAGCCAATCGCTGTTGGCCCCATCATGCAACCCGCTATCAGTGCGGGATAACCAAAGCCCACCTGTAACATCAATGGCATCAGGAAGGGAATACAACCCGTGCCCAGACGTGCCGCGATATTACCAATGATGCCAACCGAGAAGGTTCGGGTCTTAAACATAGGTAAATTGATCAGCGGTGCAGGATGGCGGCGTGCATGCACTATATATAGAAGCAATAGCGCGACACCGGCTAACAGCACCAGCACCGCCTGCCACGGCGACACGATACGCTCTCCGAAAAGTTCGATACCGACGGATATCAGCACCAGACCTAAGCCAAACAGAATGAAGCCGCCAAAATCAAAGCGGCGCTTAGGCGTGGTGAAATCCGGCATATATTTACGTGCATAGAAGATGCCCGCGATGCCGATGGGAATGTTGATCAGGAATATCCAGTGCCAGCTGGCGTAGGTGACCAGCAAGCCACCGAGCATCGGCCCCAGAATCGGTCCGACTAATCCCGGCATGGTCACAAAGTTAAGTACCGGCAGCAATTCACTGCGTGGATAAGCACGCAACAATGCCAGGCGCGCGACCGGCATCATCATCGCGCCACCAACACCCTGGATAATGCGTGAGATAACCAGCATGCTCAGCGAGCCCGAGAGTGCACATGCTAAAGACCCTAACGTAAACAGTGAAACGGCCACGATAAAGACCTTGCGCGTGCCGAAGCGATCGGCCAGCCAGCCGCTGACCGGGATCAGCATGGCGACAGTGAGCGTATAGCTGATCACAGCAGATTGCATGGCAAGAGGGGATCGGTCGAGACTGGTGGCGATAGCAGGAAGCGCAGTATTGAGGATGGTGGCATCGAGGGCTTGCATGAAAAACGCCATTGCGGCGATCCAGGGCAAGCCGGCCATACTGCGCGCGGAGCGAATCATTGAAAGTCCTTCTTTAATAATTGTTCAGTCTGCAACAAAGAAAACGGCGTTGGACTAACAGAATAGCATTGGTGCTTATACGCGTGACGCTGATTTGTGCCGCCAAACGGGCGCTTTTGACTGATTATTGATCGAGAAATGTCTGTTTTTAGCCTGTTCGGTTAAAAAAGTAGCGCCCAGTCAATTTTTTGCAATAAACCCTTGTCAGCCCCGAATAACTCCCTATAATGCGCCACCACTGAGACGGCAAAGCGGCAACGCAGGCGGCTCAGCAGGGAGTGAAGAAATTCATCCCGCCGGAGAAAAACGCTGAAAAAAGTGTTTGACTCTGAAAGAGGAAAGCGTAATATACGCCACCTCGCAACAGCAGCTTAAGGCGCTGATTGCACCGCTCTTTAACAATTTATCAGACAATCTGTGTGGGCACTCGCAGGATTGATATCAACGTCTCCGGACGTAAAAAATATCAAGTCTCACGAGTGAACACATAATGAAATTCATTATGACGTTTTACAGATGAGCATCGCTGCACTTGTTGCAGCAAATCAAACTTTAAATTGAAGAGTTTGATCATGGCTC